>JAGXOK010000009.1 GCA_023659935.1 Candidatus Aenigmarchaeota archaeon LH_S6 | reverse complement strand
CTATTACTGTTTGCCTAAAAGATAAAAAATTAAATGATTTTTTTAGAGATTTTGGAATAAACCTGCCTTTAAACAAAAATAATTTACCAATAAAAATTTTGGATAAAAGTGAAAAAAGAGTTTCTTTTTTGAAAGGATTTTTTGAGGGAAAAAGTTCAATCTCAGTAAAAAACAGAATTATAAAAGTTTCCGGGAAAAGAGGGCAATTAGAACAAATAAAAAAACTTCTGGAACTTGAAAACGTAGAGGCATGGATCTATAAAAACAGGAATTATTTTTCTTTATACCTTGAAGGAAAAATCAAGTGTACGATTTTTAAAGAGAAAGTTGGTTTTTTGAGTGAAGAGAAAAAAGAGAAATTAGAGAAACTTGTTTCTTTTAGTGTTTAAATAATAGACATGTGAACTTAGTGCTAAGGTTAATTTTATAGAGTATTAAATTCCTTACAATTTTATTAATGAAAATAGGAATATTAGGTGGTGGTTTGACTGGGTTAACACTAGGTTACCTATTAAAAGAAAAAAATATTAATTTTGAAATATTAGAAAAAAGTAATGAATGTGGTGGGTTGTGTAAAACAATTCAGGAACAGGGTTTTACATTTGATAAAACAGGAGGACATATAATTTTTTCCAAAGATAAAGAAGTTCTAAATTTCATGCTTAATCTCTTAGATAAAAATAAAACCCAACGCAGGAGAAATACAAAAATTCTTTATAAAAATCGTTTTGTAAAATATCCTTTCGAAAATGGGTTGGGAAGTTTGCCAAAAGAAGAGAACTTTGAATGTTTAAACGAATTTATAAAAACATTAAATCAGAAATACAATAGACCAGAACATTTTAAGGAATGGATTTATCAAACACTTGGGAGAGGAATTGCAGAGAAATATATGATACCTTATAATGAGAAGATATGGAATTTTAAAACGGAAAATATGGCAACATTTTGGGTTGAGGGTAGAATACCAAAACCTCCACCAGAAGATATAATAAAATCTTCATTGGGACTAGAGACAGAAGGCTATACTCATCAACTTTATTTTCATTACCCAAAATATGGAGGTATTCAGTCATTAATAAAATCAATTGAAGAAAAAATCCATGATAATATAACAAAGAATTTTGAGGCTAAATCTATTAAAAAAGAAAACAATAAATGGATAATTTCAGGCAATAAAGAAAAAAAAGAATTTGATAAAGTTATTTCAACAATTCCAATTTTTAATTTAGTAAAAGTATTAGAAAATATACCGGAAAATATTACTAATGCTGTCAGTAACCTGAAATATAATTCACTGATAATTATAATGCTTGGATTGAATACCAAAAAACTAAATAAATTCCACTGGTTGTATCTCCCAGATAAAAATATTTTAACACATAGACTTATTTTTCCAAAAAATCATAGCCCAAATATGACCCCAAAAGGAAAATCTTCATTAGTAGCAGAAATAACTTATAATGAAGGTGATGATATTTCAAAAATGAAAGATGAAGAGATTATAGAACATATTATAGATGGTTTACACGAAAGAAACTTGATCGATAGAAAAAGTATATGTCATAAAAAACTCATAAAGTCAAAATATGCTTATGTTGTTTATGATTTAAATTATGAAAATAATATACAGATGATTTATGATTTTTTCAAAGAATTAGATATTGGGTTGTGTGGTAGATTTTCAGAATTTAAGTATCTAAATATGGATGCTTGTATAAAATCAGCGGTAGATTATATCAAAAATAATTTTAGTTAATAGTGTTTATGCTCTCTGTAGTAATTCCAACTTATAATGAAGAAAAAAATATAGAAAACTGTCTTAAATCTCTTTTAAACCAGACCTTGCCAAGAGACAAATATGAGATTATAGTAGTTGATGGGCAGAGTACAGATAAAACTGTAAAAATTGCTAAAAAATATGCTGATAAAGTGATTCAGCAAAAGAGTGAGAGTGTTGGAGGGGCTAGGAATGATGGTGTTGCTGTTTCAAAATATGATTTGATTGCAACAACAGATGCTGACTGTATCATACCTAAGAATTGGTTGGAGAAAATAAAATTGAATTTCAAAAATAAAAAGGTTGTTTTAGTAACAGGGAATGTAAAACCTATTAATCCTAATTTATATTATCAACTCCTTACAAAAATAAGTGCAATTCTTTGGTTGGCTATATACAAGTTCAATTTAACTATATGTTGCAGTGGAGTGAACATGTCGTTCAGAAAAAATGAATTTTGCAAAGTTGGAGGATTCAAAAGTATACCTGTTTTGGATGATTTTGAGTTATCTACACGTCTAAAAAAGATTGGAGATTTGAAATATGATCTAAAACTTGTTGTTTATACTTCTATGAGAAGAATGAAAGAGCAAGGTATATCAAAAGTCTTTTTTATATGGAGTGTTAATGTATTACGTATATTATTAGGATTTGGAGTTGAAAAAATGAATTACACAAAACATGATTATAATGATTAAAGATAAATAATATAATCTAAAAATCAATTAGTTTATGCTCTCTGTAGTAATTCCAACTTATAATGAAGAAAAAAATATAGAAAACTGTCTTAAATCTCTTTTAAACCAGACCTTGCCAAGAGACAAATATGAGATTATAGTAGTTGATGGGCAGAGTACAGATAAAACTGTAAAAATTGCTAAAAAATATGCTGATAAAGTGATTCAGCAAAAGAGTAAGAGTGTTGGAGGGGCTAGGAATGATGGTGTTGCTGTTTCAAAATATGATTTGATTGCAACAACAGATGCTGACTGTATCATACCTGAGAATTGGTTGGAGAAAATAAAGGATAATTTTAAAGAAGATGATATTGTTTGTATTTATGGACAACAAAAACCACTTGAAGGCACATTCAAAAATAAAGTTAATCTAAAGTTATCAAATTTATTAATATTTACCACTTACTTTCTTAACATCTATATGACTGTTGGAGCAAATATGGGTTTTAGGAAAAAACCCTTCCAATCTGTTGGTGGATATAAAATTTATAATGCAGGAGATGATTTTGAACTTCCTCTTAGACTAAAAAAGGAAGGTAAAATCAAGCATGATCCAAAAATGAGAATATTTTTCTCTATGAGACGCTATGATGAAGAAAAGGTTATAAAGGTTTTAATTAACTGGTTTTTGAATATACTCAAGAGTAAATATGACCTTAATATTGATGTTGCAACTTATAATAAAAAATGTTATAATACAAAATAAAACAAAAAAGTTATTTTTGATTAAAAATTAACTGACTAATAATTTAAAATTTTCCTGTGTTATGGCAGAA
This sequence comes from Candidatus Aenigmarchaeota archaeon LH_S6, assembly GCA_023659935.1. Taxonomy (GTDB): domain Archaea; phylum Aenigmatarchaeota; class Aenigmatarchaeia; order QMZS01; family QMZS01; genus QMZS01. The sequence continues at coordinate 24,397 of JAGXOK010000009.1, read as the reverse complement.
GATATTTTGAAGTTAATGAGAAAGAGGGAAAATATTAGAAATATTGGTATAGTCGCACATATTGATCATGGAAAAACAACTATGACAGATAATTTATTGTCAGGGGCAGGAATGCTTTCTGAAGAACTCGCAGGAAAACAACTTTTCATGGATTTTGATAAACAGGAGCAGAAAAGGGGAATCACAATTTATTCTGCCAATGTTTCTATTGTTTATAATTACGAAAATCAGGATTATTTGGTTAATTTGATTGATACACCCGGACATGTTGATTTTGGTGCTGATGTAACTAGAGCGATGAGGGCGATAGATGGTGCAGTATTAGTTATCTGCGCTGTTGAAGGTGTGATGCCACAGACAGAAACTGTCTTGAGGCAGGCTTTGAAAGAGAGGGTAAAACCGATTCTTTTTATAAATAAAGTTGACAGATTGATTAAAGAATTAAGAGTTTCTCCTGAAGAGATGCAAAAAAAATTTGAAAAATATATAAAAGAAATAAATGAACTAATTAAAAAATATGCTGAGCCAAAGGTTGGGAACAACTGGTCTGTAAATGTTATGGATGGTTCTGTTGTATTTGGCTCTGCTTATAAGAACTGGGCCATCTCAATCCCTTATATGCGAAAAACAAAGATAACTTTCAAAGATATTATTGAACTTACAAATGCTGATAAGGAAAAAGAACTTGTGAAAAAGGCTCCTCTACATAAAGTTGTCTTGGAGAGTGTAATTAAACATCTTCCAAATCCTTTAGAAACACAAGAGTATAGAATTCCAAAAATATGGCCTGGTGAAGAAGAAAGTGAAATTGGAAGAGGAATGAGAGAATGTAACTCAAATTCTGAGCTGGGTGCTATAGTCACAAAAGTTATTCCTGACCCTCACGCAGGTTTGGTTGCAACTGCAAGAATATTCTCTGGAACTCTGAAAGGTGGGGAAGAAGTTTATCTTGTTGCTCAACACAAAAAACAGAGGGTTCAGCAGGTTTCAATTTACAAGGGGCCAAAAAGGATTAAAATTGATGAAGCCCTGTGTGGGAATATAGTTGGTATTGTTGGATTGGTTGATTCTATCTCCGGGGAAACAATCTGCAACCCTGAAAAAATAATAACTCCATTTGAAGGAATAAAACATATTTTTGAGCCTGTTGTAACAAAATCAATAGAACCGGAAAATGTAAAGGATTTACCAAAATTAATTGAATTTCTGAAACAGGTTAGCAAGGAAGACCCCAGTCTGGAAATTAACATAAATGAAGAAACCGGAGAATATCTTGTTTCTGGTCTTGGAGAACTACATATAAACGCAAAAATTGAAAATATCCTTAAAGAAAAAGGAATAGATATAAAGAGTTCCGCCCCAATTGTTGTTTATAGGGAAACCGTTGAGTTCACTACACCTAAAGAGATAGAAGGGAAGAGTCCAAATAAACACAACAAATTTTATCTTATTGTAGAACCTTTGGAGGAATCTGTTTATGAATGTTTAAGTTCAGGAAAAATACCTGAAGAAAAATTAAGTAAGATAAAAGCAGATACAATAAAATCTTTTGTTGATTGCGGATTGCCTCGGGACGAAGCAAAAAAGATTCTTGATGTTTATAATAAAAATATTCTGATAAATGCAACAAAAGGAATTCAGTACTTGCATGAAACTTATGAATTGCTGAAGCAGGCATTTAGGGATATTTGTAATCAAGGTCCTTTGGCAAAAGAGCCCTGCTCAAAAATAAAACTCAAAATTTTGGATGCTGAATTGCATGAAGATGCAATACATCGGGGTCCGGCGCAGGTAATTCCTGCTGTGAGAAATGCAATTAGAGAAGCAATATTACAATCAAAACCAAGAATTCTGGAGCCTTTGCAGATAATAAGAATTGATGTCCCAGAAGAGTTGGTAGGTGAAGCTATGAATGAAACCCAGAATAGGAGAGGACAGGTTTTAAATGTTGAGACAGAATTAGGAGCAGCAATAATAAAAGCAAAGATGCCTGTTGATGAGATGTTTGGATTTGAAGGTTCTCTAAAATCAGCAACCAGAGGAAAGGGTTTTTATTCCTTGATTAATGTTGTTTTTGAAAAACTACCAACTTCGATTCAGGAGCAGATTATTTCAAGGATTAAGAAGAGAAAGGGGTTGGAATAGAAGTTATAAATAATCTAGTGGACTTTTAATATTTTTTATTAGTTAATTTGATATCTGCAAGTAAACCTGAGAAGTCTTAATATCCGAATGTCCTAATAATCTCTGGATAATCTTTAAATCCACACCTTGTTTTAGTAGGTGAGTTGCAAAACTGTGCTTTAAAATATGTAGAGATATATTTTTCTTAATGCCTGCTTTTTTTTGCAGAATTTTTAATGATTTTCCGAATTGTTACTGTTGTCAATTTTCCTCCTCTTGAAGAAAGGAAAAATATCTCATTATCATTTAGTTTAGAATAATTTTCTGAGTTTTCTTTTATAGAATCAGGAATCTTTACAAACCTATCTTTTCTTCCTTTCGCAAGTTTTATGTGAATTAAGTTTTCTTCAAAATTAAAATCCTTCTTTTTTTAGGTTAATGACTTCGGACACTCTTAATTCACAACCATATAATATTTGTAGAATTAATTTATGTTTTATATTGGATGTGGAACCAATCAACCTTTTTATTTCCTCAGGAGTTAATATTTCAAGAATTTTTTTGTTTCTTTTAGGGTGAGGTAAATTAATCTTTTTCCTCAATATTTTTTCAAAAAAGAAAGAGAGAATACTAAGACTATGAGAAGCAGTAGAAGGCTCCTGCTTTTCAGGATTTTTTAGGATATAAGACCTTAAGATTTTTTCATTTAATTCTTTTCCTTTTGAATATTCTAAAAACTGTTTTACCACAAACAGATAAGACCTTACTGTCTTTTTTGAAAAATTACGAAGTTTGAGTTCTTCTTCTAATTTGTCTAATAGAGAATTTATTATTAGGATAATCACTAAGTAAATATAACCTCCAGTATTGGTGGGGTATCATAACTAAAGTTATGATACCATTATGTTATACGCAATCGAGTTTTCACTTTAATAAACGAGTCGGGGGCGGTAGTGCCTTCGGCACAGATTGCCTCAAAGCAAAGCTTTTCGAAACATTAATTAATGGAATAAGTTATCAATAATTAACAAAGGAGGATAAATTATGTGTCTTGCAGTTCCTGCCAAAATCGAGAAAATAAAAGATAAGTATGCTTTAGTAGATTTTGAAGGCTTAAAAAAGAATATAAAAATAATTTTGACCCCAGAAGTAAAGGTCGGTGATTATGTCCTTGTTCATGCTGGTTTTTCTATCCAAAAAATAAATAAAAAAGAAGCGAAAGAATCCCTGAAAATATGGGGCACCATACGTTGAGGTATTTAATATGTTAGAATTTAGAGACAAACCAACAACTCAAGCTTTGATTAAAGAAATCAAAAAAATAAACCCCAAAAAAGACATAAGGATAATGCATGTTTGCGGAACACATGAGATGACACTTGCTCGTTGGGGGTTGAGAAAACTTTTACCAAGAAACATTAAACTGATTTGTGGACCTGGCTGTCCTGTTTGTGTAACTTCTGTCTCAGAAATTGATTTTGCTATTAAAATTGTAAAAAAAAAGGATGTCATTCTTACTACATTTGGAGATATGTTTCGTGTTCCTGGAACAAATTCGTCTTTAAGTGAAACAAAAAGCCACGGTGCTGACGTAAGAGTTATTTACGGAATTGATGAAGCCGTAAAAATAGCCAGAAAAACAGAAAAAGAAGTGATTCATTTTTCAATAGGTTTTGAAACTACCACCCCTATGATCGCCTCTGAAATTTTGGAAAACGAAACGCTTAAGAATTTCTCTATTATTTGTAGTCATCGCCTTATTCCTCCAGCAATGAAATATCTTCTATCTTGTAAAGATATAGAAATCGATGGATTTATTTGTCCTGGTCATGTTTCTACTATAATAGGCTACGAACCTTACAAAATTTTAGCTGAAAATTTTGCCAAACCAATGGTAATAGGCGGATTTGAACCAAATGATGTTTTACTTTCAGTTTTAATGATTCTTAGACAAATGAAAAATGAAAAACCGAAAGTAGAAAACGAGTATGTTAGAGCTGTAAAAGATAAGGGAAATATCATTGCTCAAAAAATAATGAATAATGTTTTTGGAATATGTGATAAGGGATGGAGAGGAATCGGTACAATCCCAAATTCAGGATTAAAATTAAAAAATGAATTCGCCAAATTTGACGCAGAAAGAAGGTTTGGGATAAAAATTAAAAAATCTCAAGACATAAAACCTGGTTGTAAGTGCGGAGAGATTATGAAGGGCAAAGCTGTGCCTCAGGATTGTCCATATTTTGGAAAGATTTGCACTCCTGAAAGACCTATTGGTGCATGCATGGTTTCTATTGAAGGAGCCTGTTATATTACTTATAATTATTCATAATCATTATGACATAAAGGGTGGTAAAAATGGAAATTCCAAAAAGAACAATAGAAGAACTGAGAAAAAAAGGAAGCCAGCATATTCCCAAGACAATACAACTTTCACAAGGAGCTGGCGGAAGCATGATGGAATCATTGATTGAAAAGGTTATTGCAAAAAAGCTTGGTATAAAATCAAGTTTTATAGGCTCTGGAATTGATAGGTTAGAGGATGCAGGCATTATAGATTTGGGAAATATTAAATTGGCATTTACAACTGATGGATGTACAGTTGACCCTATATTTTATCACGGTGGAAGTCTGGGAAGCTTATCTGTGGGTGCCACTATAAATGATCTTGCTGTCATGGGGGCGAAACCAATAGCTATGTCATTCGGACTTATATTAGAGGAAGGCCTACCATTAAAGATTCTTGAGAAAACCCTTGATAAAATGGCAGAAGTTTGCAAAGAATCAGGTGTGCCTATAATAACCGGAGATACAAAGGTTATGGAAAAAGGCAAAGTTAACAAACTGGTAATAAATACTGCTGGAATAGGTGTTATCGAAGGAGATGTAATCTCTGATTATGATGCTAGACCAGGGGATAAGATTCTTGTTTCCGGAACAATGGGTGACCATGGGATAAGCCTAATTGCGAAAAGATTTGATTTTAAGATTAATCTAAAATCAGATGAGGCACCATTGTGGGGTATGATGAAGCAATTGCTTAAGATTGGAGGAATAACTTCTGCAAAAGACGCCACAAGAGGCGGATTCAGTCCAAACATAAATGAGTTAGCGAGAAAATCCAATGTTTGCTTTTATGTTCACGAAGACAAAATTCCTATCAAACCAGAAGCAAAGAAAATGGGAGAGGTTTTGGGAATTGATCCCTTAAGCACAGCTTGTGAAGGTAAAATAATAATGACTGTTAAGCCTGATAAGGCAGATGAAATCTTAGCAGCTATGAGGCAAAATAAATACGGTAAAGAAGCAGCTATCATAGGGGAAATAAAAAAAGAGCCTAAAGGACAGGTTATCTTAGAAACTGAAATTGGAGGGAAAAGAGTTTTGCATACACCAGTTGGGGAGTCGTATCCAAGGATTTGTTGATTTTTTTAAGGACAATCCAGATTCTTCTGTATTACTTACAAATTTTCCACCCCCGACTCTTAAATTTTAGTCTGCTTCGCAGAATTATATAAAAAGTGAAAATTCGACTCTTCGCCAATTTTTGCTCTGCAAAAACCGTTGCACTTTGGCTCGTTTTTCTCTTCGAGAAAAAGCGTATAACAGAGATTAAGAAAAGTTTTGCCTTAGGGAAAATTTCTGCAAGAAATTTTTACCTCTTAATCGCATACGTTATGTGCAATACTACTCGGGCGGACTATAAATGATAAGGGCAAACTCTAATTTAACAAATATTAATAAACAAAGGTGTTTTTATCTATTCTTATGAGAATAATTACTTGGAATCTTCATGGGGCAAAAAAAGATAGCGAAGTTTGGAAAATATTATTAGAAATTAAACCTGACATAGCACTGCTTCAAGAAGTTGGAAGTATGCCTAATGAAGTTCAGAATATCTTTGATGTTATTTCAAGAATTGCAATTTACAAAACTGGCAGACCACAAAGATTTAGTACAGCAGTCCTTGTTAAGGGAAAAGTTATCGAAGAAATCAACTTAAAATCCGATCATGAATGGGTTAATAATGAACTTAAATTCTTTAAAGGAAATTTCATTGCCTGCAAAGTAGAACTTCCAAACCATGAAAGATTTAATGTTGTTTCTGTATATAGCCCTGCTTGGCCTGTGGACAAGAATAGAATAAAAAACATAGATGTTTCTGATGTAATATTAACAAAGAACCCTAATGTTTGGGCTACTGAAATTATTTGGTCTGCATTAAAAAATACAGTTTCTGGAAATGATAGGTGGATAGTTGGTGGTGACTATAATAGCTCTGAAACATTTGATAGAGATTACCAAATAAAACATGGGCTAAAGGGTGCTTTAGTTAGCGAGGGTAATAAGGAAATTCGTGATAGGATGTATGCATTAGGATTCAAAGAGTGTCTTCTTGAATATAATAAAAAATTGACTCCAACATATATGCATACAAACAAAAAAATTGTACACCAATTAGATCATCTATATGTCTCGGAAAAACTATTTTCTGAAATTTTAAATTGTAATGTTGGAGATCAATCAACAATATTTGGTAAATTCTTGAGCGACCATCTGCCTATTATTGCAGACTTTAAAGGCTAATACAAAGGAGTTTGCCTTTGAATTTTTTAAAAATATGAGTCCGCCCTGCGTCATACTGTCGGTTGCTACGCTCCCTCGTTCGCCTTGCAGGCTCACCACATAACAGAGATTAAGAGGAAAATCCTGCAAGGATTTTCCCAAATGCTCGGCTACGCCTCGCACTTCGCATAAGCCGCCCGTTATATGCAATCGTCGTGTAGATTTATTTTTTAGGGGTTGCCGCCTTTAGTCCTATCGGACATTTAGCCTTTTTCTACGAAAAAGAAAGATTATAGGGGGATTTCCTTAGTCCTGCGGACATTTTGTCTCACTTCGTGAGAATATTAATAGAACGAGAGGGCACCTTATTTCTTAATAGATAATTCTTCTTCCATTTTATTACCAAAAACATTTGGATCATTCTGATTGTAAAATGGCAATCCAATTATTCTAAAATCTTTATTTTCATAGTATGTATCTAAACCTTCAATTTTGAATTTTTTTCTTATTTCTAATAGAAATTCTTCTTACCATAACTGATTTAGAGACTCTAGATTAGAGGATTTCTACAGAACCGAAAAGTATTAAATTTCTTAAAGACAACAAGGTTTTATATGATAATATACATAGTAGACAACCGAGATATAAATACTTTTAAATTATGATATACTTAACTTGGATACTATATAATTTATTATATTTTTCCAATTATAATATGATTAAAGAAGACACAAAAATTGAGGTTGTAGAGTTCAGTAGAGAAATTTTGCCTCAAATTTAGACCTTTTTGATAAAGAAATCAATGAAGAAGGAAAAATAAAAATACAACATCACTGGCAGACTATATAGTAAAGAAACGTTATCGATCCGGAGGTGAAAATTTGTTTTTGGCCTGGATGAAACTATTTGCAGTTTCGCTATTAAAGTTTAAATATAAAATATACTATGGAAGGAACAGTAAAATTCTTTAATTCTATGAAGAACTTTGGTTTTATAAATGGAGATGACGGTAAAGACTATTTTGTTCATTCAAGTGGATTAAAAGAAGGAGTAAGTATCAAAGATGGGGATAGAGTTTCTTTTAAGACAGTTAAAGGAGAAAAAGGGATTAGAGCTGAAGAAGTGAAAAAAATATAATTTATTTTGATTTTTTGTTTAATATTTAAACCTGTGTAAATTAATTAATTTTCTTGTTTTGATTATGGCAAAGTTAAGACCTGCAAGGTGTACTAGGGAAAAGAAAAGACCATGGACAAGGCAGTCAAAGAAAAAGCCAAGAATGGGGTATGTAAAAGGAGTTCCACACATAAAAATAAGAAGATTTATAACAGGAACAAGAGGCGAGTATGAGAAAACATTTTATCTTGTTGGAAAATCAAATTTACAAGTAAGGGATAATGCCTTAGAAGCGGCAAGAGTTGCAATATCAAACTACTTACAAAAAAGAGTGAAACAGAGCTTTTATCTTATTTTAAGAAAATATCCTTTTCAGGTTTTGAGAGAACACAAACAAGCTGCTGTTGCAGGAGCAGACAGGTTCTTTTCTGGGATGAGGCATGCTTTCGGAAAACCAGCAGGACAGGCAGTTTTGCTCAATAAAAATGATATCTTGTTTGAATTAAGAATAGATAAAAAATATGAAAAATTGGCAAAAGAAGCTTTTAAAAGAGCAAAATCTAAACTTTCAGGATATTACAAACTTGTTACTGAATAAATGAAACCAAGTACTGCTCCTAAAAATGAAGAAATAATTAGAGTAAAAATAATCAGACAACTCAACAATGAAATATTGACACTCTTCCCTCACTAAAGTCAGGAGATTCTGAGATCGCACTCTGAACCCCTAAAGTCTGCTGACTTCTTTATAGGCCTCTGCCTCAGTTCTGGGTAGGGCCAAAACAACCCCTAGAGTAGACATATAGCCTAAACCTCGTTGGTCTTTTTCGTTGTATAAGCACCTTACCTCTTATTTTAGGTGTTGCCAACGGTTTTAACAGGTGTAGTGTTTGAAGTTTTAACCTTTCTCCAGTACAGCTATAGAGAAAGAACTCTATAAATATGAACAGAAAACTTTAACTACTCTTATCCTAAACCCAATTCATCTACCCTTACTAAAGTCGGTAGCTTTTTTGGGACTTTATCTGTAAAATATAACCAAATACCAAAATCATTATTAAAAGTAAAAATAAGGCAACTGTATAATTGAGTTCAAACACAATAATTAATTATTTTTGTTTTATTTGATTTTTACAATAACCTTGAACCCTTCTACTTTACTTTTTTGTCTTCTTTTTTACTTCCTTGTTCTCAGATTTCTTCACTTGAACTTCCTCTTTTGACTCACCCTCTTTTTTCTTGGTTTCAGGCTTCTTTTCCTTCTTTTCGGGTTTTATCTTTTTCTGTTTTTTAATTACCGGCTTTACTTTCCTCTTTATTTTCCTATCCTTTATAAGAGACAGTTTTTTGATTATTCCACTTTCTGATATACCCCTTTCAATATCTTCCTGTTTTTCCCCTTTTAACTGAATTTTGAATTTTGTTGGAGTGAGATGTTTAAGATTACATCTCTTTCTCTTACACATCCCATATTTCTTTGCTCCTGAGATCTCTGCAAACTTCCCTTCTACTTTAACAACAACGCAATATCTACCTGTTTCCCTACCTGCAATTTTTTTACAGATTTGACCAACTTCTACCATTATAAAATTTAGATAAATTTAAATAATGGAGTTTAAAGAATTATTAAAAGAAAGAGACATAGAACTTAAATTTATAGATAATAAAAATTATGCGTTTGAGGAGCTGAAAGGAAAGATAATTATTACAAATGGTGGCTCTTTTACAAAGAATCTGCTTTTAAATTTAGGTTTTAAGGATTTTTACCCTGTTTCCGAGGCTTCAATTAAAAGAGTAGAACAAATTAAAAAATTGATAGAAAAAGAAATAGTTGGGTTTGGGGGTGGAAAGGCAATAGATGTTGCAAAGAAAATTGCCTTTGACTCAAATTTAAATTTAATATCAGTTCCAACAGCTCCTTCCCATGATGGTTTGATTTCAAAAAATTGTTCTTTATATAATGGAAATAAAAGAGGGACAATTCCTGCGAAATATCCAAAAAAAGTAATTATCCCTCTATACCTCTGGAAAAATTCAGGAAATTTAAAGAAAGCGGGAATCTGTGATTTATTTTCAAACTTAGTAGCATTACAGGACTTAAGTCTGGCAGAAAGAGAAGGAGAGCAATTCTCAGAATTTCATAAAAAATTGAGTTTTAATGCTGTGGAAAAAATCTTGGATTGTCAGCCTTTAGAAAAGGCCGACACCCCAAAAAATAAAGATAAAGAACTTGCAGAAGCCCTGATTTTATCAGGTCTAGGGATGGAAAAAACTTCAAGATATTGCTCTGGCTCTGAACATGAGGTTGAAAGATTGCTTGAAAATAAAATAAATAATGGAGAATATTTGCATGGACAACTTGCAGGGACAGGAACTTTAATTTCTGCAAAAGTTTATTCTCTTTATTCAGATAAATTAAAAGATTTAAGGTTCAACCCTAAAAATCTTTTTGAGGATATAAAAAATAAAATGAAGGAAAAAGAGGTTTATGACTTTGCTTTGGTGCCTTTGCTTGATGAAAAATTCAAACCAGAAATCCTGAAAGAAGTCAGCAAAGTAAGACCAGAAAGATTTACTCTCTGGAATGTTATTGATTCTAAAGAGATAAATTGGAGCAGGGTTGTTAGTGAGATTTTAGAATAATCTTAAATTCTTAATGAAAGTTTTTTTGCTAACTCTGTTTGTTCGTAAAAAACCTCCCCTGTCTCTAAGTTTATTCCTGTTCTTTCAATTGAGTTTAAGGGTTTTTTTAAGAGTCTATTTAAATAAGACCCAACATAAGGCTCAATCAATTTTTCCTCATCCTTTTCATCTTCGCATATGTAATCTAAAATACTCTCCTTAGTAAATTCCTCAGTCTCTCTAATATACTTATCAATTTCATCTTTTTTATATTGAAATCTTTCTTCCCCAATTGTCCTTCCCTTTTCCATAATTTTTAAAATAAAAAATTAAATATGGGCTGGTGGTCTAGTGGTATGATGTCGCGTTTACATCGCGAAGGTCGGCGGTTCAATTGAGGCTTTTTCTTTAGAAAAGAAAAACCTTCAAGCCAAAAAGAAACTAAAACTGGAAAATCCGCCCCAGCCCATCTAAAATCTTCTAAAAAACTCAATTCCAAAACCTTTTTCCTCAATTAATTTTTCAGAAGCTGTTCCATTATTTTTACCCAAATCTTCTGCCTTCAAAAATTTCCATCCTTCCTGCTCTTTTTTTACTGCAATTAAAGGGATTGCTCCAGCCTTTTCAGAGAATTTCAATAAAGTATTTAACTGTCTCTCCTTAACTCTAACTGTCGAACTCCAACTTTTACATTCAAAAGCGAAAATATTACCCCTCCTACAGGCGAGAACATCAATTGTGTTAGTTCCTGACTTTGGAGCCCTCAGAACAGCAAAACCAAGACTTGAAAGGAGTTTTATTAATTCTTTCTCTGATCTATAACCTTTTTTATAAGTATACATAATATTCCTATTTTGTTAAAAACTATATGTAATTTGTAAGCACATAGATAACATCTTTATGAATACAGGTAAAAAAGATGTTATCCACAAATGTAATAGGTTTCAGATATAATATAGCAATTACCTGAATAAAGTAGAAAGAGTAAGTAGACTATGCCAAATCTATAACACAACAAGGAAGACAATACTTAAATGGGCTAAGCGATTTATAGAAAAAGGTAAGAGAGGTTTAGAAGATTTATCAAAAAGACCAAAGAGAGTTTGGAATAAGAAACCTAAGGATTTAGAAGAGAGGATCTGTTCTCTCTTCAAACAGGGATACACTCCAGAGGAGATTTACTTGAAGTTAAGAGATAAACTCTGTGAGAGAACAGTTTAAAAACCAGAATCTGTCTTGACAGATAATGGAAAACAGTTTGTGTCAAAAGTCTACAACAAGTTCTTAGAGAAAGAAGAAATCAAACACAGAAGGACAAGACCCTACAATCCTAAGTGCAATGGAAAGATTGAGAGGTGGTTTAGAACTATTAAAGAGCCTCTAAAGAAGAAATGGTTCAATAATCCAGAAGAGTTTATCAAAGAAGTTAATGAGTTTGTTGATAGGTACAATAATAAACCAAAAAGAGTTCTAAATTGGAAAACTCCAAGAGAGGGATATATTTGAAATCAAGGTTAATTAGAGAAATTTTTATCTTAATATTTTTATAGAGGTGTTACTTATGTCTTTGCAAAGTATACCTATATTCTAAAATTTATAAATTATGCTAACAGTTGAAGCCCTACTACAAAATGAATATTTTATATTTCTGTTAATTATAATAGGAAGCGTTTTGATTGCAAAACTTTTCTTTGTTTTAATGACAATATATGTTAAGAAAATAACTGAAAAAACAAAGAGCCGAATAGATGATATTATTTTAAAGGTTGCCACAAAACCTTTGTTTATTCTAGTTGTGTTTATTGGTTTGTATTTTGGATTAAAATCTTTGTCTATTTTTGCCCTGTATAGTACAGGAATAGATAAAGTATTTTTTATTGGTGTTGTGTTAATAGCTTCTTTTATTATTTCAAAAATTTTTGGGAAGCTAATACCTAACCACCTAATGGTCCAGAAAAAGTTTGAAAGGACTCCTAGACTGATAACAAAAATCATCGATATATTTGTTTATCTCATTGCTATTTTGATAATTCTAGACCACCTTAATGTAGAAATAACTGCTTTGGTTGCTAGTTTGGGAGTTGGTGCTCTTGCAATCGGGCTTGCCCTCCAGAGCACCTTGTCAAATTTCTTTGCTGGTGTGCATATTATCACAGATAAACCTATAAAAGTTGGTGATTTTATAGAAATAGAAGGTGGTCTTTCAGGTTATGTTGAAGATGTTGGGTGGAGGTCTACGAGAATAAGAACTTTGCTAAACACTCTTGTTATTGTTCCAAATTCAAAATTGGCAGAAAATATAATTACAAATAACTCATTACCTGCACTTGAAATGTCTATGGTAATCCAATGTGGTGTCTCCTACAAATCTGATTTGGAAAAAGTAGAGAAAGCTACAATTGATGTCGCAAAAAAGATACAGAAAAATGTTTCTGGAGCAATTAAAACCTTTGAGCCTTTCATCAGGTACCACACATTTGGTGATTCAAATATCAATTTTTCTGTTATCCTTCGTGTGGAAAAACCTGTTGCCAAATATGTTGTTAAACATGAATTTATAAAGGCTCTTAAAAAGAGATATGACAAGGAAGGAATTGAAATATCCTGGCCCATCAGGAAAAATTATTATGGAAACAAACCTTAACCAAATTTTATTTTTAGGCATAGAATAGTAAGAATTAATATTAAGAAGGATAGAAGGTAAGTATAAATAAATCTAAAAATTAGATTATGGAACTTAGCAAATTAAAAGAGAAAATTTCAAAAGAAGCAAAACTGACAGAGGAAGAGGTTGATAAAAAAATAGAAGATAAAGTTCTTGAACTCTCTAGTCTTGTTTCTGAAGAAGGTGCTGCTTATATTGTTGCAAAAGAAGAGGGCTTGGATTTACTGGAAAAGAGGGATAGAAGTCTGAAAATAAAGAATGTTATTCCTAAAATGAGAAGTGTGGAGGTTGTAGGGAAAATTGTTGGTATCTCTGATGTCAGAGAATTTGAGAAGGGAGACAGAAAGGGAAGAGTTCAGAGTATTACAATAGGTGATGAAACTGGTCAGATAAGGGTTGTTTTCTGGAACGATAAGATTGAATTAATTAAAAATATAAAAGAGGGAAATGTTGTTAAAGTAAAACAAGGATATACAAAGACAAATAATTTTGGGATTCCTGAAATCCATATGGGTAACAGAAGTAATTTAGAAGTTGTGGAAGAAGATATAACTGTAATAGAAAAGCCTTCTACCCAGGATTTTTTTAAAGGTCCTTCTCAAGCCCAAGGAGTTTCAGGAGTATATGGGGAGAGAAAAAAACTAAAAGAAATAAAAGAAGGGGATTTTATTGAAACAAGAGCCGCAATTGTTTCAATGAGAGAGAATGAATATTATACCTGCCCAGAGTGCAACTCAAGATTGGAAGAAATTAACGGAAGTTCTGTTTGCAAAGACCACGGAAAAGTTGAGCCAAAAAAGAATTTGATAGTAAAAGGGTTTTTAGATGATGGTTCTGCAGCATTAAGATTTGTAGGGTTCAAGGAACTTGCAGAAAAAATCAAAAATGAAAATTTAGTTGGAAAAGATAGTGTTTTTACAGGAAGAGTAAAAAGGAATGAATATTTTGGAGGTATAGAATTGATTCTTAATAAAATTGAAGATATTGATATTAGTAAGGAAATTAATCTATTGAAATAAAAAGTGTAATTTTTTAATTTAAGTTATGGTAAATAAAGTCCGGATTGGAGAACTTGTTGTTGCAGAAGTTAAGGAAATTCATTCGAATTCTGTTGAGTTGAATTTGGCAGAATATAATTTAAAAGGATTTCTGAATGTTTCAAATATTCCTGGACTTTGGATTAGGGACCTGAAGAAAAATATTAAAAAGGGTCAGTTAATTGTTGGGAAAGTTATTAAGATTGATCATATAATAGAAATCTCATTGAAAGGAGTTTCAAAGAATAGTAAAGAGAAAAAACTAAAGGAGTATTCCGTTGAGAAAAAAGCTGTTAAAATGTTTGAAAGAGTATGCTCAGAATATAAAATTAAAGATAAATTAGTTGAGGAAGAAATTTCAAGTTTAAAAGAGCGTTTTGGTAGTTTATATGAAGCTCTTGAGAGATTGAGAAAGAGGGAAGATATAGGGCTTAAAGAAGAATTTTCTGAAGTTGGCACAAGATTTAAAACAGGAGAGAAAACTTATGAGTTTAAGGGCGAATTAGAGCTGCATTCAAATCTTGGGAATGGAGTAGATTTAATAAAAGAGAGTTTGAATGAATTAAATATAGTTGAAATAACTTATATTGGAAGTACAAAATTTCTGGTAAAGTTAAAAACAAAAAATCCAAAAAAAGGAGAAAAAAATCTGGTTAAAGAAGCAGAAAAGGCAATTTCAAAGATAAAAAAGGATGGTGGGGTTGGTGAGTTTAAATTGATTTAATATAGGGAATTTCCTCTAAAACACTCTCTCCCTGACTAATTTTTTCTTTTAGGGTGCGGACCTTTTCTACCTTTTATTGACCAACTTTCCCTGTTTGGGGTGTCGGCCTTTTCTAAAGGCTGACAAGGATTGCATCAAACTTCCTCTATCTTAATGCACTGAACAGGGCAGATCTCTACTGCCTCTTTATTGCATCCAACTTCTTCTACTTCTGTTTTCTTTAGCTTTGCTTTTCCATCATCACCCATTTCCCAGTTATCGCAGACTGAAACACAGGCACCACATCCAATACATTTCTCCCTGTCATGAATTATTTTGAACATTATTTAAAATAAAAAAAACTAATTTATACCTAAAGAGGTTTTTGAAGTTGAGAGAGGAGATCACCTTTTAGTAACTAACCTTACAAAAAGGGCTAAAGAATAAATAGAAGAAGTTAAGAGAAGATTAAAATAAACTTATTTCAAATCTCGAAATATTTTTTAACAAGATAAGAGTTCAATTCTTTGTTTCTATTTACTTCTTCAATAATTTCTTTTTCCTCAAAAATTCTGATTTTTCTCTCCGCTATTTTTTCAGGGATTTCTTTTCTGTTTTCTTTTAAGAATTTTCTTATTGCTGTTTCTGGGTTTAAGAATTTTCTTTTTGTGTCAACAAAAAATTTGTTTTCTAAAATGTAAGGTTTGTAATTTTCCTTGAGGTACTTTGATAAGAAATTATTTACTTCTTTTGAAAAAATTGATGGTCCCTCTTGCCTTTTGAATTTTGACAATCTCCTATTTTCCAATTCAAAAATAATAAATGCGTTTGTCTTTTCATTTGCCCAAGAAAAGCATCTAATCACCGAGAAATCTTTTTCTTTCAGGTAATTCTCTATTCTTCTGGCTAGTTTTCTTATTTGAGGATACAAGTTCTCTGCTATAATATCTGGAGGAATAAATTTAATTCCAATAAAATCTGTGTCCCTTTTATCTTTTAATTTTTCTATAAGGATATTTTTTGTACTCTTTTTTGGAGAGGGAAATTTTTTTGTTTTTAAATATTTTTCTGCTTCAAGTTTTAGTCTAAGAAAGTTTTGTGGGTATAGAGGGGCTGCAACATTTCTATCTTTATCAACTGGATCAATAATAACTAGAGCATCATTAAATTTTCTACTTGCTTCTGATTCATTTAAAATATTTTCAATATCTATAACCTCTCCAAAATTAAGTTTTGATATTCCTTTTATAGTTCTCTCAAAAGTTCCGTAGTTTATAATTAAGAGTTCACATAGATACCCACTTAATCCATTATGCTCTGCATCTGCTCCATAAACATTAATCTGTTTACAGAAATATTTCAGCAATCTTGCATGGTCAACCCGATATCCTCCTAAATGTTTTTGTATATAATCTGTGTGATGTGGACTCCTGTCAACTGCGGAAATTATTTTATCTCCCTTTTTTATTTTATAGCAAGGAACAACATCTACTTCGAAACCTTTGATTTTGCACCTGACATAAGGATGTTCAGCATATTTAATATTATAAATTCCATTAAACTTCTCGCAGATTGTTGTTCCAATCAACAAACCTTCTTCTTCAAGTTTTTTTCTAGGAATCTTTTTTCTAAAAACAATAAATAAGTCTATGTCATGATTTCTGGCCAGCCAGGTATTTTTGGCAATAGAACCAACGACTTGTGGATAAGAGTAAAAAGGCTTTGAAACTTCTCCTGTTATTTTTAAAAGCTTATCAACAAATTCTTCCACAGCTTCTTTCTCCATTTTGATGGGTTTTATTTTTTTCAGAATTTTCAATTCAATCTGGTTCATAATTAAAAATAAAAAGAATTATGCAAAAAGAAAAACTTAAAGAGAATTGATAACAAAGCTATTTAAATAATTTTCTTCTTATGTTTATGAACTTGTGGAAAGACTTGCCTACTGGAGAAGATAAAATTCCTGAAGAAGTTTTTGCTGTAATTGAGATTCCAAAAAGATGTCAGAATAAATACGAATATAACCATGAAAAAGGATTCTTTAAATTAGATAGGGTTTTATATTCCCCAATGTTTTTTCCAACAAATTATGCTTTTATTCCAGGAACATGGGGAGAGGATGAAGATCCTTTGGATATTTTTGTTTTATCTGATGAACCGATAAATCAGGGTTGTGTTGTACTAGTTAGACCTGTTGCCTTATTGAAGATGATTGATTCTGGAGAAGAAGATAATAAAATAATTAGTGTTCCTGTTAAAGACCCGAGATATGATAATATAAAAAACAAGGATAATTTAAATCCACATTTCTTAAAGGAAGTTGTTCATTTTTTCCAGAGATACAAAGAACTACAAAATAAAAGAGTAGAAATTATTGGGTGGGAAGATAAAAATAAGGCAGTTGAAGAGATTAAAGATTGTGTAGAAAGGTTTAAGTCCAAATTTAATTAATATGTTTTACTTGGTAGATGTTAAGGAGAAAGTTGGGATTGAAGCACAGAAATTAAAGGAAAATGTTCAAGATAGTATAGAAGAAAAATTAGAGGACTTACATTTAAAGGAAGAAAATGGTGTATTTCTTGGGGTTGTGGAAATAAAAAAAATTGGTGAAACAGGGGAAATTCTACCTGAGAAACCTTATATCTATTTTGCTGTTGAGTATACAAGTTTATTTTTCCAGCCTATTCAGAATGAAGTTGTTGATGGTTATATAACCGAAGTGGCGGAATTTGGCCCTTTTGTAAGAATAGGCCCTGTTGACGCATTAGTTCACATTTCCCAGGTTACAAAAGAGAGCTTAACTTATAATCCTGAACAGGATATAATTACAAGCAAAGACTCAAAAATTATTTTAAAAAAAGATGAGCCAGTCAGAGCAATTGTTGTAAATTCTTCTATTTCTGAAGATAGAACAAGAATAAATATGACGATGAAACAAGATGAGCTTGGATTAATTAAACTTCTTAAAAAACCAAAAAAGAAACAAGGGAAGAAATAGATTTATGGCTATAGAAATTTTAACCATCGAATAGAGTATAACACATTTAGATTTGATAAGGGGTTGTTTTAACTTTAAATTTTTCTCTAAAATTAATTAATGGCAATTGCAATTATTGGAACAGGAACGACAAAGTTTGGTGAATTGTGGGATAAAAACTGGGAGGATTTAGTTGTAGAAAGTTCCACAGAAGCTGTGAAAGAAGGTAATATAGATTTTAAAGATATAAGTTCTGGCTATATTGGAAACATGAATTTATCAAGATTTGGAGGTCAGGACCACATCTCCCCAAGAATTACAGAGATTCTTGGAATAAATAGGATTATAAGAAACGAGGCAGCATGTGCTTCTTCCTCTGTTGCATTGAAACTTGCAGCAGATGAGGTTGAATTAGCTTCATTTAAAGGAGAAAATAAAATTGCTCTCGTTGTAGGATTTGAGAAAATGAGTGATAGACTTCCTGAAACAACAACAAATATTTTAGCTAGTGCATCTCATTTTGATACCGAAGTTATAAACGGTGCAACATTCCCCGGTCTTTATGCCATGCTTGCAGAAAGATATTTGTATGAAACAGGAGCAAGAGAAGAAGACCTACACGCCGTTGGAATAAAAAATCATAAAAATGCAATGCTTAATGAAAAAGCAATGTTTAGAAGGGAAATAAATTTAAAAGATTTTAAAAGGAATATTGCAAGCCCATTAAAATTACTTGATTGCTCTCCAACATCTGATGGGTCCGCTTCTATTCTTTTAACAACAGAAGAATATGCAAAGGAATTGGGAGTAGATTATGTTACTCTAGAAGGAATAGAAGTTGGAACAACTTCAATTTCTTTAGCAAAGAGAGAAGATTTATTGGTTCTGGACTCAGCAAAAAGAGTTTCTGAATCTGTTTATAAAAAAGTTGGAGTAAAACCAGAAGATATAAATTTAATTGAAGTGCATGACTGTTTTACAATTAATGAAATTCTTTGTTTGGAAGCAGCAGGTTTTGCAAAAAGAGGAGAAGGCTATAAAATTATTAGAAATTTGTTGCCTTATGAAGATATAAATAATAGAGATGCTCCTATCCCTTATCTATTTAATGGAAAAGAATTATTCGTAAATACAAGTGGTGGTCTGAAAGCAAAAGGTCATCCTGTTGGGGCAACTGGTGCAGCACAGATTGTTGAGGTAGTAAACCAACTATTAGGAAAATGTGGAAAAAGGAATGTTAATCCCAAAATTGGGGCAACTCTAAATATAGGTGGAACAGGAGGAACCGCCACTTTTTCTGTTTTAAGTAATTAAAATGACAGTAACACCAAAATTTTTCAGGTTAAACAATTTTGAAAACATAGGAAAGAGGGGAGAGATATATTCAAAAACAAAAAGTTCAGTCGCATCTGCTCTGTTTCAATACAATAAAAAAATTCCCTATAATACCGCGTTAATTAGAAGTGAAAATAAACTTGTTTTTGGTTTAGTAGATGATGAAATTGAAATAGGAGATAAAATTTCTGCAAGTGTTGGAAGAATAGGAGCAACAAGGAAAGGAGTATATGTTTATGGAGTAGTTTGGAGACTAGATAAAAATTTTACAAAACCTAAAGTAAAGGAATCAAAAATAAAAAGAATATTGCCCAAAGAGAAAGTTGGAATAGAAGGATACGGAGCTTATATTCCAAGATACAGACTAGATTTGTCCACTCTAAATAAAGTTTGGGGAAAAGAAGCAAAAGGAGTAAAAAGTTTTCCTGGAAAATTTGATGACCAAGCAAGTTATGCTTGTAACTCAAGTTTAAATGCTCTGAAACACTCAGGGATAAAGAGGGAAGAAGTTAGATTTATTGAAGTCGGAAGTGAGAGTAAAGTTTATGCGGTAAAACCAACAGCAAGTATTGTTGCAGGGCTCTTAAAAACAGAAGATTGTTTTGCAGGAGACTTAGAATTTGCGTGCAAAGCAGGAACCCAGTCAATAGTAAATGCCTATAATTTTGTTAAAGTAAATGGTGGATATGGGCTTGGTATTGGCTCTGATTCTGCTCAGGGAGCTCCAGGTGATGAACTTGAACTAACCACTGGAGATGGAAGTGCTGCTTTTGTTATTGGCTCAAATAGTCCAATTGCAGTTATTGAAGGAATTTCTTCTTACACAACAGACACTACAGACTTCTGGAGAAATGAAGGTGAAAAATTTCCAAAACATGCGGGAAGATATTCGGGGGATCCTGCCTTTTATAAGCACACAATGAATGCTGCAAGGAACTTAATGAAGAAACTGAATTTAAAACCAGAAGACTTTGATTATGTTGTTTTCCATCAGCCAAACGGAAAATTTCCAAGAGTTGTTGGAAAAAAATTAGGTTTCACTTCAGAGCAGGTTGAACCTGGAATTGTTTTTGAGCTGATTGGAAACACTTATTCTGCAAATTCTTTAATTGGGCTCGCAAAGATTTTGGATATATCTGAACCTTACCAGAGGATTTTGATTGTATCTTACGGGTCAGGAGCTGGAAGTGATGCAATCTCTTTGGTTACCACTCCAAAAATTGAAGAGAAAAGAAACAAGATTGAGAGAAGTGTTAAAAGCTGGATTGGAGAGGAAGATAAAGAAAATCTGATTATATCTGATTACTCTGTTTATTTGAAAAATAAAGGGATTATTTAATTATTTTGGCTCCTACTTTTTTCTGTTTAACTTAAAAATTTTTAAGTAATAATAAAATGACAATACCAAAAGGACCAAGGAGGGGAAGTTTACAGTTTTGGCCAAGAGTCAGAGCTAAGAGGATCTATCCGAAAATCTCTTTTTGGACAAAGGATTCCTTGAGTGGTTTTGCTGCCTACAAAGTTGGAATGGTACAATACTCTGGAACAGAAACAAGAAAAAACATAAATAAGGGAAAAGAAATCGTAAAAACTGCAACTGTTCTTGCTATCCCCCCAATCTATCCAATCTCTCTTGTTTTTTATAAAGATGGGAGAAAGAACATAGAATATTTCAATATAAAAGACCTACCCAAGGATTTTAAAAAAGACTTAAAAAGGAAGGTCAATTTTAAATTGGAAGAATGTGGTAAAATCCCTGAGAACTTTGATGAATTAAGAATTAAAGTTGGTACATTTTCAAGAAAAACAAAACTCAAGAAAACCCCTGAAATTTTTGAGTTAGGTTGTAAACTTGGATTAGAAAAAGCTAAAGAAGTTTTGGGTAAAGAACTAAAAATCGATGATTATTTCTCTTCTGGTGAACTAGTTGATGTAACTGCAATTACAAAAGGGAAAGGAACTCAGGGAGTTATTAAAAGGTTTGGAGTTAAATTAAGAAACCATAAATCAAAAAAAGGTATAAGAAGAGTTGGCTCCATTGGGAGTGTTATACCTCGTAAAGTTGATTGGAGGGTCCCTATGCCTGGAGAGATGGGTTTTAACCAAAGAACTGAATACAACAAATTAATTTTAAAAATCTCTGATAATTTAAAGGAAATCAACCCAAAGCAAGGATTTAAAGAATATGGATTAGTTAGAACAAAATATTTATTATTGGAGGGCTCTGTTCCCGGAACAAGGAAAAGACTGATTATTTTAAGAAAACCAAAAAAACAGAGGAAAATTATTATGCAAATAGGTGAGATAATAAAATGAGACAACAGTTTAGCAAAAAATGGGTTGGAAGCAGACAGCCAAGAAAGCAGAGAAAATACAGGATAAATGCTCCAAAACATATCAGGCAAAAATTTATGCATGCAAATCTGAGTAAGGAGCTAAGGGGGAAATATAACAGGAAAAATTTACCTATAAGAAAAGATGATAAAGTAAAGGTGATGAAAGGGAAATTCAAGGAAAAAATTGCAAGTGTTAGCGGAGTAAATCTTAAAAAATTAAAAGTCTACCTGGAAGGAATTACAAGAAAAAAAGTTGATGGGAAGGAAATTCAGGTTCCAATTCAACCTTCAAATCTTCAAATTATTTCTGCTGAAATGGATGACAAAGAGAGGGTAAAAATTATAGAAAGGAAGCAAAAGATAAAAAAATCAGAAAAGAATTTATAAAAAAGAGATAAGGGGATATATTGTATTTTGGGAAGTAGAATTTTTAACTTAAAATAGCCAAGAAGTCTACTTCCAAAATCTTAGCCGATAATATAGGATTTTGGTGGTAGCTCAATTGCTTTACTAAAAGTTTTTTGTTATAATTATATATGGTTTGGTTAGTATGTAAACACTGCAAACATAAATGGGATTATAAAGGTAAGAGAGAATATTACACAAGTTGTCCAAATTGTATGTATAAAGTTAAGATAAAAAAATGAAACTAACACAGCAGATTAGGGTAAGACCAACAAAACAACAAGAGGATACTCTATGGCAATTATCAGAGAAATGCAGATTAATCTATAACTTTGCTCTTACTGAAAAACAACTTTGCTGGGAACTTGATATAAAAGGAGTAAACTATTATTCCCAACAAAATGATTTGCCAAAACAAAAATATCCTGATTACAAAATAGTCTATTCAAAGGTTTTGCAGTATGTTTTGAGAACTTTAAATGCGGATTATAAATCATTTTTTGCATTATGGAAGAAAGGTGATAAAGATGCAAAACCACCAAAATACAAAGGTAAAAAATACTTTACAACTATGGTTTATAATCAAAGTGGTTTCAAAGTTGAGCAGGGTAAAATAATATTATCACAATACTATGATAAACAACCTTTAGAGTTTGAGATACCTGATAAATTCAAATTTGCTCAAATATATCAGGTTTCAGTTTATCAAAAAGACAATAACTTTTATCTTTCAATAACCTATGAAAAGCAGGAGAAGGAATATGTGGATAATGGACTATATCAGGCGATAGATTTAGGAGTAACCAACATTATAACAGCAGTTAATTCAAAAGGTAGAGTTCTCCAAATAAAAAATAAAAGACCAGATAAATATTGGTTCTCTAAAGAAAAAAAGATACAATCAAGAAGAGACCACTGTAAAAAAGACAGTAAAAAAGGGAATAAATTAGATAAAAACCTGAACAAAATGAAGAGAAAATCTGCCAATCAAATCAGGGACTTTCAGCATAAATTAACCAGAAAAATTGTGGATAATACAAAATCAAACACAATAATTGTTGGTGATTTGGCAGTAAAGAAGATGGCTAAGAAAGATGATAAAAAAAAGAAAGGGCTAAACAGAGCAATACAAAACACAGGAACACTTGGGAGATTTGTTAGGTTTCTTACCTACAAAGGTAAACTTGTGGGTAAAGGAATAAAAGAAACCAATGAATACAAAACAAGTAAAAACTGTTGTTGTTGTGGCAAAGAATGGGATATGGATTTGTCAATCCGAACTATGAAATGTGATTGTGGAAATGAAATGGATAGAGATGCTAACTCATCTGTAAACATAATGACCCGTTTCCTATCACAGAATGGCTTGTGGACAGCCTTGTCTGAATTTCAGGCAAATCTGCGACAAACAGGTATACCAATTCAGGTATTACACTCGCAGGAAGCCACTTCTAAAATATTTTAGTGGTGGTAGTTCACATAATAGGTTGGCAACTTCTTGGTGTTTCCACCAAATAGGCAGTACTTACCAAATCGCTGGATGGCTTGACTTCTAGGTTCGGTATGGAGACTAGGTATACCCCATCCGCTTTGGTCGCCAACCTAAATTAGTCTGTATTTAAATAATTAATCATTTTTTAATTTCTTTAATAATTTCAACCATTTTACTTTGATTTCCTTCATTAATTGTTCCTGTAACAATAATATCTGCTCCTGCGTTCACTTTTTCTCTTGCTGTTTCCTTGTCTCTAATTCCACCTCCTACAATTATTGGAATATCCACAGCATTTTTAATAGCAGATATTACTTCGTTAGAAATACTGTATTTCGCTCCGCTTCCAGCCTCCAGATAAATAAATTTCATTCCAAAATACTTAACAGTTAAAGCATAGGCAACAGCAATTTCAGGTTTGTTATTTGGTAAAAGTTTTACATCAGAAATAAACTGTGAAGTACAGGTATTTCCACTTTCAAACATTAAATATCCTAGAGAAATTGGCTCTAAATTATAGGCTTTAATTAGAGGAGCTCCTTTAAGTTGTTCTTCAACTATAAAGTTTGTATTTCTTGAATTTAGTAAGGACATAAAAAATATTGCATCTGCGTATTTAGAAATCCCTGCGTGTGAGTAAGGGAATAAAATTACTGGAACTTCTGGAAAAACACCTTTTAATTCTTTAATTAAAGTATCTAAACTGATTATAACAGTTGAACTTGAGCCTCCAACCATAAAAGCATCTGTTCCAGCCTCTTTTGATTTTTTTGCTAATTCTATCCCTTTCTCTATGGTTTGTTTATCAGGGTCTATTAGTGTAAAATGAAGTTTCTCTTTCCCGAGTTTCTTTGTCAGTTCTTTTAGCACCATAAATTAAATTTTATTTTTATAAACCTTGTAAGGGTAATAGAAGAAATATTTATTTACAGATAAAGTCCCAAGAAAGCTACCGAATTTATTGAGGGTAGATGAATTGGGTTTAGGATAAGAGTAGTTAAAGTTTTCTGTTCATATTT
>JAGXOK010000008.1 GCA_023659935.1 Candidatus Aenigmarchaeota archaeon LH_S6 | reverse complement strand
ACAGTGTTTTGGTTAAGGAAGCTCCTGAATTTATTCAGGGAGAGGAAGTCACAATAGTGTGTGAAATAAAATAACCAACTCTCTATAGGAAGTCTAATTTCGCAAAATGATTCCCCCTTTTATACTATACAATTTTTCCTATCCCTAGCCATTATTTTTTATAATTGGTGAAAATCTATATCAAAGCTTCTTTTAAATTCTCTAAATTAAATCTTGTATCTGAACACCCATTTTTTGTTAATGGAATTCCCCTTATAAGTTTTCCTTTACTTTCTACAAATTTTATTCCTAATTTTATTTCCTCAGGGCATGCAATTCCTAAAACAGCCTCAGAGTTTACTTTATCTAAAATTTTCTTGATACAACTCCCTCCTGGTATAATAAAAACCTTGTAGCCTTTACTTTCACCAAGTTTTGTTGCTTTGTTTGCCAGACAATCTGCAGAACAATGATTGCAGAAATAAGAAGAAAATTTTTTATCAAATTTTGCCTTACACCTTGAATCCATATATTTCCTGCAGCAATGAGGAACTAACAAAACTTTTCCTTTTGCCTTTTTAAATTTGTATTCATTAGCCAAATTTTTAATATAAATATCTGCTAAATCCTCAACAACAGAAATAGCATCCTCTGAATGAATTCCAAGAATTTTGTTAACTCCAAATTTTTTAACAAGAGTTCTTGATGTCTTTCCAAATTTTTTATGTAATTTTCGTTTGTTTACTATCTTAGCAACATCTTTAAAAAATTCTCTAGGAAGTTTATTCAAATCATAGTTAAAAGAGTAGGACATAAATATTTTTGAATTCTAATTATATATCTTGACAACTTCTAACACCAATTTCTGTTTTATAAACTTTACAGTTTAATTTTTCTAATTTTTTAGTTATTTGATTTTCTTTTTCTTCTGGATATAATACTATAGCAACCCCTCCTTTTCCACCACCTGAAAGTTTTGCTCCATAAGCCCTATTTTCAAGAGCAATTTTTACAATTTTATTTAGTTTTGGGTGAGAAACCCCAAGTTCCTTTGCGAGGAGATTATGGTTTTCTGTCATTAAATTACCTAATCTAACCAAATCCTTATTTTTTATTGCTTTTTCCCCTTCTTCAACTAAGAGTTCAATCTGCTCAAAAATCTCCTTATAACTCTCTTTATCTTGCTCCCATCCTCTTCTAACATAAGGAACAGTTTCACTTGTTTTTGCTTCAATTCCTGTATTTATAATTAAAATCGGCAATTCTAAATTACCTAAATTTTTATAACTTATAGGAGCTGTTTTTACTAGATTATAACCCCCAAAAGTTGATGAGAAAAGTTCAACTCCTGAGGCAGTTCCTCCATGAATCTTTCTCTGGAAAGGAATCAGGAAATTATAGTAATCTTTTTTGTCTATTTTTGGAAAAACTTTGTTTAGAGCCTCCAAGACTGAGCAGAGAACTGCAGTTGAAGAGCTCATCCCTCCAGAATCCTTTGGTATATCTGAAGTAATTTTTATATCTATTCCTTCTTCAATTTTAAATTTATGATAAAAATCTGAAACTAAATCTTTGATTAAATCCATCCTTTCTTTATATTCCAAAATATTTTTTAATTCTGCAATTCTTAATTTGAAATTTCCATAACCTTCAGAAGAAATATTTACAAGAGAATCTTCTCTTTTCTCAATTTCGCAATAAGTTTTCAAACCTATTGCAGCAGTTATTGCATTTTTACCATAAACAACAGCATGTTCTCCAAAAAGAAAAATATTCCCAGAAGCGGAGGTAGTTATCATAATATATAGGATAGATCTAAAATATTTTCAAATAAGTAATCTGGTTTTACTAACTCTAAATGCTTTTTTAATCCCATCCCTGAACACACTCCAATAGAGTAAACTCCTGCATTTTTTGCAGCAAGAATATCAATAACAGAATCACCAATATATCCAGTTTCATTTTCTTTGTAACCTAATTTGGACATTACTTTTATAATTCCTTCTCCACTTGGTTTTTTGTGTTTTACTTCCTCTTCACCTAAAATTAGAGAAAACTTATCTGCAAAATTTAAATCTCTTTTTACGGTTTCTTTTCCTGTATTTGTAAATATAGCAAGTTCACTCTTGTTAGAAAGTTTATTGATTACTTTCTCACAAAAAGGAAAAACTTTTATATATTTTTTTACTTTATATGAGTTAAAAAAAATTTTATATTTTTTTCTAATTTTCTCAACGCTTTTTAGATCATCATTAGTAATAAATTTAGTTACTAACTTATCTAAAACTTCTTCACAATTTACCCTCTCAATTATTCTATTCAAATCTTCCTGTGCTCTCTGAACAGCAATTAAACCTTTTATTGCTTCTCTAGATGAAATATATTTTCCTATTCCTCTCGAATGCCATACCCCTGCAGGATTAAAATTATATTCTAACCTTTCTGTTTCAAAACCCTTTTTAAAACCTTCATGCATTGCAAGACTGGAATCCCTAAAAACACCATCAACATCAAAAATCAGTAACTTCATTTTCAACCTTGACACCATTTTTAATTCTAACTTCAAAAGGAATTCCCCTATGTTCTCTAATCGCTGAAATTACTTTATCTTTTGATTCTTCTGTTACAAGAGCGATCATACAATCTCCTCCTCCAGCTCCAGATAATTTCGCGCCTAAAGCTCCAGCATTTTTAGAAGCAAAAATTAGTTCTTCTAATTTAGGATGTGAGACACCCATACCATTTAAAATTCCATGAGTGAAGTTCATCATATCTGCAAGTTTTCTTAAATCTGCTTCTGCCAAATCTTTTTCAGCTTCTTCAATACATCTTTTTGTTAATCCAAAAATATCATCAAAAAAATGAGGATAATCTTTTCTTTTTTCTCCAACCTGTTCAACAATTTTTTTTGTATCTGCTTTTACTCCTGTATGCCCAACAACTAAACACAGATTTCTTGGGTATTTTATTTCTATTGGTTTCTCTCCTTTGATATACTTTATCATTCCACCATAAACTGAAGTTGCAATATCATATCCAGAGCCAGTTCCCTGAACATCCAAAACGCTTTTATATCCAATGTTAAAAATATCTTCCTTTTTTAGACCTAAAGAAAAAAATTTATCTAAAGCAACTATTGTTGCAACAACAGAAGCAGAGGAAGTTCCAATTCCTATTTTCATCTCAGATTTTGTTTCCAAGTCAAAACCTCTTTTCTCCTTTACCCTCTCTAAAATATTGTTTATCGCAGAAGAAACGAAACCTATTTTTTTATTTTCTGTTTTACCATTAAATTCATAATTTTTTATTCCTAAATCCGGAAAGTTTAGGAGAATTTTTTTATCTTTTCTTTCTTTAATTTTACAGTACAATCTTTGATTTACAGCAAAAGAAATGCAGGGGATTCCATAAACCACTGCATGTTCCCCAAAAAACATTAATTTCCCAGGGGCTGAAGTTTTTACCTCCATATTAAATATTTGATAGATAATTATTTAGACTTCCATATACTTCAATTTCATTCAAGAATTTTGTCATAATCTCTCGTGATAAAGGAGTAAACTTTTCTTTTTTTAATTTTTCCATTATAGTCTCTGGTCTTTCAAATCCGCTCTCTTTTGAGTTTATCTCCTCGTTATATTTTAGAATAGAATTTTGGTCTACAGGACATAAAAACGCAAAACCTACAAGTTGTGTGTAGGGGTCAATTAGTAATCCTTCACCAAAAATTTGCATAGAATTTAAGGGCTTTAGTTTTGTCTCTTCTTCCAATTCTCTCAAAGAAGTTTCATAAGGTGTTTCACAGGTCCCATCATTGTAAACTTTCATATGTCCAGCAGGAATAGAATTATATCCCGGATAAAGTTTTTCATCTTCGGCTCTTTTAATTCTTAAAATAGTTTGGTCTGGTCTATGTACAATGCAAAGTGAAGTGCCCCCCAACAATCCCTCTGATTCTTTTAAGGTCTTGTTGACAGGCCTAAACTCATAATCAATAGACTTATCTGTCTCTCTATAAACAACTTTGACCCTTTTTGTTTCATCAAACTCCATAACATATCTACATAAAGTATTTATTAACTATTAAACTATACTAAAACAAATGTTCGTTTGTTAATTCTACTCCTTCTCCAGGGGAGGAAATTATAGTATTAATACCAAGTTTTTTAATTTCCCTGTTTATTTCATTCAAATTTTTTTCTT
Source organism: Candidatus Aenigmarchaeota archaeon LH_S6 (assembly GCA_023659935.1). Lineage (GTDB taxonomy): Archaea > Aenigmatarchaeota > Aenigmatarchaeia > QMZS01 > QMZS01 > QMZS01. The sequence goes on along the minus strand of JAGXOK010000008.1, from coordinate 23,636 downwards.
CACATAATATATGAACTTTTGGACCCGCGTCAATTGAGAAATAACATTCTGTACCTGATTCTCTGAGTTCAATAACTTTTTTTATTATTTCCAGAGTTTTTGGAGTCCAATAAAATAGAGGGGAAGAACTAGACATCATTACAGCATGCATCGTTATTGTATCTCTCTCAGAATATTTTCCTAAAGTTGAAAAATCTTTTTCAAGGATACCTCTCCTAATTTTAGTAAGATTTTCTTTTGTAGAAGATAATCTACATTTTAATAGAGGGCTAGTATCTGCAATTTTATGACCTTCTGTAGAGGAAACTTTTTTTTCACCAGGAACTAAACAAACTAATAGTTTAATATCCATTTGCTCAGGGGGAGCAATTTGCTCAGAATAAGAACCACCATCTGTTCTTCCACTTACCCACTCAACAAAACCCCCAAAAATTGATCTACAAGCAGAACCAGAACCCTTTCTTGCTAATATTGAAATTTCTTTTTTTGTTAACTCTAAACCAGCAGCTTTTGCTCCAGCATAAGATAAGGCAGCAAATCCAGAGGCAGAAGAAGCAAGACCAGCACTTCCTGGAAAACTATTTTCTGAGATAACCTTTGCTTTAGTGTTTATATTAGCAAGTTTCCTTATTCTACCTAAATGTTTAACCATTTTTTTAGCCTTTTCTTTATCTAACACTTTTCTATCAATCTCTATTTCATCTTCTTTTAGTTCTGGTAGAAATTCTACAGTTGTTTTTGTTTCTAGTCCTTCCTGCGTAATTCCAATATTATTATTTAAAGGAAGTTTTAATTCTTGGTTTAATTTACCCCAATACTTTACTAAAGCGAAATTTGGTCTTGCTATTGCAGTTGCTTTCATAATTATATAGTACTAATCTAAGTCTTTGATTGAACAATTGCTTTTAGAGGGTAAAATATATAAATTATATCCTGGAACAGCATCGTAGGATGGTGTACCTTTCACTAGTCTATATTTAGATGTATCTCCAGGATTAATGCCTATTTCGTTTAGCAAACCTGTTACCTTACTTTTAAATTCATTTCCAGAGAAACTTCCTATTTCTTTAATTTCTCCTGCTCCTGAACCATAAAATATTTTATTTACGAAGGGATTTAATTCATAACTATTAGTTAACTTCTTCTCTTTATCTAAGGTATATAGGCATAAAATTTCATTATCCATACCTTAGTTGGAGATAAAAAATTTTAAATAGTTATTAATTTGATTTCGTCAATTGACGGATAAAATAAACCTCCTAATATCTTTAAAACTAAAAACTATTTCTTTAAATTTCTTGCAGCAGAAACCCAGAAAATCCCAGCAATTAAAATCAAGACAAATGCAATCGCAAGAGTTCCATAGTAAGAAGCTTCTGTAGTTCCTAAAACCCGTTCAACATTTCCTGCAAAAAGACTTGCAATGAGCAAACAGACTGCTCCGATTATAAGAAAAACATAAGGTTGAGTATCGTCCATAATAATAGTTTAATAATATAAATGAGAGTTATTCACCAAAGGAGGTACAATCTACTGGAGGATAATATAAAGTATCACACAAACCTTTAAATAAACTATTATGACTCAAATTTTCCAGAACAATCGTATCCCTTAAACTGTTTAATTCAACTCTTCTCTCATTTGACTTTATTTTTTCCAAAATTACCTGACCTTTCGGTTTTTGGGAATTTATTTTCTTTATAAGGGATTCGAGTTCAAAAAAATCGCTGTTATCCAAATAATAGTAACTTACAACTGTGATTTTTTTCTTAATTAGAGATTCCTCTTCCTGTTCTGTAAAATCTTCCTCAAAAATCCATTGTTTAGAAAATTTTTGTGCTAATTCTTCTGGAGTCTGTGTTTCTGATTGAGGCTCTCTATACATTAAAGGAAGGGCAACTATTTCAAGGATGAAAACTGCACCAACCAATATAGTAAAAAATAGTATAAAAAACTGTTTTCTTTTTTCTTTGTTTTTAAATATTTTCATAATCTCCCTATTCTTGGTTTTTTACCCATAATATCTACTAATTCCCATAACCTGACAAATTCATTTAATTTTGCAATTCTTATTTGGGATATTCCGAATTTTGCAATTTTAGTGAGCAGACTTAAATAAGAAATTGTTGAATCACAGGTCTCCCCTGATCTATGAGATAAAGCAGGAGCCATACCCAGTTTCTTTGCTTTTTCAATACAATTCAGGGCTCCTGTAACTGTGCCAACCTGATTTGGTTTTATTATAACAGAATTTGCAAGTTCGCTATTAAGTCTTTTAACCTGTGTTGCAAAAAGATCATCCCCACAAATCAGACACTTATTTTTGAATTTCTTTGTGAGTTCTTTAAAACCAAAAAAATCATTTTCCTCAAACGGGTCCTCAACAAAATAAAGTTTGTAATCTTTTATCCAGTTTGCTACTAAATCAATCTGCTCTTCTTTGCTAACTTTCTTATCTTTGTAGTTATATTTTCCTTTACTAAATAATTCTGAGGCTGCCAAATCAATACCGAGTTTCACATTATATTCTTTTGCAATTTCCGAAACTTTTTCTAGGGCCTCTTCATTTCCAAAATTCATTACTAAGGCTCCTTCATCATTTACTCCAAGATATTCGCTTTTGTATTTCTCTCTGATTTTGCTCCAGATTTTAAAATTGGTTTCTATTGCCTCGAAAATATTTTTTGCTTTACTTGGCAACAATAAAATTTCCTGAATATCTGTTTTCCCTTGGTGGACCCCTCCTCCTATAACATTCCCTAGAGGAATTGGAAATTCTCCTGAAACTTCCTTTAAATAATCTTCTTTAGTCAAATTAAAAAAAGCAAAGGATAAAGCGGTTGTTAAATTTGAGCCAATATTTTTTAGATTATTCATCAACAACAAATCAAATTCCTCCTGAGAAAATTCTCCAACAAACTTGTTTTTTATTTTATTAAAGTTTTTAATTCCTTCATCCAAACTCAATAATTTTGCTTCCTTAGACCCTGTACTTGCTCCTGAAGGAGCACTTCCTACACCAATTTTATTTCCAGAGAATATTGTAGTTTCGGTTGTTTCTTCTCCCCTGGAATTAAAAATCTTTCTCAAACCAATACAATCAACTTTCATAATATAAGTTTAGATAACTAAATAATTTGCTCAATAGTAGTGTTTTTAATATATATATAAATAAATAAATATATGGTGGCTAAAGTAGAAGAGGAAGGAAAAAAGATTGCCGCTAGGAAAAAAACAGAGAAGTCAAGTAAAAATAAAACACATCAAAATAGCTATAAAGTAGAGAGGGTAAAAACAGGTATTTTCGGATTGGATAAACTAACTCAGGGAGGTTTTGTAGAAGGTTCTTCGGTTTTAGTTAGTGGTGAAACAGGAACAGGAAAAACAATTTTCTGTCTACAATATCTTTGGGAAGGATTAAAAAATGATGAACCCGGAGTTTACATAACTCTGGAAGAAAGTGCGGAAGAAATAAAAAAAGATGCTTTGGTTTTTGGTTGGGATTTTGAAAAATATGAAAAAGAAGGAAAGTTTAAAATAATTGAAAAAAATGTGTTTGAAGATATCAATTTAGAATTTTTTGAGATTGACGAGTTAAAAGCGAAGAGAGTTGTTATTGACTCAGTTTCCTTATTTTCTCTTGTCATTGAAGACAAAGCTAGTATGAGAAATAAATTGAAAGAGTTGATTAAGTCCTTAAAAGAGAGGGGAATAACTGTTTTATTAACTTCAGAGATAGTTGGAGAGGGTTTCTCGAGATTAGGAGTTGAAGAATTTTTAGCAGATGGCATTATTGTTTTGAAGTCTATCCCAATGGGCAAAACAAACCAAAGAACACTTGAAGTTAGGAAAATAAGAAGAACAAAAATTAGTGAGGGCATTCACAATATAGAATTCTATAAAAATGGAATTAAGGTTTTAGACTAAATTTATACAATATATGGATAATATGAATATTTTTAAAAATATCTTGGATTTTTTAGTTTATAGTAATATCTATTTATCTCTCGGTGCATCGTTTGTTGCATATATTACGATAGTAATATTGGATTTTCCTTTTGCATTTATACCAATGTTTCTTGCATTTTCTGAAACTTTTTTTGTTTATAATTTAAATCGACAAACTGATATTAAGGAAGACAGAATTAATAAACCAAATAGAATAACTTTCATAGAGAAATATGGTAGATTAGTTTTTTATATAAGTATAATTTTATATTTACTTGCACTTATTATATCTTTTCTAAGAAATTTCAACACATTCATTTTTGTATTACTACCTATAATAATATCTATTTTTTATAGTATTTTTAGACTTAAAAGATTTTTAATGATTAAAAATCTTCTCGTTGGTTTTGCATGGGGCACACTTCCGTTAGTTGTTGGTAGTTATTTTAACAGACTAGATATAGCTATATTAATATTCTATATTTTTTTCTCCATAGAATTCTTTATTAATACTGTTATATTTGATATAAAAGATACGACGGGTGATAACTTAAATAAAATACGAACTTTACCAAATGTTATTGGAATTAAATATACAAAATATTTTATGTATGTTGTTAATACTTTTTCTATTTCATTCTTGATATTTAATATAGTATTTGGTATTTTATCTCCTATATCAATATCATTAATCTTTTTCGTATTTTATGTTTACCTGTATATATTTTTTTCCGGAAAGAAAAATAATTTGTTTTATGGTGTATTTGTTGATGGAGAGTTTGTTTTCTTAGCTTTGTTTGTATTTTTATTTTCCTTAGTAATATAATGACAATTAAAGATAAAATAATAAGTTGGTATCTAAGCAACATATATATTCCAAAATTTGAAATTATAGATAAACCCGGATATATTTGTGAACATGTCGGAGGGCAAAAAGAAATATTTTTGAGGGAAATAGCATTCCCAGAAAACATTTTCGTTGAATTAGAAAAAATAATTGCAAAAAAACAAAAAGGAAAAAACATTCTTTATTCTATTGGAAAAAAATTTGGTTATAGGTATGCCATATCTTCTAAATTTACAACTATTGATAAGATGAGTAAAAAAGTATTTCTTCAGGATTCTTACTTTTTGGTTAGGTATATTGAAAGCGTCTCATACGGAAAAAATCTTAATCATAAAGTAGATTATAATAAGAGAATATTTAACCTAACAGCAAAAGATTATATTATTTGCAGAAAAAATGGGCTTGGTTATATTTTAACTTCTGGGGGAATTGCAGGTATCTGGGCATATATGACATGCAACCCAGCAGTTGAAGGAATTCAAACAAAATGTCGGGGTCATGGTGATAAAAGATGTGAGGTAATTTGTGCCCCTACCCAAATTCTTAAAAAAAGAAAACTAAGGTTCTTCGAAGAAACCAATCTGAAAAAATTAGATATTGACCAAAATTATAAAAACATTAATGAAATAAGAGAGCCAGAATTTGCAAAACATTCTTTGAAAGATCTCATAGATAGTAAGTTTTTCAAATATTCACAAGGTATTCTCAATTATAAAAATGAAAGATATTTCCTAGGTGACGCAAGTCTTTTTTACATCTTGGAGAAAGAGATAAAAAAACTAAAAGGAGGTGAAAAAATTTTGTTTGATATTTCTTTTGATTATGGCAGGAATCTGGCAGAAAAGGAAGAAAAAACACAAGACCAAAAGATTGCCGGAAAATTTGTTACAGATTATATGTCTGCTCTCGGCTGGGGGGATATACTGGTTTTGAATAAACCAGGGAAATATTCAGTTATTTCAAATCATTTTCCCTGGACTAGATGGGTAAGGGATACTAATTTTATGATGTTCAGAGGAATTGTTTCTGGATTATTGTCCGGATTTTTAAACAGGAAAATCACATTAAAAAAATTCCAGACCGATCTTTCTAAGGGGTGTTTTAGTGTTAGTTTAGATGAATAGGTTTAGTGAGGATAATCCAAAAATAAGGGTTAACCAAATGGTTAACTTATATAAAAACAAATAAAATAATGGAAACTGCTACAGAGAAGATAATAAGACTCTTGCTTGTTTATCCAAAAAAACAGTTTAAACAGGTTGAACTTGCAAGGAACGTGGGATGTTCAAAAGTTTTTGTGAGTAAGATTATAAAAAAATTTACAGAGGAGGGAATATTATCAAAAATTTCTAAAAATGAATTCAGGCTAATAAGTTTTTCAAAACTCATAAATATTATAGCACACAAGAATTATAGAATATTCATGTGTACAACTGTAAAGGTGGTTAAAAATGCCAACATTTAAAAAACATTTCAGGAATTGTAGAAGTTTTGACGTGCCGGAAGAGATTTGTGGTGAAGTAAACAAAGAAATGGATAAACCTTCTCAACGGGTCCCTGGGTGCAGGCATAGGGAGTTTCGACATCAAGTTGGTGATTGTAATCAAATAGGTCAAATGCTTGCAAGAGAAGCTAAAAATGAAATCGAAGCTTCAAAGATAGTAAATCAGGCATTCCTAGCTTGTAAAATTCATATTCGAGATGACTGTAGAGAAGGAGAAGAAATTTGTAAACGAAGTTTGCCATGTAGAGAAATAGAAAAAGATCCTGAAATTAGTAGTTAAAGCAAATATACCGTTAAAGGATACTTAAATATATTTAAAATAATTTTTTCTGATTACAAAACCACAAAAAAGTTTTATAACCTTGAATTAGGAAAATACAAGAAAATTAAATTGTATTTAGAAGGAGTTCAGAGTTAGTTAACTTTCTAATTTTCAATCAGGACAATTACAAAATTCTTTTGCTGATTCTACATCTGTTCCATAAGTCTGATTTAATATTGGATATTTTAGTTCTCCATTCTCTGTTGCACTCCAACTTTCACTACAAGGTGGATCTCCCGCCTGCCATTTTGCACATTCAGACTGAATATCTCCTTGGCCCTGTACAGTAGGAATAGTAATATCCCAGATTCCAAGAAATAATCCAAGAGCAACCACAAAAACAACTAACGAAGCCACGAAGATTACAACCATATTAAATTCAACCCTACCTTTTAATTTATCCCTTATCATAATCCTGAAGAATATTTTTCTATTTCCTTCTGAACCAAATGCATTTCAAAAACTTTCTTCTTTACCAGACGAAGTAAAAATTTTTCCCTCTTTTTTATTTCTTTTTGTATATCTTCCATTTTTATACCTTGATTTATAGATATTTTTTTGAAGAGCTTACTTTTTTGATTGTAAACGAATTTATTTTTTGCATAATCAAAACTTAATATTTGACTAGTACTAACAATTCCTGTTCTTTTATCTATATTCAAAAATTCCTCAATTTTTTTGATTTTTCTGAAAAATCTATCCTTTTTCTCAATTTTTACAACTGTGATTATAACGTCCAAGAGTTCTATCAAACTTGTGGGTAAATTAATAGGAGGTGTCTTTAATCTAGATACAACCGAGGGCACATCTTCAGAATGGAAAGTAGATAGAGTTGGATGCCCACTTGCCATTCCCTGAAACATTACATAGGTTTCTTTCCCTCTCACTTCCCCAACAATTACATAATCAGGATTTTCCCTAAAACTTTCTCTCAGTAGTTTATTCAAATTAACTTCTCCAATCCTTAAACCTCCGACAGATTCCCTACTAACTGTTGCAATCCAGTTATCATGATAAAGCCTAATTTCTCTAATACCTTCAATAGAAACAATTTTTGCTTTTAGGGGTATGAAAGTTGAAATAGAATTCAAGGTAGTTGTTTTACCTGCTCCTGCACCTCCAATTATTAAAATATTTACCTGATTTTCCATTAAGTACCAAATATAAGCCATCGCATTGGCGGATATTGTTTTCAGAGATATTAACTCTGTTGGTGAGAAAGGAATTCTCCTGAATTTTCTTATTGAAAAATTTGGGCCTCTAGGGCTGACTTCCCTTGAAATTGTTCCTTCAACTCTTGAGCCATCTTTCAGACTTCCTTCCAAAAAAGGATTTGAATAGGTAATATACTTATTGCATCTCTGTGCAAGTTTTATTATAAAGTTTTTCAGTTTTTCTTCTTCTTTATATACTACATTTGTTTTTGTATTCTCAAACAACCTGTGTTTGATATAAATCTCTGTTTTTATTCCATTACAGTTTATATCCTCAATATAATCATCATGCATCAAACCTTCAATCTCATTTAAACCAACAAAATCCCTGTAAATAAAATACATTATTTTATTATACTGTTTATCTGAAATTTTATATCCATACTCCTTCAGCAAAAATTTGACTTTATTCTCAAGATAGGAAATTAATTTTTTCTGGTTTTCAATCTGCATTGGGGAGAGGTCAATCAATTGTAGTAAACCTTGATATATCTTCTCAAATATCTGTTTATCCTTTTTACTTAGTTCTGGTTCTATTAATTCATATATAATTTCTCCTTTACTGTAAAAAATATGTGCTTTTGCAAATGGTTTAATCAAGTCGTAAGTTATATCTGTTTTCTTAAAATCTTTCGGAGGCTCAATTTTCTGGGTAAGTTTTTCTACTTCGAACATAATTAAGATTTTTTAAAAAGATTATTACTAATTTCCTTTTTTCGCTTAACCGAGCCTTTTTTATGAAGTAATTGACAAAAGGCTCGAGCCAAAAACAGCTTCATAATCTTTGCTTAACCGAGCCTTTTTTATGAAGTAATTGACAAAAGGCTCGAGCCAAAAACCTAAGTGACTTAGGCTTAAATAAAAACCTTATTTATGAAGAGAAAACTAATTACTTCTGCTCTTCCCTACATTCATGGGATCCCCCATCTTGGAAATATAATTGGCTCTGTGCTTCCAGCAGATGTTTATTCAAGATTTTGCAGATTAAGAGGGGAAAATGTTTTGTTTATTTGCGGCTCTGATTCGCACGGGACAATGTTTGAAATTACTGCAAAGAAAGAGGGAACAACCCCAGAAAAACTGGTTTATGAAAATCACAGGAAAGTAAAAGAAATTTTCAGGAAATTTAATTTGAGTTTTGATTATTATGGAATTACTGACAGTGAGACAAACCGTGAATTAACTTCTTATATTTTTGGTAAACTTGACAAGAATGGGTATATTAAGGAGAAAGAAATTGAAAGTGCTTACTGTGATAATTGCAAAAGATTTTTATCAGACAGGTTAATAGAGGGAATCTGTCCTTTTTGTGGGGGTCTGGCAAGGGGAGACCAGTGCGATGACTGCGGAAAATTAATAGATATTAAAGAAATAATTAAACCTCATTGTGTTCTCTGCGGAAAACCAACTGTGTTTAAAAAAATAACACACCTATTCTTAGACCTTCCAAAATTTGAAAAAGAATTACTTGATTTTGTTGAAAAAAGCAGTAGATGGAGCAAACTTGCAAAAACAGAAACAGTTGGATTTCTTAAGCAGGGATTAAAGCCAAGAGCAATTACAAGGGATGCAACTTGGGGATTTAAAATTCCTGAAAAAGGATATGAAAACAAAGTTTTCTATGTGTGGTTTGATGCTCCGATTGGTTATTTATCTTTTACAAAGGAGTATTGCGGGGATGAAAAAGAGTTTGAAGACTGGTGGAAAAACAAGGATACAGAACTTGTGCAGTTTATGGCAAAGGATAATACAATTTTTCATTCAATAATTTTTCCCGCAATGCTAAAAGGTTGTAGGGAAAACTGGAAAGTGGTTGATAGATTAGTTTCCTGTGGATGGCTCAGAACAGAGGGAATAAAATTTTCAAAAAGTAGAGGGAAAGGTCTTACAACAGAAGAAGCACTCAAAAAATATCCTGCTGATTACTGGAGATTTGTTTTAATTTCTTTATATCCTGAGCAAAATGATTCTGTATTTTCAATGGAAATTCTCAAGGAAACAATAAATAATGAATTTGCAGACATAATAGGAAATTTTGTCCATAGAGTTCTTTCATTTTGTTATTCAAACTACAAAGAAGTTCCAAAAATTGATTTTGTGGAAGATAAAATTCTGGAAGAAACAAAAAAAATTTATAGGGAAATAACAAAGAATTTTGAAGAGTGCAGATTTCAGGAAGCCCTAAAAAATATAATTCACTATGGAAAAATTTCAAATGCTTACTTTAACAACAATGAGCCCTGGAAAAAGGAAGGAGAAGAAAAGAAGAAAATTTCGTTTATTTCTGCTAATTTAGTAAAAAATCTAGCAATTTTACTTTATCCAATTGTTCCAAAATTTTCAAAACAGGTTTTTGATTTTTTAGAGGTAAAAAATATTAAATGGGAAAATGCAAAAGAATTTGATTTCAGTGGAAAAATTAAGGAATTAAAGCCTCTTGTTGATAAATTATAATAATATGTTCCATAAAAAATCTGCGCCGGCCGGGATTTTCAGTTTGCACCAATTTTGGGGTGCAGTTCTTGTTTTTTCAGAGAACAACCTTTTCCTAAGAAAAGGGTTGCTTTGAACCCGGATTGTTGGCTTTCTTCTATTCCTTGAGCCTTTTGTCAGGTATTTCATCAAAAAGGCCATATTGACCCAAATTTTTCTATTTTTTTGAGGAGAATTTCACAAACCAAAAAGATATAAATAAAACTCAAGCTTTATATATAATATAATAAATCTAATATTATAGAGGTATAATAATATGCTCAACCAATACTTAAACAGGATAATAAAAGGAGATAGTATAGAGGTTTTAAAAAAACTTCCTGATAATTCAGTAGATTTAATTTTTGCAGACCCACCATATAATTTACAGCTTCAGGGCGAACTTTGGCGACCAAACCAAACCAAAGTTGATGCAGTAAATAATGAATGGGATAAATTTACAAGTTTTCAAGTTTATGATAAATTTTGCGAAGAATGGCTTAAAGAGTGTAGGCGTGTTTTGAAAAAAGACGGAACTATTTGGGTTATTGGTTCTTATCATAATATTTTTAGAATTGGAAAAATTATGCAGGATATTGGATTTTGGGTTTTGAATGATATTCTTTGGATTAAAACAAATCCCATGCCCAACTTTAAAGGAACAAGATTTAATAATGCTCATGAAACTTTAATTTGGGCATCAAAAGATAAAGATTCAAGATATACTTTTCATTACAAAACTATGAAAGCATTTAATGATGATTTACAATTAAGAAGTGATTGGTATATTCCAATCTGTAATGATAAGAAGAGAATAAAAGATAAACAGGGAAATAAAGTCCATCCAACACAAAAACCAGAAGCATTACTTTATAGGATTATAATTTCTACATCAAATCCAGGGGATATTGTTCTTGACCCATTTATGGGAAGTGGAACGACAGGAGCAATTGCCAAAAAATTAGGAAGAAAATTTATAGGAATTGAAAAAGAAGATGATTATATTAAAGTCGCAAATGAGAGAATTGCAAACGCAAAACCTTATGTTAATCATACCTTAAAATATCCATTTGAAGCAAAAAAGCCAAAAGTCTTATTTGGAAATTTAATCGAAAGTGGATTTATCAAAGCAGGAGAAAAATTATTTTCAAAAAATAGAAAATTTCAATCAGAAGTTTTAGCAAACGGAACAATAGTTTTAAATGATATTTCTGGTTCAATTCATAGTGTAAGCGCAAAAACATTAGGTAAAACCTCAAATAATGGCTGGACATTTTGGTATGTAGAAAGAGACAATAATTTAAAAAGTATTGATGAGCTAAGAGATGAATATGCAAAAAAATACATTACTTTGAGAGGTAAATAAAAATGATTATGAAATTTGAACAATTTAAAAACATTCTCAATAAACAGATATTTGAAGAATCAAAATCTGTTTTGATTAGGAAAATCTCAAAATATCCGGGAAGATACATCGGACTCTTTAGACCTACAAAACCAAAAGCAAAGATTTTACAAAATCTTTTACAATCTCACGAAATTCGTTTTGGAGATGCCTTTGAGATTTTAATTGAAGAATATCTTAAAAAGTTAGGTTATGGAATTTTGGACAAAAAATTTTTAGCAGGTGATGGTGATAAATTAGATGTTGACCAATGCTTTAAGAAAAACGGAAAAATTTATTTTGTTGAGCAAAAAATAAGAGACGACCACGATTCAACAAAGAAAAAGGGACAAATACAGAATTTTGAAAAGAAATTAAACGAGATGATTAACAAATATGGCGAGAAGAATTTAATTGGTGTTTTTTATTTTATTGACCCAGAATTAAAGAAAAATAAAAACTACTATGAGACAGAATTAAAGAGAATGATTAAAGATTATGGTGTCACTCTTAATCTTGAGTATGGAAAAGAACTTTTTGAGTTTTTAGGACATCCTGAAATATGGAAAGAAATCTTACAATATTTAAAAGAATGGAAAAAAGAAATACCGGAACTTCCAGAAACTAATTTTGATTTAGATGCTAAAAGTAGTTTTGAAGAAATCAAAGACTTAAATCCTGCATTATTTAGAACAATTTTTAAAAACGATGATATTTTTAATGAAATTATTTTAGCAATTTTCCCTGAAAAGAAAACTCTTAAACTTTTATTGAACTATTTTGAATCTAAATCCGAAGAAAAGACAATCTACAAAACATTATCTGAATTATTAAAAAAGAGAATTTAAGTGAATCCCATCTTCTTGTTTAGAAAAAGAACCAAAAACAAGCCTCTCTCTCGTCCTAACGGACATTTTGTCTGCTACGCAGAAATTAATAATAAAGTAAGTAAAAACTACAGCACTTATCTGATTTTCGGCAGTAAGAAAACTCTGCGGATTTTTCTTCGAAAAATCCTTGCCACGAGGGGATTTGAACTTCGTTTAATGCGGATGTTTCAGACCCTCATGAAATAGCTAATGATTTGCGAGGATTTGGGAATAAAATCCTTTGCTCCTCTTTGGTACATGGATGAAGAAAAAATGTTGGAAGAGATGGTAGATTTTGGTTTTGAATTTTTGATAACTCAAATCTGCGCCGACCGGGATTTTCAGTTTGCACCAATTTTGGGGTGCAGTTCTTGTTTTTTCAGAGAAAAAACAGATGTTCTATCTTTGATAGAACAACCTTTTCCTAAGAAAAGGGTTGCTTTGAACCCGGATTGTTGGCTTTCTTCAAATTTTTATGTTTTGGCTCGAGCCTTTTTATCCAATTTAACCAATAAAAGGCTCGTTGGAAGGCCAATGTCCTACCATTAGACTATCGGCGCATAAAATAATAATCTAAAAAGATAAATCTAAAACGAATCTCATACTCGCTAAATTATTGTAATATCATGGCAAAATACTATTTTGATATTGAAACCTATCCAACACCAAATCCTGACACAGCCAAAATAATAACAATCCAGTTTCAGAGGATTAATGGGGAGACTGGGAAACCTGAAGGTGAATTGGTTATTCTGAAAGAATGGGAATGTAAGTCCCACAGTGGAGAGGCAATAAAAAAATGGTACGAAAACAAAGAATATGATAAAATTGATAATTATATTGTTGAAGAAACCAGGTCTTTCCTTGAATTTTTGCAGAAAATTATTGAACTTTTGAGGGAGTATGAATTGCCTGAAGTTAAGGAATGAAACAGAATTAGATAAGGCTTATTAGATAGGGCAGTGCTGCGATTGTCCCAATAATACTCCCAATATTTGCAAAAGCCGCAACCAGAAGTATTCTTGAAACCCTGTTTTTGTAAAATCCTTTTAAGGTTATTATCTGGCTCAAATCCTGAAAATCCTTTACTTTTGGTTCTCTTATTTTGGCTTCAACCAGTCCGGCAACAATTCCTGCGCCGATTGTAGGATTAAGTGATGTGAAGGGCGCTGCAAGGAAAGCTGAAATGATTGTCAGAGGATGACCAAGCGCAAGCAATGCACCAAGTGTGGATAATGATCCATTAATCAAAAACCAATAAGCAAGCATGGTTAGAGTGAGTTCAACTGAAGTGTGGTGGATAAATCCATAGACAATTATGCCAATAAATATAAGGGGTATCGAATAACCAACATATTTTATCCATTGCGACCCTTTAGATATTTTTTCAAGAAGCTCTATATTTTCTTTCATTCGTTTTCTTTGAAAACGATGCACCGTCCCTTCGGACGAGTGTTTCTTCAGGTGTTTTTTTATTCCTTCAACATGGCCAGCACCAACTACAGCAACTATTTTTTTGCCTGGTGCTTCAAGTATTTTGTTTGCAATGTAAATATCTCTTTCATCTATAAGAACTTTCTTTGCAGATGGTACCTCTCTCCCAAGTTCTTCCATCATTTGGGTCATCATATCTTTCTCCTTAAGTTGTTCTAATATTTCTTCGTTTATCTTTTCGGGTTGGAGTAGCCCGGGTATTAGACCCAACATTAATTTGCACTTTTCCCTAAATTTCATCTTTTTCCATGCACGTTTCAGTGTTACCTGAATATCCCGGTCAAGAAGCACTATTTTTGCAGAGAGTTCTTTTCCTGATTTAATTGCCTGAATCATTTCCGCGCCGGGTTTTACTTTTAAACTCTGACCAATTCGTTTCTGGAAAATTGATAACATAAGATTTGCAAGAAACAGGTAAGTTTTTCCTTCCCTGATTATTTTTGTTATTTTCACATCCTCCCATCTCTTCTTGCTGGTCAGTGCATTGTAACGGTTTTCACAAAGCTCAACACCAACAGTATCTGGCTTTTCTTTGTTTATAATTTCATTCACAAATTTTACACTCTCCTTTGACACATGAGCAGCCCCAACAAGAAATATTTCCTTATCTTTGAGTTTAATATGCTCAACATTTTTCTGTTTCATTATTTATAAGAGCATTATTTTATGCCACCTAAAAGATTAATTCAAGGTAAGAAATATATTTTTGAGATAATATCACACAATGGAGCAACAGAGTTTTGTTTCTTCATCAGAGCAATATGTAAGTCTACGGGACGGTTTTCTTGTATTAATACCCTAAATACTATTCTTTCTGAGTTAGGTCTTGGTGATAATGAGAAATATAATGATAATAGATTTCATAAATATCATGGAATCCGCAAGAAAAATTATCCTTTATATATCAAAGAAAGGGAGTTTAGATTTAATCATATAGAAGCCAATCTTTATCCTCTACTAGTTGAGGTTTTTAAACAATTTGGTACGAAACTTCACTAATCACCATAAATTATCCCTAAAATCTTCTCCAAAGTCTTCTTCCCTATCAACCTCTCTGCAGTAATTTTATTCTTCTTAATCTCTCCTGCACTTTTAATTCCTGAACTATAAAGTCTCCTTGCCTTTACTCTACCAATCCCTTTAACCATTATGAGTTTAAGTAGTTCTTCTTTAATTCCGTTCTTCATCCTTAATTGTAATTTTCTTAATTCTTTTGCAATTTTCCTACTTCCACTCAGTTTTGCAAATTCTTCTGCTCCATAAATAAGCCACCCAGCATTTGTTGTTTTTGTGTATAATTCTCCTGGAGTAGTTCCATATTTTTCAAGAATCTGCTCCTCTGTTCTCTCGGAAATCCATCCAGACAATAACTTTGCTGTTTTCAGGGAACCCAAAAATAGTTCATATTCGTAGTCCCAAGGGTTAGGAACTTCCATCAGGAATTCTTTTTCATTTTTTGCAATAAAATCTTCAAGATCCTCTACTTCTTTATTTTTGACTCTTAACTGGGGATAAAGTTCTGAGCATGAGGCAAGAGATTGTAAGTAAAATAAAGGTGATGTTTTCAGACTTGCTTTATTCAATGAAACCAGAATTTTATGTGCAGATAAAGGGTCTAAGTAAAGTTCTGAAACTCTCTTTCCAATCCTTGTTGCACAGAATTTTTCCAAATTTAAAAAACCAAATCCTTCAAGTTGCTCCAGTATTTCTTCAATTTTTAATTCTAATTCAACTGAAGCTCCAAAAGAGTATCCAAAAAAAGTTTTTCCAAAGAAACCAACAAGTTTTTCTCTTGAGCGAACAGAACCTGTTGCAATTAGAGAAAGGATATGCATTCTCAAAACAGGCTCCAAGGATAATTTAGAAATTATTGGTTCTATCTTACCAAATAAATATCTCTCCCTTAATTCAGTTGTTTCTTTTTCATTTTTTGCAAGCAATAGTCCAAGACCTGTTTTATCATATTTTGGCCTGCCTGCCCTCCCAAGCATCTGCTGTATTTCTAAATTTGGAATATATTGGGAATATCCTCCTGAAAATCTTTTTACATCCCTTACAACCACAAGAAAAGCAGGTAAATTTAAACCAGCAGCCAGAGTTGTTGTTGCACAGATAATTTTTATCTTGTTTTCCCTGAAAGATTTTTCTATCTCAGTTCTCTGTTTGTTAATTAGTCCCGCATGATGGAAGGCAATCCTATGTTTCAGACAATCCGCAAGTTTTTTACACTGTTTTGTAGGGGTCTCAAGAGTTGTTAAAATTTTTTTGCTTACCCCACTTTCAATTAGAGGGAATTCTACTGCCAATTTTTCAGCCAGACTTTCGGTGTTCCTCCTCGATGCTAGAAAAATCAAAACCTGTTTTTCTTTACTAACAACTTTTTTTACAACAGAAAGTAAATCAGAACATTCAACTTCCCTTGTTTCATTAGCAAAAATCAGTTTTTTGTCCATGAAAATCCCTTTCCTTAAGGGAATTGGCCTGTAATCACTTAAAACGAGTTTTGCATTTAGCCACTCTGCGAGTTCATCGCAGTTTGAAATTGTTGCGGAGAGAGCAAGAATTTGTAGGGAGAGATTTTCCTTTAGCAAGGTCAGGACAATCTCAAAAGTTGGACCCCTATGGGGGTCAGTTAGTAAATGACTCTCATCACCAACAACAAGAGAAATTTCAGATAGCCATTGTGCCTTGTGTCTGATTAATGAATCCAACTTCTCTGAAGTTAAAATTATTATATCCTTGCCCCTAAGATATTCAGATGCAGAATCAAGATCACCAGTTGAAACTCCAATTTTCAAACCAATAGATTCATACTTTTCCTTAAAATCCTCAAATTTTTCATATGCTAAAGCTCTAAGAGGAACAATATAAACAGATTTACCCTTTCTTTTTATCCAATTATTAATAATTACAAGTTCTGCAATAATTGTTTTTCCAGAGGCAGTTGGACTTGAAACAACAACATTTCTTCCTTTTAACAAACCCCTCTCGAGAGCAAGTTTCTGTACTGGGTTAAATTCTTTTATTTTACTCTGCTCTTTTACAATTTCTATTGACTCCATTAATTAGTTTGATTAATTGTAACTTCCTGATTCTTCTGGCATTAGATGTTCTGGATAATATTTTGCTAAAAGCTCTCCCAATTCATTATCTCTCTTAGCAATTTCTCCAATAGATTTTCCTCCTTTTCTTTCTAGTTCTTCCATCCCACGATAATATTCTTTATATTTAGAAGACAATGAGTTATAATAAATATTTGCTAATTTTGGATCTCCACTTTTTTCTAATACTTTTATATTTGAATAAATTGCTAAACCTTCTATTCCAGATTTATCCCAAATAAAAGGCAAATAAGGGAAAGCTTTTATTTGAGCCTCATGAGTTTTTTCATGTAAGATAGGAGTAAGTCTTAAGCCTTGATATAATTCCTGTTCCTCCCTGTTTATATGAATCTTATATGCTTCACATCCACTACCTAAAGAACAACGTGAACTAGTTACTCCGCCAACACCTGGTGTTAAGTCTCCGTAGACAGGTTCTATCTTAGGATTGTTAGGATTTTCTCCAAGCTCTATTAAGCTTTTACCTACGTAATCATTTATAGCATCCTCTTCACCTCGTGAAAGTCCTACTGGTATTTCACTCATAATTTAAAATACAAAAACTTTAAATAAATTATGCTCCTGAAAAATTGCAGATTTATTGTTACCCAGAATGAAAAAAGAGAAATTTTAGAGAATAAAGATATTTTAATAAAAAATGGAAAAATAGAAGAAATAGGAAAAAATTTAAGCAAAAAAGATGAAGTTGTAGATTGTAATAATAAAATTGTTATTCCTGGTTTAATAAATTGCCATACTCACGCAGGTATGAACGTTCTTAAGGGTATTTCAGATGATAAGAATCTGCAGGAATGGTTAAATGAAGAAATCTGGCCAAGGGAGAAAAAACTGAATAGGGAGTTGGTTTACTATGGAACTCTTTTTACAATAGGTGAAATGTTACTCACTGGAACAACTTCTTTCAATGATATGTATTTTTATACAGAAAATATTGCCAGAGCAGCTAAAAAATCTGGAATAAGATGTTTCTTGGGTTCTGTGCTATTTGACTTTTTTGACCCCAGCAAAACTGATGAAGAAATAAAAAAGGGTGAAAAAGAAATCAAAAAGATTCTTGAGCTAAAAAATAAAAGAATAATGCCAGCTATAACCCCTCATTCTATTGAAACTTGCTCTGATAATCTACTGATAAAAACTAGGGAACTTGCTAAAAAATATAATTTACCAATTCATATACATCTGTCAGAGACAGAGAAAGAAGTAAGAGGGTGTATTAAGAGAAGAAGGAGGAGACCTTTAATTTTGCTGGATAAACTTGGTTTGCTGAAAACAAAATTCATCGGAGCTCACGGAATTCATTTAGATAAAAAAGAAATAGAAATTTTAAACAAAAATAAGAGTTTTATTGTTTACAACCCCTGCTCAAATGCAAAATTAGCAAGTGGAATCTGCCCTGCCAAAGAATTAAAATATCTCTGTATTGGAACAGATTCGGTGGCGAGCAACAATAATTTAAATTTGTTTGAAGAAATGAAATTTGGTGTTTTGTTGCAAAGGTTGAAATATAAAGATGTTTCCGCGATGAGTGCCCAGAGGATTTTTGATTCTGCCACAATAAATGGAGCGATGGCTTTAGGGGTTGAGAAAGAGGTGGGGAGTGTAGAAGTTGGAAAAAAACCAGACTTGGTTTTAATCAACAAAGACAACATTTTTTTAAATCCAGATTATAGTATTATCTCAAATCTGGTTTACTCTTTTAATGGGGCTGTGTCTGATGTGATTATAGATGGGAAATTTGTTGTCAAAAACAGGAAAATTTTGAATTTTGAATTAAAAGGAGTCATAGAAAAAATTGGTGGTTTTAAAGAATTATTTTAATCTAACTCTTATGGAGGAAAAAAGGGAGGAAGTAATGAAAAAACATAAAAAGAAAGAATTAATAGAAAAATTAAATGAAAAAACAAAGTTAGCAGAAACCTATTTAGAGCAGTTGAAATATTTACAGGCAGACTTTGATAATTATAAAAAAAAACTCATGAATGAGAGAGAAGAGTTTGTCAGTCAGGCAAATGAAAACTTAATAAAAGAATTATTAGGAGTTCTAGATGATTTTGAGAGGAGTTTAGTTTTGATAAAAAATGAAAATGATTTAAGGGGAGTAGAATTAGTTTATAAAAACTTTTTGAAAATTCTTGAAAGTTTCAGCCTGAAAAAAATTGAAGCAGAGGGCAAAAAATTTGACCCTTATTACCATGAAATTTTACTAAAAGAAAAATCTGATAAGGAGGAAGGAGTTATTTTGGAAGAATTTCAGAAAGGTTATCTCCTAAATGGAAAGGTAATAAGACATTCTAAAGTTAAGGTTTCTTAAGGGTGAAAAAAAATAGTAAATAATTAATATCATATAAAATATATTTTTAATTACCAAAAATTATAAATAATTTAAAGTACTATTATATTGTGGTGAAGATGAGAGAAGAAATAAAACCTGGTGAAGAAAGACACCAGAAAATTTGGGATCTAATTTACCGAGATCTTTTGGAAAAAAATAGACTTTTACAGGGATATGGAAGATCTGGAGTTACAGAAGGTCAATATATTAATGATGAGCCCGGCAGACTAGTAGTAGAGAATGGAAAAGTTATAGAATCAGGAATAGAATCTAGAATTACAGAAGAAGCTGGAAACTGTTTACCCGAAGACAATAGATACTATTCCGAAGAGGTTACAGGGGACCGTAGATACTTTTTACCCGAAAACAGAGATTACTATGAAGGTCTTCTGCATAAAAATAAGCAAGCTGATGAGGGAAAATTAGAGTTTTGTAGAGATCATTTAAAAAGATTAGATAAGTATTTAAAATTGAAGGATGAAAAAATAGTTTCTAAAGAGAGAAGGAAAGAAATAGAAAGTCTCAAAAAAGCCATGGATAATGAAATTGTATAATTTCTTAAAAGTCTTTTAAAGTTTTCTATCTAAATTATGGCAAAGGAAAAGATTATCGGAATAGATTTGGGGACTTCAGATTCCCAAGCTGCTGTGATGCTTGGTGGGAAACCAACTATTATTCCTTCAGCAGAGGGAGCAACTTTGTATGGGAAGGCATTCCCTTCTGTTGTTGCTTTTACAAAGGATGGGCAGTTGCTTGTTGGGGAGCCTGCAAAAAGGCAGACTGTTTCAAATCCAGAGGGGACTATAACCGAGGCGAAAAGAAAGATGGGAACTACTTATAAATATAAAGTTTATGATAAGGAATACTCACCCCAGCAAATATCTGCTTACCTGTTACAAAAAATAAAAAGGGATGCAGAGGCTTTTATAGGAGAGCCTGTGAAAAAAGTTGTTATTACTGTTCCCGCTTATTTTAATGACAACCAGAGAACAGCAACAAAGGATGCTGGGAAAATTGCAGGTTTAGAGGTTATGAGATTGATTAACGAGCCAACAGCAGCTTCCATGGCTTATGGATTGGATAAAAAAGAAAAAGGAGAATATAAAATTCTTGTTTTTGATTTTGGTGCAGGAACTTTGGATGTGACTACAATGGAATTTGGTGGTGGTACCTTTACAGTTTTATCTACAAGTGGGAATACTAATTTAGGTGGAAATGATATGGATGAAAAAATAATCGATTATATTACAGAAGAATTTAAAAAGCAGGAAGGAGTTGATTTAAAAAAAGATAAAATGGCAGTTCAAAGAGTAAGGGAAGGAGCAGAAAAAGCAAAAATAGAACTTTCAACAGTTATTGAAACCGAAATCAATTTGCCCTATATAACTGCAACAAAGGAGGGACCAAAACACTTAGTAATGAAAATAACAAGAGCAAAATTAGAGGAATTAATTGAACCAGTAATAGAAAAGACTAGGGAGCCAATGGAGAAAGCTATAAAAGATTCAAACCTTTCAAAAGATGAGATAAATAAAATTGTTTTGGTTGGAGGTCCTACAAGGATGCCAATTGTACAGAAATTTATTGAGAATTTTGTTGGAAAAAAACCTGAGAGAGGAGTTGACCCAATGGAGTGTGTTGCTTCTGGTGCAACAATTCAGGGAGCTGTTTTATCTGGTGAAGTAAAAGATTTAGTTTTATTGGATGTTACTCCTTTGACTTTAGGAATAGAGACCCTTGGCGGGGTTATGACTCCTCTAATAGAAAAAAATACAACAATTCCTGTTAAAAAAAGTCAGGTTTTTTCAACAGCCTCAGATTCTCAGACAGCGGTAACAATCCATGTTTTGCAGGGTGAGAGATCAATGGCAAATGATAACACAAGTCTGGGAAATTTTAATTTAGTTGGAATACCTCCTGCACCAAGGGGAGTTCCACAGATAGAAGTAACTTTTGATATAGATTCAAGTGGGATATTAAATGTTTCTGCAAAAGATAAGGGGACTGGAAAAGAGCAGAAGATGACAGTTACAGCATCAACAAAACTTTCTGAAGAAGAAGTGAACAAAATGGTAAAAGAAGCAAAAGAACATGAGGAGGAAGACAAAAAAAGAAAAGAGGAGATAGAAATCAGAAATAACGCTGACTCTTTGGTTTATTCAACAGAAAAAACTTTGTCTGACCTTGGAGATAAACTACCAAAGGAGCAAAAAGAAAAAATTGAGAGCAAACTTAAAGAAATGAAAGATGTATTAAAAGAGAAAGATACTACCAAGATTAAAGAGAAAACAGAAGAACTTACAAAAGTTGTACAGGAGGCTGGAACCTCAGTTTACCAGCAGGGATCTCAGGAACAGGCTCCAAAACAGGAGGAAAAGAAAACTGAAGATAAAAAGGAAGGAAAACCAAAAGACGACGAGAAGGTAGTGGACGCTGAATATAAAGAAGAGAAAGAGGAGAAAAAAGATAAGGAGGATAAGAAATAAATCATAAATTTGATTTTGTTAAGTTATTTTGGTTGTTTTTGAGGGTAAAATTATTTCAAACTATTACATTTAAAAACCCCATAATTTAAATACTATAATTACTATCAAAATAAATAATGGAAGAACAGGAAATTCTAGAAGTTCTGAAAAAGAAAAAGTTTGAAATAGATAAAATAATTGAGAAATATTTACCAAGAAAAGTTGATTCTAAGTGGCTTGAATTTATTTTTGGAAAACCGAGATATGAATATAATTTAGATGCAGCTCAGAAATCTTTAGTAGATCCAATCTGGGATTTTTTGGATAGAGGAGGAAAAAGATGGAGACCAATTTTGTTTTTGTTGATTGCAGAAGCAGTTGGTAGGAACCCTGAAAAATTAATAGATTTTGTTGTTATTCCCGAGATTATACACAATGGGACAATAATGATTGATGATGTTGAAGATTTAGGGGAATTGAGAAGAGGAAAACCTTGCACACATAAAATTTTTGGTGAGGACATTGCAATAAACACGGGGAATTTTATGTATTATTTTCCATTGCTTGTTCTAATAAAAAACAAAAATAAATTTAGCAAGGAGATTATTTTAAAGGCTTATGAAATATATTTGCAGGAGATGGTTAATATTAATTTTGGCCAGGCAACCGATCTTTACTGGCACAAAGGAAAAGTTGATAAGATAAAAGAAGATGAATATTTACAGATGTGTGCATATAAAACAGGATGTCTTTCAAGGATGGCTGCAAAATTAGCTGTTGTCTTATCTGGGGGGGATGACAAACTAACAGAGAAAATCGGAAAAGTTGCAGAAGCAATCGGAGTTTCTTTTCAGATTCAGGATGATATTTTGGATATTACCCTAGTAGGAGAAGAAAGAGAAAAATTCGGTAAGTCTTTTGGTAATGATATCAAAGAAGGAAAGAGGACTTTGATGGTTATTCATACCTTAAAAAAAGCAACAGAGAAGGATAAAAAAAGATTACTGGAAATATTAAACAAACATCCTGATGATTTGGAAGAAAGAAAAGAGGCAATTTTAATTATTGAGAAATATAAAGGAGTGGATTATGCAAAAAATAGGGCAAAAGAAATTTTAGAAGAAGCATGGAAAGAAGCAGAGCCTTTGTTAAAAGAAAGCAAAGCAAAAAATTTGTTGAAACAATTTGTTTATTATTTGATTGAGAGAGGGGAGTAATATTTAAAATAACTTACTCTTTTACCAGATAAAATAAATTCCTCTTTTAAAGAGAGTGGAACAGGACCGAAATTATCCTCAAATTTTTTCAGTTTTTGTTTGTATTTACTGTAGGCAAAGAGAGCTGCAGATAATGAACTCTTCTCATGTGAGTTTAGTTTCTGGTTTTTGAAATCTTTTATTAATCTGCTTTTTTTATATTTTGATAAATCTTTTTTTGGCAAAACAACTTCTGCAGACAAACTCGTAGCAAGTTTCTTTACCTTTTTCGATTTTCTTTTATCTGTTGTAACAGCAATCACTTTACCTATTTCAAGACAAATTTCCAAAATTTTTTCTTCCAATTTTTTTC
Organism: Candidatus Aenigmarchaeota archaeon LH_S6; assembly: GCA_023659935.1. Lineage (GTDB taxonomy): Archaea > Aenigmatarchaeota > Aenigmatarchaeia > QMZS01 > QMZS01 > QMZS01. The sequence continues at coordinate 94 of JAGXOK010000008.1, read as the reverse complement.
CTGAGTTTAAGTAAACTAATTCACCATCTAAATTAATTAAACTAAAAGCAAAATTTGTTCCGGAATCAATACCCGCAATCAGTAACATCTAAAT
>JAGXOK010000007.1 GCA_023659935.1 Candidatus Aenigmarchaeota archaeon LH_S6 | reverse complement strand
AATCTGAGCTGGACAAATTCGACAAATAATTTGACTATTAACCTGACAAATTTGAGAAACCAGAGCCAGACTTATCTTAATAGCTCAGGTTCTGAAAGCCAGATAATAAGACTAGAAGCAAATAATGTCTCTTATGGAGTTTGGCAGGCAAGTATTTTTGGTGAAAATATTTCTGGAAACGAAACATTCAACCTAACAATAAAACTTCTAGATAATAGATTTAAAATAAATTTTACTGATGTTAAGCATAAATTTGAAAATAAAAATGTTACAAGTAATTCAACAACAAATTGGAATTTCTATGTAAATAGTTCTTCTGTTAGTTTAATAAATATTTCCCTGATTTCCAATGCAGAAGATGATATTAATTTATCTCTTTATAATTCAACAGATAGTTTAGTAAAATCAAACAAAACAACAAATGGAACAGCAACTATTTCAAGTACCGAAATAACAGAAGGTAATTGGAAAGTAAAAATTAACAACACAAACCAGACAACAAATTTCACTTATAATTTAACAATACATTTATCAGGAAACAATATTACAGAATTGGGAAATTTGACAAATGAAAGTAGTTCTGTTGTTTACTTTAACCTGAGTTCTCCTGCAACTAAAATCGTTGATGGAAATTATAACAGTGTTATAAATATCACAGCAACAAGTAATAACCAATCTATAAATCTAAACATAAACCTTTCAGCACCAATTTTAAAATTCAGGCCAAACTGGAAGGAAAATTACTTTATTGGAAACCAGAGTTTAAGTGCTGGAGAAACAGAAACTTACAATACAACAAGAAATTTGTTTATAAATCTAAACCAGACAAAAACATTTAGCTTCCTGATAAACAACACAGGCGGTTTAGGTTTAACAAATCTAAGCCAGGAAAATTCAACAAATTTGTCTGGAGGAGGATTGAGCTTAAACTTCACAAACATTTCTTTAGATGAAAGTGTTTCTGCTGGAGGAACAGGCTACTTAAATATAACTATAGAACCCCCAGAAAATTTATCTTATACAGGTAAGACTTTTGTGGGCTGGATTTATTTAAATTCTTCCAATGGTCAGCCTTATACTTACTTAAATTTAAGTTTGGATATTAATGTAACAAATCAAACCCTGCCAAGATTAAATAAAACAAATAGGGTTTATTACTTAGATAACCCAACCCAGATAAATTTTTCTGTTTATTTCTTTGACAACCAGACAGTTGGTAAATTTTGGAACTCTTCTAAACAATACAATTTAACTTTAGTGAATTCAACAAATAATTCACAGGTTTTGCAGAATTTAACTTTTGGTGTAAATTCTTCAGGATTTTTCTCTGGACAAGTAACTACAACAAATTTAATAGAAGGAAAGAATTATACAATCATTTATAATCCAACAAACAATATTTTGTTGGATGATGCAGGAAATATCGCTGATATAAATTTAACTTTTGAACTATTAAATAATCTGAATTTAAATGTGATAAGTGATTTAGGCCAAATAGTTAAAGGGTACCATTTTGACTTTGAAGTAAATGTCTCAAAGTACGGAAATTTAAGTGCAGATAATGTTACGGTTTGTTTGGAGTTGCCTGAGAATATAATAAACACAGGTTCAACCAATTGTACTTTAATAGGAAATATAAATAACACAAATTCAAACTCAACAAATTGGAATCTGAATGGGATAACAAGGGGAAGTTATAATATAAACATAACTGCTTATTCTGGTGATGAAAGATTTAATAAAACTAAAGAGCAGAGTATTGTAGTTAGATATGGAAACTTAGTTGCTTCTTTAGGTGAAGATACCCCAGATTCAAAACAAGTAAATTCTTCATTCAAAGTTTATGTAAAAATAGAAAACGACGGAACTTGGCCCGCTTCCAATGTTGATGTCAATGTTATTGCAGCAAATGAAGAGAAATCGACAGATTGTTCCTCAAAAACAATAAATGATAACTCTAATATTATTTGCGAATCAGATTCTTTTTCTTTTTCTTCTACAGGAGATAAAAATATATATGTCAATTTAACAGGTGTCAGAAATTCTACTTGTAATGGTGGAGATTGTGGGGCTTGGTGGAAAAGTGGAAAAATTGGTGACATAACAATAACAAGTCCTTCTGGAGATGGAGATAGTGGGGATGGTAATGAGACTCCCACAACAAACTATGACCTTTCATTTGAGAAACCAACCTCTTCAACACTTACAATTAATCAGGGTGGAAGTGCTGATTTGGATGTAAAAATAAAAAATACAGGAGATGCAAAACTGCACGATTTATCTTTAAAATTAATAGGGCTAAATTCAAGTTATTATTCAATTACACCAACAACTGAAAGAGATTTAGATGTGAACTCCACTCTTAATTTTGATGTACATTTTTCAATTCCGGAGGATTTTGAAGCAAAAGATTATTCTTTAACTTTAAAAGCAATTTCTGATGAGAAAAACAAAACAAAATCAATTACTTTAACTGTTTATAAACTCTCTATTGAATTTATAAATCTAACAAATATAACAATTACGCAAGGAGAGCAGTTAACAAAAAAATTCAAAATAAAAAATATAGGTGAAAGAAATTTACACAATTTATACCCTGAATTATCTGGTATAACTATAGTCCCCTCAACAAAGATTAATTTGTCTAAAAACACAAAAAAAGAATATGAAATGAATTTCTCAATTTCTAAAAATGAGGAAATTGGAGTAAAAGAGCAAAGTTTAAAAATAATTTCCGATGAGAAAAATTTTACAAAAAAATTCAATTTAATAATTTTGCCTTGTGAAGAAGGAAAATTGAGAATAAACAAAACTTACGAAAACTTAACATCAAAATTTACAGATATATTGGAAAGATTTAAAAAAGCAAAAAATGAAGGAAAAAATATTTCTGGTATTGAATCTGAAATTATAAATGCAAACCAGACATTAAATCAGATAAAAAATCATATTGAGCGGGGAAATTATATTGAAGCAAAAACTTTGATAGATTCCTTGCCAGTTGATTTGAATTCTCTTTCAGGAGACCTTGAAAATTTGGAGAAAATGAAAGGTACCTCCAAACACCTTATTATTGTAATAGTTATTTTTGTAGTTGCTCTTGTAGGGATAATATTATTTTACACATTTTTACCAAAGAAGGGCTACCTACCTGGTAAGGGTTATATAGCACAAAGTAGGAAAAGTAAGTTTGAGGATAAAATAAGAGGGCTATTTAAGAAATTTAGAAAGGGTAAGAGTGAAGAGGAAAAATTAAGAGAGCAAAAATTGTCAGAGTGGAAGAAGTATTATGATGATTTAAAAAAGAAAAAATATGGAGAGTAAAGTGGAAGAAGAGTATGGAAAAAATATAAATGCTGAACTACCAAAATTTGTTTTTGTTTCTGTTCTTTTTTTTGTTGGATTTTGTATTATTTATCTAGGTGGGGTTAGTCTGAATTCATTAACTTTACTACAAGCCAATTTTATAGAATTGTTCACTTTGGGGATACAGGAGCATTCTATTTTTGAAGTTTTTGTTTCAACTGGAATTTTAACTACAATCTTAGGTCTAATTATATTCTGTTTAGGTTTATCTTATTTAGCAGTTAAAAAGTTGGATAAATTAAAATATTTTTTGATAATCCCGATTCTCTGCTCCGGATTTTTGTTTAATTTCTCAGTTTTATTTCTGTTCTTTGCTCTTGGTCTTTTTATCTCAAGTTTGTATGTAATTCCTCTTGGAGAAACTTATAAACAGGAATTAAAAAAATGGAAGAAATTCAGGGTAGGAAGTAATGCGGTTTCCAAAGCTTTGTTTGTTTTATTTTTATTTGTTTTTTTGGGTTCATTTGTCTCATTCTCTGTTAATGATAGCTACCAGCAACTCTTTTTAAATAGCACAATCTCTAGTATATCAAATATTTTTAAAGCAGAGACCTCAAATTTCAACAACCAGATAATCAGCGGAAATTTTACTGATAAATTTATAGATGAGCAAATGAATAAAATAAGAGAACAGTATCCAAATTTAACAGAAAAGCAATATTTAGCGATGGAAAGTAAAATAAGAGAAAGTTTAGAAGAAAAAGTTGAGCCAATAAAACTTGATGAATTTAATTTAAGTTCTGTTATTTCCCAAGGGGTTGAAAATTCTTTATTACTAAAGGCTTTTCTTGCCTGGTTTCCTTTAATAATGAGCCTTACAATCTGGGTTATTCTTGAGTTTCTCAGGGGAATTCTACTCTCTCCAATTTCTGGAGTTTTTTCTTATATTTTATTTTATATTTTTAGGTTTTAGAAAGGATAAAAACTTTCCTCTTATTTATAATTTCATCAAATTATAGCGAAAGAACTAAAAAATCTTGCTACCAAATCAGTTTCTTAATTTTTAATAATTATTTTATTTCCTATATCTTCAAACATTATTGTTAGTATTGCTTTAGAATTGTTAAAATCAGTGATTACTCTATATCCCTCAAAATCTCCTTCTAAATCAGAGGGCTTTATAGAACTTATATTCCCCTTAAGGACATAACATATAAAATCTTTATTGAATTTTTCTCCTGTTTTTGACCAACATAATTCTATATATGTTTTTATTTGTGAGTCAGAAAAAGACTCTGCTTTAAAATACTCTGCTTCAGGATTTTTTTCTTCAGATAAACTACTAAAAGCACCCTTTATCTCATCAGCATAATAGAAGATTATGCCGATAACAACACCAGCAACGACTAAGAGGATTATCCAACCTACAACCATGTCAAGAGCCAGATCACCTTTCATCCTTTCACCATAACACTCTCCCTTAGATAATCATATTTAATTAGTAATACTCTCTGTGTGTTTATTGGAGAGTATATTTTCCTTGTTTTTTCTAAATAAGATAATATTTCATCTGTATTATATGAAAAATATTCGGACGTTTTAATTGTTAAATTGGTTATGTTAAGACCAACAATATTTACACCAGATGTATAAGAACAAGTCATATTTGGACTAGCACTAAGGTTATTGCAAATACTACCAGGAATTTCTTCTTGCAAGTATTTTTCTAATTCTGATTTCTTAACTAAACTAGATAAGTTGGGGATCATAAAAATATTTACTGGAATTTGAGAGGGTACTGTTTTGTTATTTATTACATCTGCTATAATAGTTTCATTCAAGGATAAAATATTTCCTTCTATATCCCATATAATCTGATTTTTTGCTCCACAGTTATAATCAGAATTTTCGATACTATTACAATGATCTTCTCTTATTAAAATCCTGCTAACATTTTCTTCAGTAACATTTTCTATCCTTCCAGAAAGCCTTAACTCATAACAGGGATAATCACTTTCTATACGCAAATTTTCTATATCTTTCCAGCATGAGATAATATATGCAAGTAATTTTCTAGACACAATTTTGTTATCTGTGCCCTCTAAATCTTGTCTTTTTATAGAAGTCCTAAATATACATAGCTCTGGTGTTGTTGGTCCTTCTACAGAGGGAATTAAATTTACAAGTTTTACATAAGTATTACAATAGATTGTAGTTGCGGCATTTTGTAGATTTCCAGTAATTAACATAATAAAAGTGAAGACTCCAATAACAGCAATTATTAGTGCAACTACAACATTGAGAGCAAGACCTTTCATAAGATTACTCTAAATTTTTTAGTTAATATAAATCTACTTTGCATAGTACAGCAGTATTGAAATATCTATATCACAACAATAGATTTAGATGTTTAAGATTGAGAGATTTATATTAATTATCTATTTTCTATAATTACTTTACCCCTCTCATATTTAACCAGTAGATAGGCTGGGCACTCTATAATTTCTATTTTTATATTTTCTTCCTTTATCTTCGAAGTGTCAATACCTATTACTACTTCATCTTCTGTTATTGTTCCTGTAAAATTCACAAAAATTTTAAAGCAAATAGAACTCTCTATTCTCCCCTTATTATTATCCCAGCATTTGTAAATACAATCTCTTAATTCTTGTATACTATCCTGTTTATTTCCTTCAATTTCTAATTCATTACTAAAATTCGTTTCTGTAAAGGTTAACACTATAGTTATTAAAAGACTTACAGCAACAATACTTCCTATTACAAATATAATTGTTTGTAAAGACTCTTCAACTCCTTTCATACTACTCCACTAACTTTTACAATAATAGGTTGAAATATTAGAACCATTATGAAAAAAATTATTGAGAAAAATACAACTGCTATAATGAGATTCCTTGCAATTGTATAGTCTCTACTAACTTCATCAAAACCATGTTGTACCCCAACAAGAAAGATACACATTATGATGACACACTCTATTAAATATATACCTACAATTAACTCTAATATTGTAGGAGGCATTATTTCTTCAAGTTTTATTAATGAGAGAGTAGAAAGAGTAGATTCTCCAACATTAGTTCCAAAACTGTACATCTTTTCTACCTTTGTTAAAGCAACAGAAATAGATTGGAGCAATTGGACGAGTAAAATACCAACAGAAGCAACGATTCCACTTATTAAAGGTGCTATAAAAGTTGTTTGTGTTTTTAAATTTGAGATTGTATCCTCCAAAAGGTCTTTTATCATATTCTCAATTTCTCTAGTTCTTTTTAGACAATTTACAATATTTCTTGCAGCATTTGAGATGATTATAGGTCCCTTTGAAAGAGCACTCGAAATAATTTTCATTATGTTTTTTATTAATAGTGAAGGAAACTCTCTAAGTACTCCAGTTTTTTTGTTAAATAATGCTTGTTTGAATGTCATGGAAAGTTGTGTTATATTAGTATAGATTTTATCAAAAAATACATACATTGGAGCGCTCTTTTTATTCATTCTTTCATATTTTTCAAGAACATTTGGAATAGCAAGTTCGATAGGTACATCCTGCATCAAAGCACTTTGCAGTTCAAATAGCCCAACTTCAAAATCTTCTTCTGTTTTCCTTATAAGTTCCTCTAATTCATATTTCTTTCTACTTCTAAAATAACAGTAGAAAATTACTGCAACTGCTATCCCCCATACTACAAACATTACCTGAAATATATCACCTAATATAACATCTGCTCCGTATCTACTTAAGCAATAGTTTTTCCATTCCTCTTTTATTTCATCTGGAGGATACATTGTGTGGTAATAAGAATAATCAAAATAAAGCCCAGTACAATAAACTATCCCTGGAAGTGTTATTATTAAACCTATCAAAATTGCTGTAAGTTTTATTGGAATTTTTAGTTTTAGTTTTGGTAGGTCAATATATTCATTTGGCTTTACTCCTCCTGACTTTTCTGAGTGAGAAAATGCAGAAGGTCTCCTTGAAATTAATCTGTTTAAATACCACCACAAAAATGCAGGTAAGACTATCACATAACCAACACCAAGATAAAGAGGGTTTACAGATTGTGTTAAAAAAATACTAACTAAAGGAAACATTATTAAACCCATTAGAGGAAGCATAATCCCAAAAGAAAGTAGCATAGTAGAAGGAATTTTAAGATTTCTAGCATATTCCTTCATTTTTTTATAATTACTACTTAAGGTTCTATCCAAGGACTCTTCCAGAATTTCTCTTCTTCTCTCTTGGGAAGATGTAATACCAACTGTCTGAAGAGTAATGAGACTTGTTACAAATTCATCATTCCAAATTGTCCATTTTTTACTGTATACCCCTATAGCTCCTTTTACTGTTGTATAATTACCCATCTCAACATCCCACATGACTTTCTTAAAGTCTTTTCCAAGAGGTCCATAACAATTTATTGCCGCAAACTGAACAGCTTTCTCAAATACAGGACTTAGAGAGAGATAAATAACCATATAGAGGATAATATCTACAGTTTCATTTCCTGCCTTAATTCTTATCATATCTGAATAAAGAAGAGGATAAGTTAATATATTGTATGCAATAAATGCTGGAAATCCAAGAATAAGTAATATGTTTGTTGGAAATTCCAGGATAAAAAGTAAAGGTAATAGTAAAAGAAAAGAAGCGGAAAATGAAGAAATCAGAAGCGAAAAAATTTCATTAGGGTTTACTTTTAAACTTGACATGTAAATTGGATTATCTAATATGTTTTTTATAAATTTCGGAGTCTTTGTTTTTAAAAACTTATAGGAAAATTTGCAAAGTTTCTCAAAGATATTTAATTTAAATAACTCTTTTTCTTCTTCCTTAAATCTCTTATAACTTATGGAGCTAGGCAATCTAGTTGAGTCAGAAAAATCCCCGTTAACCATAAAATAATCCTTTTTGTATCTAAAAGTTTTATATATAAATAAAATATATAATAATTATGTTTCAAGTGAATAAAAAAGGACAAATGAGTTTGGAAATGGTTATTGGCCTAATAATACTACTTGTTGTTGCTGGTGTTGTGATCAGTCTACTTTTGCATTATCTTAGTCCAGAGAGAATGCCAAGTACTCAAGAACAGATGGCAATTAGAGACTTTAAACAGAATTGTGAAAAATATTGTAAAGATACCAGTACATTAAATTATTGTAGATACTATTTTGAAGGTAATGATTGGGATGGAAATGGTATGAAGAACGAAATTGTTGAAATTGGTGACCAAAAATGGAAAACTTGTGAAGATAGAATCTATTGTTTTTTTGCAGTTCCTTGTGACAGATTTGGTAACTCCGCAACAGAAATAATGAAAAGATGTTCGCACTTATTATGCCAGAATTATTTGGATAAGTATGAGGGCAATGTCACTCTTGCAAATAATGCTACATTAAAAGAAATTAAAGGAAGTGGAGACACGCTTAAGTGTAATTTATCTATTATTGGAGATACAGAAAATTGGCACAAGAAGTTCTTTGGAGAGCATGTTTGCGGAACAAGCTAGTGTACAGTAACAGTTAAAGATGCTTATGGAAACCTACCTGTCCAAAAAATTGCAGTAATCCATTTGGTGTATTGTCAGCCTCAATAACCTGTTCCCTAGTACCACTAAAAAAGAAAGAGAAGGGAAAAAAGTTAGAGTTAGGAGACTATGCCTTCTTTGGAATTTTTATAGTTTAGTAGTTTCAAGTCGGTATTAAAACTTACTTATTACCTAATACTATACAATTATGGCACAGATGAGTTTGGAGATGGTTATAGGTTTTATTATATTACTCGTTGTTGCTGGAGTTGTTATTGGTCTTGTATTTACAAATTTAACCCCAAATCAAGTTCCTACAAAAAAGATGGAGTTAGCTCAAATGAATTTCAAAAATAAATGTAATGCATTATGTACAGACACCAATTCAATAGAATATTGCAGATATTATTTTGAAGGGGGTGAAAATAAAGGCCTTGATTGGAATGGTAATGGAATTAGGAAAGAACTTTTATCTGTTGGCGAAGTTACAACTTGGGCTGCTTGTGAAGATAGAATCTATTGTTTTTTTGCAGTTCCTTGTGACAGATTTGGAGAAAATCCAATAAAAGGTTGTGCTGATGCTTTATGTAATACTTATTTAAGGAAATACAAGGGAGATGTTTCAGATTCTAATGAAGCTGTTTTTGATAAAATAAAAAATGGATCTTGTAGTCTACCAGCTGAAGAAAAAAATAATTGGTTTTTGCAATACTTTCCACCAGATGTTTGCGGTTGTGATTGTAATCCTTGGGTGCCACAAGGTATAGGACTGGATGGCTGTAGTTTTACTGAAATGTATTATAATAGAACTTGTTCACCAAAAAATTGCACAAAAGAGAAAACAGAAAAATGTGAGAGTGTTTCTTTAACTTTATCAGATTGTGGATATAATAGCACAACAAACAGCACATTATGCAACACTAATTGTGAAAACAGAACTTCACATTGGACAAATATAACTGTAACTAATTCAACAGGGGCCACAGCAAACGCTTCTGTTGGTACTACTTCGACAGTAGGAAATATAACCTTCATACTAACTCCTCCTCTTGTAGATAATCAAATTAACTTTACTACTGTTCCAGAACTCCCAACTTTAAACGAAATTGATAAAGATAATTGGAATGTCACATTGATTTGTTCCAAACCAGAAGGAACTATTACTATAACAGGCGTTAGTTAGTATTATATTTAGTTTGCAACAATCCTTCTTGCCATCGCAAAATTATCAGGAGTGAGTTAAATCTCCAGAAATTTCCTGACAAAACTATTTTTTGGATTTTTATAAATTTCTGTTGGTCCACCTGTTTGTATTATTTTTCCTTCTCTAATTATAACGATTTTGTTTGCAATATCTGAGATTTCTGCTGGGTTGTGAGTAACATAAACAAGGGCCATTCTAAGATTCTTTTGCATATCTACTAAATATTTTTTTAACTCTTTTTTTAATACAGGGTCTAAGTTTGAAAAGGGTTCATCTAATAACAAAATCTTTGGGTTTTGTGCGAGAACCCTTGCGATAGCAAGCCTTTGTTTTTCTCCACCAGAAAGTTGACTAGGATAAGATTTTATATATTCACTCAGATTAACCAAATTTAATATTTTTCTTATTTCTTTTTCTCTTTTATCTTTAGAGATGCCTCTTATTTCAAGAACAAAATTAAGATGCTTTTTTACACTCATATGCGGCCACAAAGCTAAATCCTGAAAAACAAGACCCACATTTCTCTTTTCAGGGGGAACAAATTTGTTTTTAGAATAAACACAATTATCACCAATAAAAATCTCCCCTTTATCGGGAACTTCCAACCCAGCAATAATTCTCAACAAAGTTGATTTGCCAGAGCCACTTGGTCCAAGAATCCCTACAATTTCCTTTTTTTTAATATTTAGAGAAAAGTTAGACAGAACTTGCTTATCAAAATATTTATCTATGCTGACAAGTTTAATTAAATCCATAAGTTATATATCAATCTTTATAGTCTCTTAAATCTGTTGAGGGCTAGTTGAAAAACATAAAAAGTGTAACTGTGGGAAACATCAACCCACCCTGTATTTATAAGTAAAATTATAACCTTGAAATTATATCCTTCTTTCTAAGCAAAACAGTAATAACAGGGATTAGAACTATAAATATCAATATAATTGAAAGACTTGAAACAAGTTCCGGACTTCCATAATGCATTAATGTTTCTATTCTGTTTGGTAAAGTTTGAAAACCTGAAGGAGTAACTAACAAGGTAGTTCCGAGTTCTCTAAGAGAAAAAACAAAACCAACAATAAAAGCAGCAATTATCCCTGGTTTTATTAGTGGAAAAATAATTTTAGTTAATATTTTTAGAAAGGATGCTCCAGCAAGTCTTGAACTCTCCTCTATAGAAGGGGAAATCTGAGATAAGAAAGGTGAGAAAGTTTTGATGACAAAAGGCAAAAATCTGATAAAGTATCCAATTATTATCATCCAAAAACTTGCATAGATTATATTTGTAATAGGTGTGTTCCAGAAATTAATTAACGAAATTCCAACTACTGATGCTGGAATTGCTATAGGCAATAAAATTAGTATATCCAGATATTTTGAATTCCTTGAAAAATAAGAAACAAAAAACCCAAGAATTGTCATTAGAGTTGCTCCTAAAGTAGCAAGCCAGAGAGAATTAAAAATTGAGTCATAAGCTAAAAAGATAGCTTCTATAAATTTAAATTTTGACTCTATTAAAAGAACAGAAACAGGTATAAAAAAAGAGAATGTAGCTATAGCAACTACAAATGTTAAGGCAAGAACTTTTTGTGTTTTAGAAAGATTTAAGTAATTTCTTTTTTTTGTTGAAAAAGAAGATAAAGTTACAAAAGATTTTTTTCTTAAATAAAAATTATAAAGAAATATGAGTAAGACTGCAATTAAAATAAGAGGAATTGATAGCACGATAGCACCTTCCAAATTAAAAAATGCAGAAAATTGAGCAAAAATCTCATTTGAGAACGTATTTACTCTCAAAAGACTTGGGACTCCATATTCAGAAATTGCAAGAATGAAAACAAAAAAACCACCAATAAGAATATGTGGTTTTACAATTGGTAAAGTAATTTTTGAGATAACTTTCTTTTCAGAACATATTAGTCTTCCTGCTTCCTCTAATCTGTAATCAACATTTTTTATAGCCAGGGAAGTTATTAAAGTAACTATTGGGAAGAGTGAAAGAGATAAGATAATAATTGCTGTTTGAAGATTATAAATACTGAAAGGCAAACATACACTAATTAAATCTCCTCTTGCTCCTAAAAATTCCATCCAGGCTATAGCTGAAATATAAGGTGGGATTAAAAGGGGCATCAAAGAAGTAACTTTGAAAAATGATTTAAATGGTAAGTTTGTGTATTCAAACAAAAAAGCAAGAGTGGTTCCTATAAAAATTGCTAAAGCAGAAGTTCCAAGAGCAAAAAGAATTGTTCTTAGAAAAATTATGTTCAGTCTTTGGTCATAGAAAAAAGAGAGATAATTTTTTAGGGAGAGGATTGCTGAAGGGTCATAAATCAGTCTAGGAGAGAAAACAGAAGTAAACAAATATAGAATAGGTAGGATAACAATTAGCAAAAAAACTGAAAAGACAGCAAATTCAAAACATTTTTTTTTCATAAAAATAAAACATTAATTTATAATATTGGATTTTAAAGTTTATGTTAGATTAGATTATTTGGGTAATGATAGGGCTATACTAATAGCCAACCCCAATAAAAACACAACTATTAACATCGATATATATGGATTTATATTTGTAGATCGAATATAGTATAAATAAATAACCACTGCAATAAGAATTGCTATAACAATAAGTTTATTTTTTGGCCTCATAAATTAACTATAACAATTAATTAGAAAATTCAAAAAATTTATTTTATAAACACATTCTGAACAAATTCTCTGGAAACTCCTAATTTATTGTATATATCATAGTCAGTTACAGATAAACCTTTTATCTCAGTCAGTTTTGGAACATTTTCTGGTGTTTCAACATAATCTCTTGTTGGCATCTGAATCGCTTTAGTCTTTGATAACTTACTCTCAATCTCTTTTGATAGTAAGTAATCTATTAATTCTTTGGCAGTTTCTTCATTTTTTCCACCTTTAATTAATGCAACAGAATTTGGAATTATTAGGGTGCCTGTTTCATTTTCTCCCTGGTCTGGAAAAATCATCTTTACAGGCTTTCCATCAACTATTGCATCATTTGCATCATCTGTATCTGTAATCCCTATTAAACACTCTCCTGCAACAACTTGGTCTCTAACCATTGAGTTACTTGATACAATTTGAATTTTATTATCTTTTAAGTCTAAGAAAAATTGTTTTGCTTCTTCATCACCCATTAATGCAAACAGTGCTGCAACATGCGCCCCAGTTGTTCCGAATAAGGGGTTAGCAATACAAACCTTTCCTTCCCACTTTTCATCTTTGAAATCAAAAAGTGAAGTTGGGACTTCTTCTTCAGTAACTAAGTCTGTATTATAAATAATAACTCTCGCTCTTGCTGCAAATCCAGTCCAATAACAATCCTCATTTTTATATCGGTAAGGAATATCTACTGCATTTGGTGAGCAATATGGTTTTAACACTCCCTCCTTCTTTAATTGAATACTTCTGCTAACCTCATTATTCCAGAAAACATCTGCCTGTGGATTATTTTTTTCTGCTATCAGTTTATTTACTAAACCAACTGTTTTTGTTAATTCTGTATCATACAAAGATTTAACTTTAATTCCTGTCTCTTTTTCAAATTCTCTCAATATCGGCTCTGAATAATCTTGGTCATGAGCAACATAAATCACAACTTCTCTCTGTTGCTGGGATGGTTGAACCGCCCAGAATACACCCGCAACTAACAAAATCACTGTTATTATACCAACCATATAAACTTCCGCACTACCCATATATATAATTAAATATCCACTAATACTTTCTTTCAACCAACTTATTCTTTAAAATTTCAACTAAACAAAAATCTTTCCAAAATTGGCTTTCTGATTCATTGCATACCCTCTTATCTTTAGACAATTCTGCTAAACATTGCCACTTTGTCTCTTTCCTTGTGATATTCCAGCAAAGTGATATATTGTTTGTGGTCTTTGCTAAGTCATATAAACATATAGGAATATATAGTATCTCTCCATATTCTGGTATATATTCTCCACAAGCACTTACATTTTTCAATAGTTTTGCATAACATGCCTTTTTCTCTTGAACATCAGGTACTTTTTCACAATAGGATGCGTTTCCAGTTACTTCAGCCAAGCACTGATTTTTTTCACAATCAACTTCTATTGCACTGCATAACTCTGGTTTTTTTAGCAACTTAGCGAGTTTCCAGGAGCATTCTTGATATCGACCACCAGCTTTTTTACAAAAGGATTCATCTTTTTTTATTTCCGCAAGCCTAATATAACATGTAGTTTTTGGATAATATTTAGAAAGCTTTTCACACAAAGATTCTGAAAAATTTTCCATTAGGATGAAAACTTTATCATAACAGTATTCGTTAAAGTAAGGCATACCCTCACAAATAGAAAGGTTTTTTTCAAACATAGCAAGGCAAGTTTTTTTCATCTCTGCTGTTTTCATCTCATTGCAGTGACTTTCATTTATTTCTTTATACAGCTCTTCAGTCTCTTTATGGTTACTACTTAAATTAAAAACAACAAAGAGAGAAATTACCAAGACAATAACCCCAACTAAATATTTTTTCTTCATCTTAAGTCCTCACATTAATGATACTACCATTATAAATTATCTCTACGTTATACTCTCCTCTCTGGGTTATATTCTCAAAATTAATTGGAATAGAACCGCAATCTACTTTTTTATAACTTTCAAGCATTTGTAAGTGAGTTCCATTATAAGTAACAGGATAAGTAAAGTACAAGTCTCTCCTAAGGACAATTTCTTTATTAGGGTTTTTCTCTGCTTTCAAGCAGACATCTTCTACTAAACTTGTAATTGTTTCTAGCTCTCCCCTAACAGCTATTATTTTTATTTCTCCTTCTCTACTTGTTGTTTCATTATATCTGATTGTTACTGGTAAAACCAGTTCAATTTTTTCTTTTCTTGCTGCTTCTGGGGAAAAAGAAGAAGTGCCAAATCCAACACCAAAACCCCAGATTCCTATTGGAATGGTAATATTTACCAACTTAGCGGAAGGTTGGGGTATTTCGATTGTGCCACTTGTGCAGTGACCGTGATCCCGTCCTGACCACCTCGAGCATCCAGTGTCATTACACTTTGATAAATTACACTCCCCATAGCCAACCCAGCAATGTCGGTGTCCTAAGAGAGGAGTATCTATCAGATGTTCACATGCATCCTTAGGACACTCCAAGTACCTACAGCATACATTATTAGGTGGTTGTCCATCAGGGCAACTTCCTACATTATAACAAGGGCCCGTATAAGGGCAATTTTTTAGTGGGTCTTTGCCACAGGAACTCGGACAATCTGGAATCTTACATTCGTCAAATTCCCCACATGCGTCACATACTCCTTGGCAAGTTTTAGGATTATAGTTGCAAGAGATCAAGATGAACTTGTTCGTCTTTGCTGGACTGGAGCATAAGTATCTTAGCGCTACTTTTTTTTCTACCATTTTTTCCCCGGGGTACAAAGTGAAATTTTTTGGAAATTGTCTAATTTTAATACTATAATCAAAATCTACTGCTTTTGCGGGTTTTGGTTCAAAATTGGAATAATTTGCTGCAAAGGACTCAATTTTTTCAATATCCAAGTTTCCTTTTTGTGTTGTACTATTGTATTCATAGGCTAAGCAATCCTTTGTATTTACAAGTTTTTGCAAAATCTCAAGAGAGTCCATTTTTAATTCAGAACTCTCTTTTTCTTCAATAGTTGCGATTCTCGATGCCTCTGAGAAGTATATAATTGTGACAAAAGATAATATAGACAAAATAATTATTATAGATTTAATAAAAAAACTCATTTGGCCTTTCATATTAAGAACATGGATTTCCTGGACAAGGAGGACATGAACATTCTGTACAACTTTCATTGTAAGAACCAGAACATGGTCTGTATTCTTTACAAGCACCTGGAACATCCCAAAACGCTTCAGCGTTAACTACAAATTTTAAAGGAACAGGGCCTTTATCAGAGGGAATATAATATTTATGATCATCACACCAGTATTCATAGTTAGCACCTAACTTATGTCTCCTCCAAACGGTACAACTACAATTACTACAACTGGTAAGATCTGCTAAGACTATAGAAAAAGGATTTAAATTAAGATTTTTTAAATAATTGTAAAATCCTTCACCATAATCTCCTTCCTGAGTAGTTGAAGCAAAATCTGACGAAACAGGATAAGAATCAGCTCCAGTTGAGGGGTCTACACATTGGCGGGATGTTGGTGTTAGGCTGCAGTTTGATGTGCCTCTCCAAGAATAGCAAGGAGTTTGATTACAAGATATATCACCATATTCTTCAGCACAACATTCCTTTGACATATTGCAGATGACATAATCATCAGTTTCATTAAACCTTTCTTGTAAGTCTTCTAAAGCATCTTCAGCACATTTCTCTGCACAACTACAATCTTTGCAAGAAGCAGTACAACTACATATACAGGAAACATAGCTATCTGGATTATTTTTATTTCCTTCATATTCTGACCATTCTGTGAAAATTCTAAACATATACCAGTATCTATTTCTTGTTATGTAAGTATTTAAGTTAATGTCATTACCTATTACTGCATTTCCACCAGATACAGAAGCAACAGCTCCACTAATATTCACCCAGAAATTTCCCTCATCATAGTAAGGGTCATAAGATCTTTTTGGCTTCAAGACTTCATTAGGGTCGACATCATAAATACAGGAAGAAAAATTTTTCTTTGTTAGTGTAACTGGTAAATTCAAAATACTATAATTACTCAAATAAACATTTGTGTAGTATGAAGTGTATTTTTCCAAACATTCTATAGACTTTTCTGGCTTTAGAGGATCGGGACCATTAGAAATCCATGGACTCATATTTCCTACTAAACCACCTAAACGAGCATGTTCTCTCAAAGACTGGTGGGAAGAATAGATTAAGGATTGTTTTAAATAACCTTCAAATCTTTCCACCTCATTTCTAAGAACATCAATTACGCTTCTTTCAAAAACACTTTCTTCATATTTTGTTCCGTAAAAGACATTATAAAAGATATACCCAAGTAATACACCAGCAACTAGTAAAACCAAAAATACAAAGGGAATTAACTGTGCTTTCATAATCATCCCATATATAAAATTATTCTACCTATTCTTTCCTCGGGGACAGGAATAATCTGTTCATAAACATATTTTGCTTCTTTAGAAAGATTTCCATAAGTTAATGTTCCATTTGGTGTTATAATCTCAAGTTTCCACTTAGCAGGCATATAGTTCTCAAATAAGGGAGAAATTATTTCTGTATTATTTAACTCGCCAACCCCAGCTCCATAAAATGCTTTATATTTTTCTGTTATGTTCTCACTTTCATTAAATGTGAGTATAGCATCCACCAAAACTTCTGCATAAGGTTTTTCAACAAAATCAACTTTCTCATGGAATAGAGATGAAATAGCTAAAGTCGCGGTCTCATCAAAGACTCTGACAGAGACACTTTTACCAACTTCTGCACCCCTCATCCCACCTTGTGAAACTAAAAAGAAGATTAGGGCAAGCACAACAAGAACAATAACCAGATATCCAAAAATACTTTCAGTAATTCCTTTCATATTTTTTAGATTTTAAATAAATTAAAAATATAAGGATAAATATCGCAATAATTGTCGGGATAGAAATTATTAGAAGTGGAGAAAGTGGTTTTTTGCAATCTTCAGGACAGTTTAAATAGTCTTCATATTTGGGTTCACAAATTTCATTTTTATTACATAAACAATCTTTATCCTCGCTGCGAGAGCAGTCAGGGTCGCAAATACCTTCCTCTACCTTATCACAATACTCATCTTCTGAACCTGAAGGACAATCTTTAGGACAATTTTCATAATTCTCATTTTCCTCACACCTTCCATTTCCACATTTTTCTATTTTACAAGGTCTGCAATCTTGAGGACAGGTAGAACAATTTTCACTTTCCTCACACCTTCCATTTCCACATTTTTCTATTTTTTGGCATTTATTATCCACACATCTTTTCCTGGATGGACACCCACAGTCTATGCAACAATTCTCCTGTGTTTCTCCGGTTTCACATTTTTTGTTTCCGCATGTAACTGATTTAGAACAGTCCTGCGGACAATTTTCATAATTTTCACCTAATACACATATTCCATCTCCACATCTACTTCCCTGAAAACTTAAATTCATCAATTTAGTTACCTCTATTTCTATTCCATTTTCCAATACACAGACTGCACACTCTTTAGAATATATAGAAGAACATTTGTCACTATCAGATATAGTCTTTATTTCATATCCTTCCTTTATACAATAACTAAATTCTTTACCACATTTGCCTTTTAGAAAATCCCAGGTTCCACAAGTAGAACTATCTGGGAACTGGCAAATGCCAAAAGCTCCCTCTTCAGTTTGGTTTATTTCATAAGTATAACCTAATTTTTCACAATAAACTCCTGCAGGGTTAAGTAGCCCAAATACAGGAATAATTGTGGAAAATATTATTATAGAGATTATAATACCTCTAAACTCTTTTTTTATAAAACTATCTATTATTTTAATACTCATCTTATTCAAGGGGCATTTACTCCTTTAACATAATAATTATAACGAACTTCACCATACCCTACCCATGAATCTGAGTAGCCCCCATCCTGCCAACCTGTGCCCCAACTATTTTTTATAATCCAATTTCTTGTAGAATCATTATAACCAACCAGTACTATAGCATGAGAACGACTAGGTATAGCAACGGAAAGAGGACCATTACAAACTAATCTCTTCTTTATTTCAAACTTATCAGTTATTTGATGATAATTATTTAAAGTCCACTGTTTATAAATGTAATTAACGCATCGGTCACAAGGAGCATCATCAGCTTTATAAGAAAAGCAAGTCTCATTAACTATTCCTGTATTATTTATATAATATAATGCAGAATAACGCAATCCACCACTACAACTTCCTGCTGATGAACATGAGACTAAATCTTGCTCTGAAAGATCTGGGTCTAAGGTGTTGTCATTCTGTTCAATATTGTAAGTTCCTTCCACTGCTCCGACAGCAGAAAAAGCCCAACAGCTGCCACAACTTCCTTGGAATCTTACAGGAGTCATCCAATTTTTTCCATCCACGTTTCTCCAATCCCAAGAACTTGGTAGATCTGATGGTGAGGTTATATTGTCGCAAGGTATAGTAGGACTGGTTTTTTCGCAATCACTTCCATTCCATCCATATCCAAGAGGACAACATGCTTTATCAAAATCAGTAAATGTTGGTGTAGTAGGATTGCAAGTTAAGTTCGCTGTTGAGTTACATTCATTATTACAAAAACATTCTTTATTTTTTGATAAATTTTGCCTGGCTTCATCGACACAACCAAAATCATCTGCTACTGGGTCAGAGGGACAACAAATATAAGTAGGGTTTTTATCTGAGCAGTTACAGTCTTCTGGAGAGGTATCACAGTTCTCTCTAATATAAGGATTGCAAAAACCATCTCCAACACAGATAGAATCTGGGCCATAACAATCTTGGCAATCTTCTTTGCATTCATCTATTGTACAGATTGTATCCGTATCACAAACAGGAATTTCTCCATAAATACTTATTTCTCCACTTGGAGAGTGTACAAAACAGACAGTTGCAATTTCTTTTAAATCTGTATTCTTAACCTCTTTTGGAACCGGTAAAATATAACTTTCTTCTCTTTGCTTAAAGGTTAAATAACCTTGTTCAACTTTTAAATCACTCAAAGATATATTCAAGCAATATCTAGTATAAGATGATTCAGCAGAAAGTCTTTCTAATACACAACCAATTCTATCAGCAGTTCCCTGAACTCCATATTCAAAAGTTTCTTTTGTACTACTCATAACATAGGTTTGTACAGCAAGAAAAAAGATTATCCCAACAATAATTATACCGACAACAATAATGTATTCATTGAGGCCCATATTTTTTGGTTATATTAACTAAGTCTCCTTCTTTCACAAGTTCTAAAGTGTATTCAAATTTTTCGTAATTACCCATAATTTTATTCAGTAATGCTTCTAAAGAGAACTTTGTTGGTATAGCACCAAGATAAGGCATCTTTGCTGTACAATCTAATTTTTTACAATTAGTTCTCTTTCCTTCTACTTTAATACATAAATAATATCCAGAAGATATGTTCTCATCTGATATATATTCAATGAATTGTGAATTATTAATTTCTATATATTTATCTGAAGTCAAATAGATTCCTCTTACACTTTCATCTAAAATTAATGAATATTCCCTAACATTTTCAGAGAAACTCCAACATAATCCATTTATTTGGTTAAATAGTTCTTCGTATTGCTCCAAACTTCTTTGTTTTACCATAGACTGTGTTGTTTGTGTTAATTGTGAATAAGCGATTGTAAAAAGTATAAGTCCTGCAATCACTCCGCCAACAATCCACATCCATATAGAAACAGAACCTGTTATACCTTTTGTCATAATCCAGAACTCATTATCCTGTCCCTCAAGATATTTTTTAATTTATTTATTAATCTTTCTGTCCTTTCTCTATATACTTCAAAAATTTGTTCATCCATTGTATTTCTAAGAAAATTAATATGTATAGCTCTTACGGTATCA
Organism: Candidatus Aenigmarchaeota archaeon LH_S6; assembly: GCA_023659935.1. GTDB lineage: Archaea > Aenigmatarchaeota > Aenigmatarchaeia > QMZS01 > QMZS01 > QMZS01. The sequence continues at coordinate 10,799 of JAGXOK010000007.1, read as the reverse complement.
ACTTCCTCTTTTGTGATTTCTCCACTGCTTGTTAATTTATTAAGGAAATATATAACTTCCTCCTGAGACTCTATCTCTTTATTTTCATATAACCCTAAAGCACAAATAAGAGATTTTATACACACCCATAAATACTTGGAAGCCTCTCTCAAATTTTTGTTTTTATAATTTCTATAAAACTCATCATAATTTTCATCTGCAACTCTTTCTTTTATTTTAATTTTATTTAAATCCATAACTTTTTTTAATATTATTATAAATATAGGTAAAATTAGATAATTAAATAGTTAGGTTTTTGTAAAGCTAAGTTTCATCTTCTAAAGATAGTGCTATCAATGATTATTGTCAATATTTGTGTTAATGGAACATAGATGATGAGTTTGCCAGTTTTGGTTTCTTTTTATTCACTATAATACCCCGTCATTTATGGTGAGGATAAAAACTTTCCTCTTATTTATAATTTCATCAAATTATGGCGAAAGAACTAAAAAATCTTGCTGGAGTTGGAGAGAAAACTGCTGAAAAACTGAAAGAGGCAGGTTATGAGGATTTGATGGCTATTGCTGCTGCTTCTGTAGGGGAAATCTGCGATGCAATTGATGTTGGGGAAGGAACCGCAGAGAAGGTTATTGAATCTGCGAGAAGTGCTGTTGAGATGGGCTTTGAGAGTGCTGATAAGCTCTATGAAAAAAGAAAACAGGTGGGAAAAATTACTACAAGCTCCAAGAATTTAGACAAGTTACTCGGTGGTGGAATAGAAACAGGGGCAATTACAGAGGCTCACGGAGCTTTTGGTTCTTCAAAATCACAACTGGCTTTCCAGTTAGCAGTTAATGCCCAGTTGCCAAAAGAAAAAGGTGGTTTAGGGGGAACAGCAGTTTTTATTGATACAGAAAATACATTCAGGCCAGAGAGAATCCAGCAAATATCTACAGCTTTGGGTTTAGACTCTGAGGAAACTTTAAAGAATATCTTTATTGGTAGAGCTTATAATTCAGACCACCAGATTTTACTTGTAGACAAACTAAAGGATATAATTAAAGAAAAAAACGTTAAACTTCTTGTTGTGGATTCCTTAACTTCTATGTTCAGAAGTGACTATTCTGGGAGAGGGGAACTAGCACCAAGACAACAAAAATTGAACAGACATTTACATGAGTTGCAGAAACTTTCTGAAGTTTACAATCTTGCAGTTTATGTAACAAATCAGGTGTTGTCTGACCCTGCGATGATGTTCGGGGACCCAACAAGGCCAATTGGAGGAAACGTACTTGGGCATGCCGCAACCTTCAGATTATATTTAAGAAAAAGCAGGGAACAAAAAAGAATCGTAAAATTGATAGATTCCCCTTCCCTGCCAGATGCAGAAACAATTTTTAAAGTTACTGAAGAGGGGATTAGAGACTAACTTCTTACTTTTTTGATTTATTTTCTGAAGTATCTAATTCTACTTTTGAGCCGATAATCATTATTATTGCTATAAAAGCCAGCCCAACAATAAGTAAGATATCTTGGGAGGAAATCAATGAACTATTTGGTAAAGGAATTGAAGGTGAAATAAACATAAAAACCAAAAATAAAACAGTAATTGTAATTAAAACTGGCCAACTCTGTTGTGAGTTTTCACTTTTATCTTGGGATTTTTCACTTTTAACAAACAGATCCTTCAACATTGAGATTACAAAAATTACAATAAACAAAATACAAAGATAAGGGAGCCAGTTATATAAAATTTTTGTATAAGGAGGGTAGATAGTTGCAAATAAAGCAATTGCTACGGCAATCATTGCATTAACATTTTTCTGATTTTTAAATGCATTTGAAATCGCAAGAACACCAAATACAAGGGCAAAGGTGAATATAAAGGGGATCAAATAATAGAGATAATCAGAAAATATTGAGCCAGACAAAAAGGATATCATAATTTAGATTATTTTTATTAATTTGTTATGCCCCTGTAGTCTAGTGGCCAAACCCTTCTTTCTTTAGAAAAGAAAGAAGCCTTTGATGGGAAGAAAGAAAAAGATTAAGGAAGATAAGAGGGTTATGGATACTGGCCTCTCGGTTAGCCTTTAAAAAGGCCTAAAATTTAAATTGAAGAGAAAGCCAGAGACCTGGGTTCAAATCCCAGCAGGGGCAAATATTTTACAATAAAGCCTTATTATCATGGTAGAAAAAGAATTTGTGGGGAAGGTAAGGCAATACTTCTCTAAAATAGGTGTAGGTATAATCGAGCTGGAAAAAGAATTGTCTGTAGGGTGATAGTATATCCATAGAAGGTTTCAAAACAAATTTTCAGCAAAAAGTTGATTCAATGCAAATAGAGCACAAAAATGTGGATAACGCAAAATCTGGAGAGTCTATAGGATTAAAAGTAAACGAAGTTGTGAGAGAAAATGATAAAGTTTATAAGGTAATTTAAAATTAAATAAAAACCTCAAACAATCTACCAACTTTCTTAATTTTAATTTTTCTGTCAATAAATTTCTCAGTAACCCATATATTTGTTTTTGTATGGTTTGTTAATTCAGAAACTTTGTAACCTGAACTTCCCTCTGCTAGGGCCATAAAAGGAATTAATTGGTCTGCAAGGTGGTTATCAACTGTTGCACCAGAATTTATCTCCCCAACCAATTTTTCACCAACTTCTTTTCCAACGACCTCTGCTTTCTTACCTAATTCTCCAAGAGAATTTGCCCCAAAAATTGTCTGATCTGTCCATAACCCAATACCTGTTCCAACAGAGAGGGAAGAAACATATTTGCTTTTAATTTCTGTGTTAAGATTTAATTTATTCAAAATTTGTTTTGCATTTTCTGCCTGTCTCTCTGCAACTTTCGCATTTCTTAAATTTTCCGAGGCAATTGAGATTCCATTAATTTTTTCTATTCTTCTTCCAATAGAAAAACCTTTTAGTTTTGAAGGAAAAATTTCTGCAACAACTTTTGCCCCACCCTTTGGGTAAAAACCATGTTTTAGAATTTTTACTCTTGCTTTGAATCCAAATTTATTTAGGACAGGTAAAAAAACTTTCTGGAGATAAATAATAGAAGGAGCCCATTTTCCAAAAGTTCCTCCTCCGCTTATTTCAATTTTCAAATTTTTGTTTATTGTTGCAGATGAAAGAAAAATTGTCTGCAAAACTAATCCAACAGAACCTGCAGTTTTTATTTTGATTTTCAGAAAATCTAGTGAAATTTTTTTAGGAGTGAAATAAAGTTCTTTGGAGCCAACAAAAGCATTTTTCAGTTCTGCATCAAAAAGCTCAGCAACAGCAGAAATTGCTGCGAGGTGCTGTACTTTCAATCCAGGAGGAGTCCTATTAGCTCTTATATTATAAATGTGGATTGGATTTTTTGTCAGAGCAGATAAACCAACAGATGTTCTCAGAATCTGACCTCCCCCTTCCAAATAACTTCCATCTATCTCAAGCATAAAGGTAATTAAGATAATTTGTTTATGCGGGTGTAGTCTAGTGGTTAGGATTCGGGCTTCCCACAAGGCTTCTTGGAAACAGCCTGCGACCCGGGTTCAAATCCCGGCAGCCGCATTTTATTTCTTTCTTCTCTTTTTCTTTCTTCCGGAAACTTTTAAAATTGCAAAATTAATAGGATTTTTTATTTTTTCGCAGAGGGGTAAAGGTTTGCATATTCCTATATCCTTATAGAATAGATCATTTTTGCAGTTTGGGGATAAAATATTTTTTTTCTGTTTTTTATGCCAAGTTAACTGTGATTTTATATAATTTTCCTGTAATTCAACCTTCTTCCCCCATTCTAAAACAGTTTTTTCAACTTCTATCATAGGCCAATTGCAACTTTTCAAGAAAGTTATCAAAGTAAATACGCTTCTCTTTCTGCCATCAGAAATTCCACTCAGAATTTTTTGAATGCATGGAGGAAAATTTTCAGGACTAATTTTTCCCCTATAAAATACTACTTCCTTTCTTGGTTTGACTTCTGTTTTCTCTCTTTGTTTTGCACTCCAGTCATAAGCGTCAACTACTACTTTTGTTGCATCCCCTCTCTTTAATTCAATTTCTTCAAACTTTACTTTCTCAATTTTTGCATCTTCTACCTTGAAATTTTCTAAATTTTCCGGTTTGATTAAAATAGAAACTAATCCGGTTTTTTCGTGTATGGAGTAAGGAGCTCTAAATAAATGCCTTACACTCCAATCCTTTTCAACCTCAGTAAATTTAAAAGGGTCTATGCCCTCTATTGCTTTGCCATTTGTTAGCTCTTTTATTGATCCTGCATGCTTTACAAGCTCAGCCCACAGATTGTTTCTGATTTGTTCCCTTAAAAAACCTGCCAAAATTTTTTGGAGTTCTGGATATAAATTCTCTGCTTTATTGTAATTAATCTCTGCAGGAAAATTTTCCCAAAAAACACAGAAGTGGAAACCCCTTCTACCAGAAAACTTTAACAAATAACCAACTTTATATTTATCTAGAAAATCTCTTACAAGTTTTGCAGCAATTTTTGCTTCTTCAATTCCTTTGTCTGAATCAATATCAATAACCCAATCAGAACCAATTCTCTGCTCGTTATAATTTCTTTCATTTACCAATAATGGGTTTCTCCATCTCTCAACAGAACAGTGAAAAGAAACAGCTCCAAGTTCCACCTGCCTCAAAACATCTTTTGGGTAAAGAAGCATATTTGGTCTTTTAAAATACTGCCCTTCAATATTTCTTGCGACAAACTCCCTATTTTTCCCGAAATTCCAGAGGATTTCCTGTAATTTTTCATTTGAATAATATCCAACTAACTGTTCTTTAGTTAATACCATAAGAAAAAGAGAAATTATTTTATCTCAATCTGCTCTTTTTTGAAACCTTCCTCCATAAGTAGTTCTTTCAGTTTTTCTTTGTGTTTCCCCTGAAGCCAAAGTTCATTATTTTTTATTGTTCCACCACAGCCAAGTTTTTGCTTGAATTTTTTTAATAGTTGTTTAACATCTACTCTTTTCTGGTCAATTCCAGAAATTGCACTGATTTTTTTCTTGAATCTACCAACTATTGTATAAATAACAATTTTCTGTTCTTCTCTGGCTGCTTTTTCACAAACACAAATTTCCTTTGGCAAACCACAAATTGGACAAATCTCACTCATTTTATAGATTTAATCCTCGCAAGAGTTCTTTTGATTTCCTTTAACCTGCCGGGATTCTTTACTGTCCCCCCAATTGCTGCACTACTCCTTTCCTTAGCCAATTCCAGCTCTAATTCTCTTTTCTTTTTTAATAATTCCTCTTTTTTCATTTTTGAAATTTCTTTCTGTCTTAGAATCGCCATATCCCAATATTATTTGTTTTTAAATTATTTAAATAGGATAAATTATCTTTTTCCCTGCTTGGATTTTGGTCTGAACTTGGAATATTTACAGTTTCTGCAGTGTATTTTTCCTGCTCTCACTTTTTGAGGGTTTGCTCTCATCTTGTGCTTACATCTGAGGCAAACAAACACATTTTCAAATAACCTTCTATAGATAACACCTCCAACCTTTTTTGCCATAAATATAGAAGATTATAAGTTTATTAAGAGAAATTCATTTCAAAGTATTTTTCTAATATTTTCTTATTTTTAAAGGCAAATTTCAAATTTTTTATATCATCTTTTGGGAACCAACGGTATTCTTTCACTTCTTCATTTGGTTTTACTTCCCCCTTGAATTTACCTTTGAAAACTAGGACAACTGCATACCAGTTAATCTTGGGTATAATTTCATCAAAATAACCAAAAAATTCTGGTTCAAAATCAATTCCTACTTCTTCTTTTACTTCCCTTTTAACAGCTTCTACTGCAGATTCGCTGGATTCAATATGTCCTCCTGGAATGCACCAGTTATTTTTAAATGGCTCCACTTTTCTTTTTGTCAGTAAAACTTTTTTATCTTTTTCAATTATTGCTCCTACAGTTGCTTTAACCATTATCTGATTAATAAACATATCCAAGTATAATTCCTCCTTCCTCTTTTAAATCTCTATCTGTAGTTACTTTATTTTTTGGTGTGGAAACAAGCAGAAATCCTACTCCTTCTCCCGGTAGATATCTGGACTTAAATTTGGTTATCTCTTTTTTCTTGAAAGAAGATCTTGGCTTCACAACCTTCAATTCATTTATTTTGTTTTTCAGTTTTACAAGGGGTTCCTGATAGTTATTTCTCATTAAAACATTATAACTCTCTATATAACCCTTCTCCTTTAGAATATTCAAGATATTTTTGACAAGATTGCTGTTTCCTACAACAGTCTCTTTCTTCCCTACTCTCTCAGCATTTTTTATTGCTGAAAAAACATCCGCAAGTAAGTCGTGTCTCATAAACTATAAAAGTAATTAAATAATGCCATGTGGTAAAAAAAGAAAGAAAGGGAAAATAAAAGCCCATAAACTAAAAAAGAGGAGGAAAAAAATGAGACATAAGACTAAAAAATAGTTACTTTAAAACTATTTCATAATTCCTACCTTTTCTCTTTCTCTTAATCAAACCTCTCTTCTCCAAACTCTTTGATATCCTGCTTGTTTGTGTTTTGGATAGATTAATTTTTCTAGAAATTTTCCTCTGAGAAAGTTTCTTTTCTTTAGACAGGACATTTAAAAATTTTCTCTCATCTTCTGTAAGACCATAATCCTTAATTTTTTGGCTTCTTTTAAAGAAGATAAAAACACTAACTATTGCAACAATTATAAGAACAGTAAAAATTATAACTGCAAAGTTGTCAGAGCCTAGAGCCTGCTCATAAAATATTGAAACATCATAGACTTCTCCAAGTTTTGGAGTACTTTTCCATTCTATATAAATATTCCTTCCATCTGTCTTTTGTATGCCATTAACAGGATAATAAGGAGGTTGTGTTACCTCTCCCTCCTGCTCTGCCAAAATATATCCTTTTGGAAGAAAAATCTTTAAATTAAAATTATCTGTTGGAGTAGAAAGTATATACCTATCTGAAAAAACATTATAATCTTTAGTTGGGCTTATTAAACCATAATAATTGAATGACATACTGATTTTGTTAGAGTTGAAATTTTTACAGGAAACCAAAGTTCCCGCCCTCTCATACCCCTGTTCACATTCTATTTCCTTTGAATTAGCAAAAATTTGTAAATCTGTTACAGGGTGGATTATATAATAATTGAATTTAGTAACATTTTTTGGAAAAGTTAGATATATACTCTCTTTCATTACTCCACTCTCTTGGATTTTCACTTCAATCTCACAGTTACTGTATTTTGTCGGTAAATCCCCTAAAACAGGGAGAATCAGCAAAAAAACCGCTAATAGAATAATTATCTTTTTCATAAGTATATTTTCTAAAAAATAACGCTTAAATAATAAATAATTTTATATATTAAGTTATGGTTAGTAAAAAGAAGGAAAAACCAAAAGATTCAAAAGTAGGTTTAGAGAAACTTTTAGATCAAAGAAAAGCAGTAATAAAAGTTGTTGGTGTTGGTGGTGCAGGAAATAATACTGCTACGAGATTAATGGAAAGTGGTAAGAATAGTGCAGAAATAATTAGTGTAAATACAGATGCACAGCAACTTTTGTATTGCAAGGCAGATAGAAAGGTATTAATAGGTAAAGACCTTACAAAAGGTCTAGGTGCTGGTGCAGACTCTGCACTAGGTGAAGAATCTGCAAAAGAGAATAAGCAGGAAATAGGTGAAATTTTAAAGGGGGCAGATATGGTTTTTGTTACTTGTGGTCTTGGTGGAGGAACTGGAACAGGAGCAATTCCTATAATTGCTGAGTTGGCAAAAAAAGCAAATAGTCTAACTGTCGGAGTTGTTACAATGCCTTTTACGATGGAAGGTAAACAGAGGATGGATACTGCATTAGTAGGATTAGACAGATTAGAAAAAAATGTAGATACTCTAATTATAATTCCAAATGATAAACTTCTTGAGATTGTACCAGATGTTTCAATAACTACAGCTTTTAAAATTGCTGATGAAGTTTTGGTTAATGCTGTAAAAGGAATCACAGACTTAGTTACCAGACCAGGACTTGTAAACCTAGACTTTGCTGATTTGAAGGCGGTTATGAAGGATGGTGGTTTGGCTATGATTGGATTGGGTTCGAGTGATACTGAAAATAAAAGTTTGGAATCTGTTGAAAGAGCTTTGAATAATCCTCTGTTGGATGTTGAAATAGAAGGTGCAAAAGGGGCTTTGATTAACATTTCTGGAGGAAAGGATATTACAATAAAAGAGTGTCAGGAAACTGTTGAAAGGATTTCTTCAGTTTTGGATCCAAGTTCAAAAGTAATCTGGGGAGCAACTATAGATAAAGAACTTGGAGATTCTGTTAAAACCTTGGTTGTAGTCACAGGTATAAATTCTCCACAGGAATTTATCAAAGGAGATGAGTATAAAGAGACAAAAAAGAAGGAAGTTGAAAAGACTCTTGGAGTAGAAATCGTTGAGTAGAATAATTGGAAGAATAAAGGATTTAGATTAGAGGGAGTGTAAAATCGTGAATTTTAGTCCCTCTATAAACAACAGTCTTTAATAAGAACAGATAGATTCTCTCTACAAAAAGGAAAAAAATACAAGAGTTAGAGAAAGGCTGCAGGCAATTATTTAGAGAGAGAGCTTTTTGAGTTTCTGGGAAGTTCGTAGAAGGACTTTTACTGGACTCTATTAAAAATAGAAATTAACAGTTTACTTAATATTCTCAATAATTCTTTCAACCAATTCATTTATTTTTTCTCCTCTATACCCTAAATCTCCTCCCTGATTCAAACCTTTTTTTATGCTTTTAAAACCTTTTTTTGGATTTGGTAGAGTGAATATTAATTTCTCTTTTTCCTTAGGCTCTTTTTTGGAAATTAATTTTTTCAGTGTTTCTTCTCTTACCTCTCCATAGGTTATATAATCTTTTGCTTTTTTAAGCATCCCTAAATTATAATTGTTGTTTTCTAGAACAACCAGATTATTCTTCCTTTTTAGACACAATAAAATCAGGGTATCTTCTATTTCTTTTCTTACCCCCCATTTTCCTCTCAGTCTAATTACTGCAATCTTTTCCATAAATACATAATTAAAAATTTAAACTATCTATAAACTCCTTTATCCCCTCTTCTTCTTTTAAACTTAGACTTGCCACTTTTTTGTTAATTTTAAATTTTTCCAAACTCTTTTTTGCTTCTCTTTTTGTAACTTTTTCTCCAAAATTATTTCTCCCTATTATAATTGCTTCTCTAATCGCATTTTTTGCTTTCTTATCTGTTTGTTTTAAGAATTCCCTAAAAATTAATTCATTCTTTTTTGGAATTTTTGGTTTTAGTAAAATGATCCTTGAGCAAACTTTTGGTAGGGGAGAAAAAGAATCTGGAAAAACTTTTCTGTCTAATTCTATTTTGAAAAAAAGATTTGAGATTAAAGAAAGTTTTGTTTTCTTTTCAGAAATAATTTTAGCAAAACCTTCTGGTAGGAGTAGAACAGCAAGTTTGAAATTAACATAGATTAATCTCTGAATCAAAGCCTCAGAAATTGAATAAGGAATATTTGCCACGACCTTATCAAATCTTGGAAGCTTAACCTTAAGTGCATTGGCAAGAATTGGTTTTAGTTTTTTACTATCTATTTTTTTCAGAGCAGAAAATAAGTTTTTGTCTTTTTCTATTACATAAACTTTTTTTGCTTTTTTATTTAGTAGTTTTGTTAAATTTCCTGTTCCAGGACCAATTTCTAAAATAGTTTCATCTTTCTTTATTTCTGCTAAATTTACAATTCTTACTAAGACTTCTCTGTCAATAACAAAGTGCTGGTCTAATTTCATTATCTTTGTATATTATTCTAAAACTTTTATTTTATCCACTTCTTCCTTTAAGGTCCCCAATTCTGTGTTTAAATTTGAGATAATTTTATTTAATTCATCCATCTCAGCCCTACTTTCTTTTCCACCCTCTAATTTCATTCCTCTTGGTTTTAATAAACCAGAAGATAATGTTGAGGCTGTTTCACTTGCTTTTTTATACATTTTGTTTAGGGTATCTATATTAGTTCCCCTTATTTTTTCTAACCTATTTACCAGATTAAACAACTTAGCCATTCCATTTAGATAATTTTCAAGATTTTGGAGAGTCTCGATAGTCTCCCTATATTTCCCTACTCTAATAAAGAGGGGTGCAAAATCCCCTTTTTGTATTTCTTTAGATTCATCCGTGGATTTTGGTTCTGTCTTTGGAGTTTTTTCCAAACTGATTTTTTCTTTAGGAGGTTCTTCAAACTTTTTTTTAGGTTCTTCTTTTTCAGTCCTCTCCTCTTGTCTTGGTTGTTTTTCTTCTTTTACTAATTCTAAAACAGCCCCCTCTATATTCTGGTAAGAATAACCCTGCTCTTTTAGAGTAGAATAAATTTCATCTATTGTCTTTCCTTCCCTATGAAGTTCTTTAACTTTAGCTAAAATATCTTTTTTGTTTTCAGTTATTTCTTCTTCAGATAAATCTTCTGTCTTTTTATCTGATGGTGATTCCGAATTAGGAGTTGTAGATTCTTCAAAGGGAGAGGTATATCCTGGATCTAAATCTTCTTTGACAGGAAGTTTTCTCCTATTGACTCCTTCCTTCAAATTTCTAACAAATTTATTATCTTCCATAAAAACAAGTTCTTTTTTATATATTTATGAATAATTTTGAAGCACTTGGACTTTTCTATTCCTGTGGATCAATAAAATCAAAGAATAGAGTAGAATTACAAACAAAAAGGCCAGGACTTGCAGCTCTTTTTTTTAAATTACTAAGTGAAATTGGAAAACCTGATATAAAGAAAAGTACAACTATTACTG
>JAGXOK010000006.1 GCA_023659935.1 Candidatus Aenigmarchaeota archaeon LH_S6 | reverse complement strand
CATAAAGAAGTCAGCAAGCTTTTGTGGTTCAGAGTGCGATCTCAGAATCTCCCGACTTTAGTGAGGGGAGAGTGTCAATAAATTATAAAAGGAGATATTTTAATCTTATAGCCTTGGGCGAGATTTGATTACAAAGTTAATAATCTAGCGATTAAAAGACTTACTCGCGACCTGCTGCTTTCCCCTCTAAAATACATTTATTTCTTACAAACCCTTTTTATAAAAAGGCTCATACGAGGCAGCTGCTCTACCAACTGAGCTACCAAGGCATAATTATATTCTGGGTTAATTCTTTTAATTCTCTTTAAATTATGGTGAAAGCGCCTTATAAGAGGATTCACAAACATGGAAAGGGGAGAGGAAATGAGCCAATGGTAGTATGTTCTTTTTGTGGGAAGAAAGTTCCAAAATATAAAACATTTGAGAAAAAAGGAAAATTTTCTTTATCAGACCCCTCAATGAAAAAGGAATTGTCCAAAAATAAATTGATGCTTCCTTCAAAGAGATTATATGTTTGTTTAAGTTGTGCGAGACACAGGAAGATTTCTCAACCAGGAAAATCAAGGAAATCTAAGAGAGATTAATTTTTTGCTTTCAGCAATTTCATCTTTAATAAAAAATGAAAATTAATCTTTTGGCTTGTCAAAAATAAAGATACCATCCTGAAACCTTCTTCTATCCATCTTAGAATGTTTTGTTAATCTTTCTACTCTTGCTGCGTTTTGTCCTGCAAGTTCTTTGTTTAGACTAAAAACCTCTATTTCATCCTTTTTTATTTCTATTTTTACTCCTGCAGGAATATTCATTTTCTTAATTACTTTTTGTCCAAGAAAATTTGACAGAATAATTTCGTTTCCTTTTTGTTCTATTAAGAGGGGGAAGTGAGTATAAACAATTTTTAACTTGTATTTATACCCAGATTCAACACCCTTAAAAAGGTTTAATATATGTGCGGCTACTGTTCCTAATAGGGCCCTTCCTTTTTTGTTTTCCAGTATTGAGGAAAGTTTTATTTCATCTTCTAATTTTTCAATTTTCAATATATTTGCAATTCCTCTATTATACAGGTCTCTCTCCAACTCTCCAAGTTTCCCTCTAACCTTTACTTTAAATCCTTCCACAGAAACAGATATTCCTTTAGGAATTTTAATTATTTTTTCCATTAATTAAACTAGGAAATTTTTAATTAACCACTTGCGTTTATTTTTGAAGTTTTATTTATGCTAAAAATTATTGCAGTAATTCCGTGTTACAATGGAGAGAAAACAGTAGGAACGGTTATAAAAAAATCCTCTAAGTATGTCGATAAAGTTATTGTTATTGATGATAGTTTTACAAAAAAAATTGGTAAAATTGCTGAGAAAGATGGGGCAGTTGTTTTTTATAATAGGGGAAACAAAGGTGTGGGATATTCGAGGAGGAGAGGAATAAAAGAAGCTTTAAGAGTAGGAGGCGATATAATTGTAACTTTAGATGATGATTTACAGCATAAACCCGAAGATATACCAAAATTCATTGAAAAAATAAAAGAAGGATACGAAGTGGTTGTAGGAGCAAGAAAATTAAAAAAATATCCTTTTATAAAAAAATTCGGAAATTTCTGGCTTACTCTATTAACAAACATTATTTGTAAAACTAGAGTGTATGATACAGAATGTGGTTATAAAGCATTTTCGAAAAAAGCCCTTAAGAAATTGAATTTAAAAGCACAGAGGTACGAGATTGAAGCCGAAATTGTTTATGAACTTGGCAGGAATAAATTAAAGTATACTTGTATAAAAATAGACTCTCCACTATATCGAAAAGGAGTTACAATAACACAAGGAATAAAAAACTTTATTTATTTGCTCAAAAGAAAAATTTCTAATTTATAATTTTTTTACAGATAAAGTCCCAAGAAAGCTACCGACTTTAGTAAGGGTAGATGAATTGGGTTTAGGATAAGAATAGTTAAAGTTTTCTGTATATATTTATAGAGTTCTTTCTCTATAGCTGTGCTGGAGAAAGGTTAAAACTTCAGAACACTACACCTGTTAAAACCGTTGGCAACACCTAAAATAGAGGTAAGGTGCTTATACAACGAAAAAGACCAACGAGGTTTAGGCTATATGTCTAAACTAGGGGTTGTTTTGGCACACCCAGAACTGAGGCTATGTTCATAAAGAAGTCAGCAGGCTTTAGGGGTTCAGAGTGCGATCTCAGAATCTCCTGATTTTAGTCATGGAGAGTGTCAAAAGCATTACCCCAATTATCAACATAAATGCTTCAATTAGTACATGTACTATCCCTCCACTCATTGGAATTCCACTAATAGCAACCAATACCTGCCCTAAAACAAAAGCTATTATAAACATTGAGGCACCAAATAATGCACAAACTACTAAGTCTTTAGTCTTAAATATAATATGGAAGAGGAAATCAAAAATTGGTGGGAACAGGCAAAAAGAGATTTGGAATCAGCAAAACATTCACTTAATTCAGGAGATTATTATGTAGCCTCATTTCTTGCACATCAGTCTGTTGAAAAAGCATTGAAATCCCTTTACATTAAGAAATTTGGAAAACTTATAAAGATTCATGATGTTTTCTTTCTTGCAGAGAAATTAAAACTACCTAATTCTCTAATAGAAATTTGTAAGGAACTTAATCCTGTTTACACAGAGGCAAGGTATCCTGATATAGGTGAAAAAATACCTGCTGAAGAGTACTCAGAGGAAGATGCTATAAATGATTTGGAGAATGCTGAGAAGGTGTTAAAATGGATAGAAAAACAGCTTTAATTGGTGAATTAGAAAAATTCAAAAAAAATGTTTCAAGAGAACTTCCAATAAAAAAAATAATATTTTTTGGTTCAAGGGTAACCGGAAAATTCAGAGAGTACAGTGATGTTGACCTTGTAATAGTCTCTTCTAAATTTAAAAAACAGAAACATAGAAGAAGACCTCTTATTTTATATAATTACTGGGACTTGGATTATCCAGTTGATTTCCTCTGCTACACCCCGGAAGAATTTGAGAAAAAAAGAAAACAAGTTACAATTGTTAGAGAAGCAGTTAAAGAAGGAATTGTTATTTAGTTTTGCATCTGTTTAATAAATGCCTTGTTTTTTAGTCTTTTGTCAAATATTAAAAAATCCGTATGACCTCCGGCAGCATCAAGTAAGGCATATATAAAAGTCAAGGGTATTAACAACGTTTGCATCTTTCCAGCTTCTGGTAAGTTTAGTAAAATAAACATAAGGTACATTAAACAGAATGCCACAATCACACCTAAAGAACCTGAAATGGCGAAACGAAATTTTATTTTCTTCAATGAAAATAAAGCAATATCAAATGTAAAATCAAATAAAACACCAATTATTACTTTTAATAAACTAGGGGGGGGGTCCAAGGATCACTGTTGGAACTGCTAATATAGAAAGCACTGTGCAGATTAGCATACCTGAACCAAATTTTTCATAAAATATATTAATACCAATAAAAACAACAACTGCTGTTATAAAAATATTTAATATTCCTCCAGTTGTAGGTATACCAGTTGCAACAACAACAGCAGAACCAAGAACAAAAGCTAATACAAATGCTAATGCACCGAATAGAGCAATTACAACTAGATCTTTAGTCTTAAATTTTTACAAGATAACTATAGATAAGATATAAACAAAAACTTTTTTCAAATACCTGGACTCAAACAACAAAACCGAAACCCCAACTATCAAAAAACAAAACACTCGCCTTAAATTTAAATTTCAGCCTTTTTGGATAAGTGATTTTCTTTTTTGCCCTGAAGGCTCTTGAATCAATTGACTATAAACAATTGGCATCAAAATAACAAAAATCTTTGTGCTGTCCCATACCTGCTTTTTTGGCAGTTTTGCAATGACACCAATAAGTAAAGTAAAAATCAAGGTTGCTGTTATAATGTATGGATTTGATGTTAGAAACACCAAACAGGAAAAACAAATTAACCAAATTAATTTTGCTCTGGGGTCTAATCTATGAACAAATGAATCTCTGTGAACATATTCGTAGAATCTCATACTCTTATCTAAAGTCTAATAAAAATTTACTCAAATTTATTAACAACTTTAGAATCCTTATTCTTTAGCAAAACAATTCTTGAATTCTCTGACCTATCTTCAAATTTGTAATTACTTTTTTTTGAAATTTCCAAAGCAAACTTTTTTACCTCTTCAAAATCAGGCATTTTTTCATCTCCCAATCTCTTTTTTGAGTAACCCAAACTCATAAACGCTTTTACTTCAACAAAATCAGGGTTCCCCTTTTTTATTAATTTTAGATATCCTTTTATATCTTCAGAGGAATTGTTAAGACCTTTAATTAAAGTTAATCTTAAAATTCTTCTACCTTTAAAACTGTGCATTATTTCCAAACTTTCGTTGAATTTATTCCAAGCATTTTCCCCTAGGGGTCTATATATTTCTAAAAATTTTTCTTCATTTGGGGCATTTAGAGAAATATACAACTGAAAATTTTTCTTTGGTTTTAACTTTGACAAAACATCTGGCCTTGTTCCATTAGTTACCAAAAAAACTGTTCTACCTTTATTTGTTAGATAGTCAATCAATTCTGTAATTTTTGGATAAAGAGTTGGCTCCCCTGATAATGAAATTGCAAAATGGTTTGGCTCAAGAGCTTCTTTTAACTTTTTTTTGTCAGAGATACTCCCTCCAAACCCAGAAAGTAATTTTTTCCTCTGTTCAATTAGTTTTTCTACAATTTCCTCGGGTTTGTCAATTTCTTCTGGAATTTTGTTCCTAAAAAGTTCATTTGGAGACCAGCAAAATAAACATCTCAGGTTGCAGAAAACAACACTTGGTGAAAACTGCATACATCTGTGGCAGTCAATCCCATAAAATTTTTCTTTGTAGCAGAAACCCTCCCCTCTTAGACTTCTTTTTGTCCACTCACAAATCTGTACTCCTGAATGGTTAAATATTTTATAGTGTTTTTTTTCTAATTCTTTTCTCAATTTTTCATTTAACATAATTATGTGTAATTTGTAAGCACATGGGTAACATCTTTATGAATACAGGTAAAAGAGATGTTATCCCCGTAATATAACAGGTTTCAGACATAATATAGCAACAAATTACCTGAATAAAGTAGAAAGAGTAAATAGACTATGCCAAATCTATAACACAACAAGGAAGACAATAATAAAGTGGGTATAGTTCAGAAATTTTAGTCCCTGTTGTTAATTTTGAGTTTAAAGATAGTTAGATAGAATCACTTAAGCCTATTTAAAGTTTTTTATCTTAATATTTTTATAGAAGTGTTACCTATGTCTTTGCAAAGTACAATAAACAAAATCGTAAGTATTATATCAGGAGTAGTTCTAATTATCTTAGGCTTAGGCACTATTTTTACAAGATGTCTAGTAAATATTCCATCTCACCCCACAGTATGTTCTATATACTGGTTTTTTGGTATGATAAATATTGGCGACTTCCCTGAATTTGGGATGCTATTTATCCTAATTCTTGGGATTATAATTCTAAGCCTTGGACTATATCTATTTGGAAAAAACATTTATCTGTTTTTAAAAAAGATTTAAAATAACTTCAAGTTCCTTTCTCACTTATGTAACAAAACCAAAATAATGAGAAGTTTGTTAATCTCCACTTTTTTCTTTTTAGGGCCTACAATTATTTCAATTTTTCTTCTTCTAATTTAAAACCTTTTTCTGTAATCTCAACAATCCAGAGTTTTTCTCCTCCAGAAGCCATATCTCTCTGCGTAGCACTTTTTATAGCCTCTCTTATCAGCTTTTTTCCCTGCTCAATTGTCATTCCTTCCCTAAAATCTTTTTCTAGAACTCCATAAATAAAAGGAGAACCTGAACCTGTAGAAACATACTTCTCTTTCATACAGGAACCTGTTGGATCAAACGAGAATATATAAGATCCGGTTGAGTCTATTCCACCAATAATAATTTGTGTATAATAAGGGAACATTCTTCTTGAGTACATAATCTGGGATAACAAATGTGCTACAGCACTAATATTCATTTCTTCATTCGTCTCCAGTTTGTGAAGTGAAATTTCAGCTTTCAAAATATTTATTAATTGCTGTGCATCACTTACCATTCCTGCAATTGTTATCCCAATTTTATCATCTATCTTAAAAACTTTCTGAACATCCTTGTTTACTACCATATTACCCATAGAAGCTTTGGATTCAGAGGCAAGTAAAACACCTTCTTTACAAACCATTCCTACTGTCGTTGTCCCTGTGTTTAGTAATTTACCTTCCATAATATTTACTAAACTTTTAAATAGTTAAGGCTTTTATTGAATAGATAAAAAGGCTTAAAAAATGGTATGCACCTTTATAACTCTTTTATTTAATGCAAAAATCAAACTAACATATTTTTCCAAAGCATAGCAGTTAAATTAAATGGTTAATAAATTGCGGAAACTAATTATGGGCTCGTGGTCCAGTGGCTAAGATTTCAATAGCAAACGTCGCGTTCACAGGAGCTTTTCTTTCTTTAAGAAAAATAATTAAATAGTGGTGGTAATCTAAACTCTGAAATTCGCGAAGATCGAGAGTTCAATGCAACTTTTCTCAGGAAAAGGTTATTCTATCAAAGATAGAACATCTGTTTTTTCTCTGAAAAAACAAGAACTGCACCGAAATTGGTGCAGAAGAGGGGAAATCTCTCCGAGCCCATCATTCAATATACAATCTAAAGGTTTTCCACAACAACTACAAAACAAGGGACCTTTATATCCATCATAGAAATATTTTATAGGATTTTAGTTTTTATTATTATGTTAGATATTATAATTAATAGTTTTTGGTTGATTATTCCTGCTTATTGTGCTAACCTCTCCCCAGTTTTATTAAAAGGAAAATATCCAATAGATTTCAGAAAGAATTTTGTTGATGGATTTAGATTGTTTGGAGATGGAAAAACAATAGAGGGTCTCTTTGGGGGTGTTTTTTTCGGAATTTTTATAGGATTATTACTTATTTATTTACAGCCTTTTATAACTCAATTCTACGCTTTACATTTTCAGCACAATTTTTTGACAATCTTCTTATTAACCACTGGAGCAATTTTAGGAGATATAGTTGGTTCCTTTACTAAGAGGAGGTTTAGAATTAAGAGAGGAGATCCAACACCTATTTTGGATCAACTAGATTTTCTAATTTTGGCTTTAGTTATTGTTTCTATTATAATAGATTTAAAGTTGTCTTGGGTAATTTTCCTTGTAATAGTTACTCCTCTAATCCATTATTCTGCAAATATATGCGCTTTTCTACTGAAATTAAAGAACAAACCTTGGTAATTATTATTTCTCTTTTTTAGATTTTTTCTCCCTCCAGTTTTCTTTACTCTTACACTTTGGGTCCAAGCACATATTAAAAGGTCTCCTGCCTTTCCTGATTATTTTTAAAATTGGTGTGCCACAATCCTTGCAGATTTTTCCTGTTTTTTCTATTCCGCAATTTCTTGGTAGAGGGAAGGCATTTTTACATTTAGGGTAGTTAGAACATCCAACAAATCTTGAGCCATTATACATCTTTATAAATTTCAGTTGTCCACCACATTTACATTCTCCTACTACGTTTTGTTTTTCTTTTGTTTCTTCAACAGAACTTAAGAGGGATTTACCAATCTCTTTTTCCTTAAATTTTCCAAAAGTTTTTTCAAGTATTTCCTTGGCTTCATCCAAAACCTTTTCTCTCTTTTTTTTGTCTTGCTCAACCGCTTCCATCTCTTTCTCAAATTTTGCTGTGAGGTCTTCAGACAAGAATTCTGGAGCATATTTATCTAAAGTTTTTACAATTCTTACCCCTAAATTCGTAACTTTTATTTTTTGTCCTTCACAATAATTCCTATCATACAACGTTTTAATAATCATAGCCCTTGTACTTTTTGTACCAAGATTTCTTTTCTCTAATTCTCTTACAAGACTTGCCTGAGTATATCTATTTGGTGGCTTGGTTTCTTTTTCCAACAAATTTAATTTATCAACAATCAAGACTTCCTCCTCTTTTAAATCTGGGAGTTCAATTTCCTCTATTTTTGCAAAAGGATAAAATTCAAGCCAATTCTTTTTTACTGTTTTTGAACCAGAACAATAAAAATTATATTTTTCTATATTTGCAAAAATTTTTACAGATAACCTTTCTGCAGGCTCTCCGAAAACAGAAAAGAATCTGTGAACGATTAGAGAATAAATTTTTTCTTCTTCACCTTTGAGTTTTTTTGGAAGTTCTCCTGTTGGATGTATTGAAGGGTGTGCGGGGTCACTCTTTTTTCCTTCCATTGGTTTTAATTCTTTTTTTAACAATTTTTTTCCAACCTCAAAAATTTTACTTAATTTTTTAATAATTTTTTTATAGTGTATTGAGGAAGGTAATTTTTGGGAACTTGTTCTTGGATAAGAAATCAAACCTTGTAGGTATAATCTCTGTGCTATTGCCTGTGTTCTTGATGGACTAAAACCAAAAACTTTATAGGCTTCTAATTGTAGGTTGGTTAAGTTGAAAGGTACAGGAGGATTAAGGTGCATTTTTTTTGTTTTTATTTCAGAAACAACAGCATTTTTGTCTTTACACTCTCCAAATATTTTTTCAGCATTTTCTTTTTCCCAGATTTTACTTATGCTATAATTAAAAGTTAGAGGTTCTGGAAATTCTTTTTCTTCTGATTTTGAAGTTAGAAAATTTAATTGCCAAAAGGGAATAGGAACAAACTCTTCTATCTCTTTTTCTCTATTTGCAAGAATTGCTAAGGTTGGCCCCTGGACTCTGCCAGAAGAAAGCAAGTAATATCTATTTGAAGCAGTTTTTATGGAAGCTGTTAATGCTTTGGTAATATTAACTCCGTAGAAATAATCTAGATAATGTCTGGTTAAACCAGATTCAGCAAGCCCACGATTATAACCTTTTTTTCTCTTCAGAAACGCTTTTTGAAGTTCATCTTTTGTTAAGGTGGAAAATTCCATTCTCGAGACTTTTGCTTTTTTGCAGAGGAAACGGTAGATATTGTATCCAATAACTTCTCCTTCAACATCTAAATCTGTCGCAATTGTTACTTCCTCAGAAAACTTTCCTAAATAAGATAGGAGTTGATAGAAATTTTTTGTGAATTTATTTTTCTTGAAACTTGGTTGCCACTCCAAATCAAAATTTGGGTACTTTTTTCTTATTTTATCTTTTAAAGTGAAAAGGTGACCTGCCGCTGATGTAACAATAATTCCAGAGGGGGATTCATAATAATTAGTAGAATATTTTTTCTTTGTAGTATATTTTTCTAAAATAGACTCCGCAATTTTTTTCGCCGCTGTAGGTTTCTCTGCAAGGACTAAATGAACCATACAATTTTTATTTTAAAAAAATAAAGAAGTTAAAAAAGAAAAAATAACTAGGAACATAACAACTTTAATTAATTTTTGGGCAACTTTTACATCCCTAACAGTTAATATACTTAGACAAATAAAAAAACACAAAATAGCAAGAACCAAATAAATTAATCCAAACCCTTTAAAAAAGAAAGGGAGAAACAAAAAAACCGAGCCAACAATCATCAAAATTTTCCCCAAGATTGTTGCTTTAAATTCACCAAAAACAATTGGCAAAGTTCTTGCTCTAATAATTTTATCCCCTTTTATATCTTCAACATCCTTGAGAATTTCTCTCCCATAATTTCCAAAAAAAGCGATTATTGCAAGAATTGTTGTAGTTGATGTTAGAAGTTCGGTAAGACCACCAGAAATCAAAACTGGTGCCAAAAAAACAGAGCAGGCGAGCCAGCTATCTACAGGATTTCCAAGTAAGGTTTTTTTGAATTTTCTCGAATACATAAAAATCAAAATTGAATTAAGTAAAGCTAGAATAAAAAAATTCAGAGAGACAAAAAATGATATTACCAGACCAACTAAAGCAAGACTTAAATAAAAACCAATTGTTATTTTTTTAGATATTTTCCCTGATGGAAGAGGTCTTTCAGGTTTGTTTATTTTATCTATCTCAAAATCAAAGAAGTCATTTATTGTATTACCAGAAGCAGAAAACAAAAAAATCCCTAAAACCGGCAAAATCCATAACTCAAAAGGAATACCTACCAAAAGTAAACCAACAATTAATCCAAAAATAGATAATAAGCAAACGCTTGGCCTAATTAACTTTAGATAAGGGTTCATAAATTAGATAGAAACTTGTTATATCTAATTGCTTGTGGTGCTTAAAAGATTCCAAAACAGGCTTTAGGTAGAATAATTTCATAAATATAAACAACTATTAATTTTCTTTTATTAGTTTTGTAGTTATCTGCTCTGCTTCTTTATCCAAACCTCCAAAATCAGTAATTGCAAGACTAGAACAATTAACAGATAATTTTGCTGACTTTCCAAGTTCTGATCTTGAAGGAACTTCTAATAATTTAATCCCTTTTTCTTTGCACAAAATTGGAATATGCATCAATATTTCTTTTGGGTCAACATCCTGAGCATTTACCACAAGTTTGGCATCTCCCTTTTCAACCTGTTTTGTAACCTCATTTACACCTTTAGCTATCTTACCTTTCTCTGCAACTTTCTCTATAAGTCCATATAAAGACTTAACATCTTCTGTCATAATTTAAGATTAAAAATATTTAAGCATCAACTCTTAGAATTATCTTGCCCCTTCAGCCTCTTTTTCATTTCTCTGTCTTTCTGCTACAGCATTACTTTCTGTGCTATTTTTACCCGCATTTATAAATTCTTCTGCCAGAACTTCATACATTTTTTTCTTTTTATTAAAAGCTTTTGCATAACTTCCCTGAACAAGTCTTCTCAAGGCAAGGTCTAATCTCTTTTTTGGAGAGCAAATTGAAGGTTTTCTTGCGACAATTCCCCCAACCTGTTGGGAAACCGTTAATTCATAGGGTGCAGAATTTTCTATTGCCCTGATAAAAACTTCTATTGGATTTTTCTTTGTTTTTTCAGCGATAATATCAAAGGATTTTTCAACTATGTTATAAATTGTCTGGTATTTTCCAGTACACCTTCCAGAAGTGAGTTTGTGTTTTTTTCCTCTGTGTCCAGGTATCATCAGATGGGTTATAAGTTTTTCAATAATGTGCTTATTTTTTGTTCTTCCATCTGTTTTTGGTAGAATTCTCTGTTCCAGATTAATATAACTCTTCAGACCCAGGTCATTTACTTCTATATTAAATACCCACTTTCCAAACAGTTTAAATTCCATAATTTAATAAAAATTTAAATATACAAGCCTTTTAGAAAAAGGCTTGAGCCAAAATTAAGAAATTGATTAGGTTTTTGGATTGAGCCTTTTGTCAATTACTTCATAAAAAAGGCTCATATATACTTTTTAGATATTATATTATGTTAAAAATTTTAAATCATTTTAAAAAGGCCTGGGAGGCTTACAAGACAAACTTTAAACCTGTTATTATTTCTATGGCTTTAATAATAATAATTCTTTTCTTGCTTGTAGGAGCAGGAGGTGCAACAAAAGGACTGAATCATTACATAATAAGTGAAGGAACCACAGATTTTGAATCTCCAGAATCTTTAGACTCTATAAATATGGAAAATCTTGGTTTCTTCTTTTTATTTTTGGGAGCGATTATAACAATATTAGTTGAGATAATAATATTCCTTGAGGCTGGATTTTGGGGGATTTGTTTAAAGGGGATTAAAAAGAAAGTTTCTACAGGCCTCTTTTTTACTACAATTAGAGAGAGGGGGATTTCTTATTTTTTAGCAAGTATCTTAGTACTCTTAATAATAGTTGCAATTTCACTTCCTCTGATATTAATTTTTTATAGTTTATTTTATCCGTTAAAAATCACTTTATTTCTTTCTGTAGTCTATCTAATGATCTTTTTATTAATAGCACCTTTTTTTATTTTTATTTTTCCAGGGGTTATAGAGGGAAAATCTATTTTTAATTCGGTATCACAAAGTTTTACTCTTGGAAAAAAATATTATTTGGATTTAATCTTATTACCAATTTTGTTCTATGTTTCATCTTTGTTGAGTTTTATTCCGATAGTGGGAGTTATTCTAAATTATTTTTTGATTGTACCTCTACTTGTTCTTTTGATTTGCTCTTTTTATCTAGAAGTCTCCAAGTCAGGCAGAGAAAAGAAATCTAGAAAAACAAAGAAAACAGGAAAATCTGTGAGGGGGAGGGGCAAATCAAAAACTAGAAAGAGAGTTGTTAAGGGAGAAAAGTGATTATAGATTTTTTAGGAGGATGCAGAGAAATTGGAAGAGAAGCTTTTTTAGTAAAGGATAAAAATACAAATATTGTTCTGGACTATGGAGTAGAGTTGCAGCCAAGGATACGGATTCCATCACTTCCAACAGTAAAATTAGCTGGAATTTTTGTTACCCATGCACATCTTGACCATTCTGGGATGGTTCCTTTAACTTATAAAATGCAGAACCCGAATTTGTATGCTACACCTGCGACCTTGGATTTGATGAATCTATTATTAGAGGATTATATAAAAGTTGCTGGGCTTAACAGGGGTTTTTCAGAATACCAAAAATATGATATCACTAAAATGAATAAGAGTTTTGTACCTTGTGTCTACAACCAACTCTTTAGAGTTGGTAATTTAGAGGCTAAACTTTTTGATGCAAGTCATATTCCAGGTTCTGCTTCTGTTTATCTTTCTGGCTCAAAGAGAATTTTATATACAGGGGATATTAATACAATACCAACCTATCTGTTAGGTTATAAGGAAATAAAATATCCTAAAATAGATTGTTTGATTACAGAGTCAACTTACTCTGAGAGGGAGCATCTAGATAGAAAAATAGAAGAAAATAGATTTATAGAGAAAATTAAAGAATATGAAAATGGACTCATTTTACTTCCAACTTTTGCAGTTGGTAGGGCTCAGGAGTTGTTACTAATGCTTTATTCATATGGAATTAAAAAAGAAATTTATTTGGATGGAATGGGTCAGAAAGCAGCGGATATAATTTTGTACCATAAAAATTACATAAGAGACTCAGATGCTTTAAAAAAAGTTTTAAAGAGGGTAAACTTTGTAAGAACAAGGAGGCAGAGAGATAAAATTATTAGAGAGGGAGGAATTGTTATTACAACAGCGGGAATGCTTAGCGGAGGTCCAATAGTATATTATTTAAAAAATAGTAGGAATAGGAAAAATACTTGTTTATTGATGACAGGTTATCAGGCTCAGGGAACTCCTGGAGAAAAATTACTTAAAACAAGATACTTTGAAAATGAAGAAACTAAATTCAAGGTTAACTTAGAAATTCAGAAATTTGATTTTAGCGCTCACGCTGGTAGAAGTGAATTATTCAACTTAATAAAAAGACTTTCACCAAAAAAAGTTATTTGTGTTCATGGAGATAACACAATCAAGTTCGCCGAGGAAATTAAAGAAAAATTAAATATTGAAACTTTGGCTCCAAAAATAGGAGATAGAGTTGAAGTATAATAGACTCTTCCTTATCCTTTATTCTACTCCTGATAATTCTTAAATTCTCTAGGGTCTTTTCCGTCAATTGTAATTTTATATGAGATACAGGAGCCTATTATTTGCCTGATTTTTGCATTAGCAGAATTCCCTGGAATTTCACTGTTTTTGGCAATTTCCTTTATTTTTTCTAGGGATATGTCTCCGACAATTTCTTCTTGTTTTTCTTTTTTTGCGAGTTTTTCCAGATTTGCTGCTTTTTTTACAAGAGCTGCAATTGTTCCCATTTTATTATTTAATTTTAAATTATTATATGAAAATTGTTGAGAGTAAAAACGATAAAATAGTTATGGAAACAGAGGAGACTTCAACTTTACTAAATTTGTTGGTTGATAGACTCTGGAATGAGAAAGGAATAGAAAAGACTGCTTATGGGAGCAAACACCCTTTTTTGGAAAAAATGCAACTGCTTGTTGAAGGAAAAAACTTGAAAAAAGCAATAGAAAACGCTTGTGATTCAATAGTTAAAGATTGTGATAAACTAGTAAAGAAACTTTAGTTTTTTATTTTTTATTGAAATTGTCTATTTTCTATAAAAAACTTCTTTGTAGAATTTTAAATATTTCAAAATGGGCTCGAGGAGATTTCCAATTGGCAAATCGGAAAGTTACAAATCTTTGATTTGCCAGATTTGAATTCAGGAAAGTTTTTTAAAAACTTTACTCCTGATCTCCGCGATGTCAACGCGACGTCCTAACCAACTATCCCAAGATTATAAAAATCCTGTCTAGACCACGAGCCCATACAATATTTAATTTTAAGTTTTTATCTGTTAATTAAAAATAAACCGATTATAATTTCACTTTTAAACTCACAATCTCGAAAGGAGCAGTATTTAACTTAATTTCGTTTTCCTTAATTTCAATTTTTTTATCAAATTCTTTATCTTTTTCTTCTATTAAGTTTACTACTTGCACTTCTTCTGGTTTTTTAAACAAAGTTAAAGTAGTTTCTGTTTTTTTGCCCTGTACTTCATAAAACCTGATTATTATTCCTTTTTCATCTTCACTCTTTTTTAGTGCAGTTACAATAACATTATCTGGAGAGACTTTCAAAAATGAGTTTTCCCTCTTGTATTTCTTTTTTCTCTGTAACTGCAAGGCAATTAGGCTATAATTGAATTCATATCCCTGTTTGTAAGAGTTTGCCTTTTTCCAGTTTTTCTTATGAGGATATATAGAATATGTAAAATTATATTTCTTGATTTCCCTTGCATAAGAGACAGGGATTACTGGTCCAGATTCCCCATCAGAAGAAAGCATTTCAACTGACCGCATTAAAGTCAAATATATTGTTTTATCTCTTACTTCATTTTCAGGGTTCCCACTATTTATAAGCGTCAGTCCCTCTTCTTTATCACTATAATCGATCCATCTTAGAGAAGGGAATATTCCAGAAGGTTCTTCTACCCATCCTTTTGGCTTTAGATAATAGAGATTAGTTTTTCTTTTTATTGCCCCAAATTGTGTTTCACATGTATATTCTGTTTTTTTAATGTTTGTATCAAATTTTACCCTTAATCTTATCATTGGATGATTATTTTCAACATAGGTTATAAAGTCTATTCTTGGAATATCTTTGTAAATGATTATTTTCTTTTTAAATTTTATAAACTTTTGTCTCCAGATTTTTGTGTTTGTTTTGTCTGTTAATCTATAAGGCCATCTTAAAGAATAGTAATCGCTTTCTATATTTATAACTCTCCTTAATGGAGATTTATCAATCCAGAAGTTATTTACCTTAAAAGAACCATATTTGACTCCTTCTCCCCTCTCTGTCTTTAAAGGAATTCCAAGTCTTTCTCTATGATAATAGAGGTCTCCACTTTCTTCTTCAACTACTAACTCATTTCCTTTACATATCCTCTTGTTATTTTTAAATACTTCTATAAGTCCTGTATCTGAAGAAAACCTGAGTTTAAAAAATTTGTTTTCAATCGTGTTTCCTATTATTTTTATAAATGAATTTTTTTCAACTTTTGTTATTGATTCTATAATTTTGTAAACTTTGTATCCTGTTGGAGGAACATTTGCGACAAAACCTATTTTTACTCTTTTTAAGGATTCATCCTCATACCTTGCAAATCTTATAACTTCAACTTCTCTTACTTCATCCCTATTCTTAACTCCTTCTATTTTAAATACCTGCCCTTTGTTAAATTTCAAGTTAACTTCCACCCAATTACTTACCTCCCAAGATAAAGGATTAAATACTGCAAGATCTCCAAAAGTTTCATTATTTGAATCATTTTCAACAATAGATTTCAAAACAGATGGAATTAGATATTTAATTTTGGTATTTAGGAAACCTATATGTTGCTTTGCTTCTTCATATCCTTCATCCATTCCTGTACCAGGAACGACATCATGAAAACCCAAAAATAATACCTTTTTCCAGCATTCTCTTAATTCTTCTGGATAGTAGCTATCTATAAAAGAATTAATTGTACAAAACTTCTCAAGACCTAGTAGTTTAGTTTCATATTTTCTTAAATTTTTTTTAAGCCATATCCTGCTTGATGCAACATCAGGAAATATTTTAGAATATTTTCCAGAATACATTTCACCTTTTCTGATTTTTAGTTTTTTTTCATATTTTTCAACCCTCTTAAAAAATTCCGAGGGGGTTGCAATTTTTATCTTGGTTTTATTCTTTTTGTTCCAGTTCTTAACCACTTCTACTGTTTCTTCCTGCGGCATTGTAACACCACTACCACAGGGCATGAGTATTCTATCTGTTGCAGATACATTCTTCATTTTTATATAATTTTCTCCTAATTTACTTAAATTTAGACCCGCTCTGTAACCTAAGGGCATAAAATGAGATATGATCCTTGTTCCATCTAAACCCTTCCATATAAATTCAGAAGGTTTTTTCTCTGGGCATCCCCGCCTGAATGCAAGGTATTTGTAACCACTCTTTCTATATATCTGCGGAAGTTGTGCATTCAAACCAAAACTATCTGCCTGCCACATTACAGGAACATCAACACCAAACTTCTTTTTTACAAATTGCTTGCCAAACATTATTTCCCTGATCAATGTTTCTCCCTGTGGAAGCATTGTATCAGCCATTAAGTATTCCCCATCTGCAATTTCAATTCTTTTTTCTTTTACATATTTTGTAATTTTTTTGAAAAATTCAGGATATCTCTCTTCAAGTTTTTCCAGAAGATAAGTTTGTTCTATAAGAAATTTGTAGTCTATCTTTTTCTCAAGCAGGTCAACAACCTTTTTCAGAATCAAATCTATATTTATATAAAAATAATCTTCCTTTGTGAAAACCCATATTGCATCATAGTGTGTATGGGGAACTAAATAAATCTTTAAGTTTTCATTGTTTTTAGTTATACTAAGTTTTTGTTTAGACATAATTTATTAATTATAACTATTATAATTTAAAATCTCATCAAACTCATTTATCCAAAACAAATTTTTTCACAACCTTAACCCATCCTTCAGGACCAACTTCCCTACTTTTATAAATCCCATCAATTTTTAAATCAGCCCAGTTTCCATCAGGATTTTTCACTATTGCAGGTATGTCAACAACTTTGAGCATTGGTTCATCATTTTGAGAGTTTCCTATTCCTATTGTTGTTATCTTTTCAAATTCTTTATATAGGTTAGATAATATTTTAACAGCTTTTCCCTTATCTGCCCTATAACCAAAGACTTGTATGAATCTTCCACCTTTCACAACATTAAATTTCTTTTTTAATTCTTCTAATGCTTTTTTATCTGCATCAATTATTGTTTCCCCAAATTCTCTTTTCTTTGCTAACTTTGCATTTTTTAAATCAAGACCAGTTACCTCTGCAACTTCTTTATCACTCATATCTTGATAACCTTTTATTTTGTATTTCTTTTTGAGTTTTTTAATTTCTTTTCTTAGTTCTTCAGATTTAGTACCCAAAACAATTATTTCATACCTGCCTTTTATTTCACCAACTTTTTTACTAAAATATCCTTTAGGAAAGTAAATTGCTGAGCCATTTTCAACAATAAATGGATGGTTTATCTTCATATTTTTTCTGATAACCTCCTGTTCTGCTTTAGTTTTTGCAGAGCAAAAAATTATTGGCACTTTTTTCTTTCTCAAAATTTTTAAAACAGGTAAATCTTTTTTATAAGAATAATTTTTATCAAGCAAGGTGCCATCCAAATCTGTAAAAATGATATAAAATTTGTTATCCTTCCCAACTTTTTCAAAGTTTAGCATAAATATATTATTATATTTTGTTAATTTTTTAACTTCAACTAATTATATTGACCGAAAAATTATTGAGGAATCTAAAATAGATAAGGGCTACTTAAAATATGGTAGTTAAACTTCATCAATCATTAACTCGTTTACCACCTTTACATTTAACACCTATAAGTCTCTCTATGAAGTCAGGATCGTTGAATAAAGATTCTGGGTCACCTTTGAAATGTTCAGTAGCATAGGATAAAGCTTCACATATAGGTAATTCTTTTAATGACTCTTGGAATGCTCTTTCAGCTTCTTCCTTTCTTTTATTTCTTTCTCTATAAAATTTTCTTCTACTATTAAAATAATTTACTTCTTCTTCTAAGCCAATTGAACACTGTTTTCTTGGATCAAGATATTTATCTAAATCGGTATAAGTCAAATGAGAAGTATTATACTCTCCTTTAAGGGTTTCTAGTATTCGTGTAGATAAAGGATTTCCATTATCACTTCGATAGTTTCTATCCTCTATAAGTTTAGCGAGTTTATCCAACCCTTCTTTTTTGAGATACCAATTCTTATCAACCCGTTCTTCTGGACATACTATAATTATAAAATATAAATAACACTATTTTGTAGTTATATCAACTTATTTTATCTATACTTCTCAGTTTCCCATTCTTTTTCCTTTCCTTTTCCTACTGCAGCCTTACTCAAAAATCCATGCTTTTCTTCAGGAACGGCAAGTAAACCTTTTACAGGGTCAAAAGCGTGTTCCCTGATCTCGCTTTCCTGCATTTTTATTATTTTATCCTCCATCCCAAAAAATTCTTTTGGTAATTCATCTGGGTTTTTATCTTGTCTTAAAAATTCAACAATTTTTTTCAGTGCAAGAGTTGACTGGTCTACTGGATCCCCTCCAACACCTCCGCCCCTCTCAAAAATTATATACCTATTTTCCCTTTCATTAAAACCCTTTTTTCTCAGAGCAAGCATCCATCTATATAACCATTCCTGTTGCTCTGAACCCAGAGGAAGCGGGACATGGGCAGGTTGTAAAGGTGTAGGCCATCCAACATGTAAAGCCTTAACATATTTTCCACCATCAGAACAAAATTCTTCTATTTCTTTATCTGGGTTTATGCCTGCCCCTAAACAATGCTCAAAATCTATTACAACTCCACAATGTTTTGTTCCTGAATTTTTGCATAAAATAGCAAAATGTTTTGGTTTCACAAGTCTGTATTCCTCTTCCATACCTTTTGAAACCATTGGAGTTTCAATAACCAAATCAAAATTATATTTCTCTAAAATTTTCTTAGGATCTTTAAATTTGTTTTCCATACTTGGTAGAGGATTAAGATGTCCCCAAATATATTTTGCTGCAACAGCAGGAACCCAATCCGGAGGATTTTCTTTAACACTCTCAAATTTTTTATTCCCTACAATTCCTACCCATATTGGATCCTTTTTGTCAGACATCCATTTTCCAATTATCAAATATGGAATTTTTTCTGCACCAAAAACCATATTGGATAGATGCAAGCTCTCGAGTAAATCTTTCTTTACGCTTTCTATTGCTCTTGGAAGAGCTCTCTCATCCACCTTCCTTTTTACTTCCTCCTTAAATCTTACCTCATCCTCTCCACTCTTTATTTCTTTTCCTTCCTTCTTCCATCTTTCAGCTACCTCAGCCTTGCACTCCTCCTCCAAACCCTTCATAAATTTCGGATTTTTACTTAATTCTTTAGGGCTACCCACTCTGAAGGCCGTTGTTATCTCTTCCTGCTCTATAGCCCAGTCTTGCAAATATTCTTTATCTTTTTCATCTAAAAATATATATAATCTCCTGCCCCAAATATCAACTACAGAAGTTGGTTGCATACTTTCTCCAAGTCTTATATATGGAGTTTCTGCAGGAGGACCTTCACAGGAGTGCTGCAAATAATAAACAGCTTTTAATCTACCACTTCCTTCTAAATTTTTAACAAATCTTTTATGTCCTGTTCTATACTGGTCTTCTATTGCAGAAGTCAAGGCAATCTGTGCGCCTCCCATCGCAGGGGTTTCACCATGAAATGCATAACTTATCCCTAAACCTCTAATTCTTTCTAGTCTATTGTCTATGTCAGGTGAATCTAGTTCAGTAGCGGTTTCCAAGTCAATTTGAGTGAACTTAACCCCTTTTAATGCGGAGTAAAAACCTTTTTGGGATAAATCTATAAGAGAAATTTTCTCCTCTGGCTTTGCCATCCCAAACAGACCAGAACTAACTCCTATCGTATACTTCCCTGTTTTATTTTTAATAGGTTTATTAAATATATTAAATGACATAATTATAGTAAGATTCAATTATTAGAAATTAAGATTATTTAGAATTAGTCCTTTTATTGAAATATCATATAAATATTGTATTTACTAAATTATATATAATTCCCCACAGAAAAAGATATATACTAATAAATCCTGATTATTTTGTGAGGTGGAGAAAGACTTTCCTTTGAAAGGAGAAAATTCTACCCATTGATTAGAAATAGTCCGAGAGGACTAAGGAAACCGGAAGAGAAAAACTCTAAGGTTGTTTTCATCAATAAAGCAATCTTAGACTGGGAGATAGGTTTCCCTAAAATGAGATGCAAGCCATTGGGTGCTTAGAAAAATGTCTTTATCCCTGCCAGTGAGCCAAAAAGATTTTTGGCTGAAGCCTTTTAAAAAGGTTATCGAGTTCTTTTTAGCTCGAGCCTTTTTGATAAATGTGACCAGTAGAAGGCTCGGAGGGTAAACAAAAGGTAGATTACTACTACCTCACATCCTTTTTTAAAACCTCACCAACTATGAGAAAGCTAAAACTATTTGGGTTGAACAGATCTAAAAATCGTAATTATTATTGTCTGGAGAAAAGACAAGAATTTTTTGGTTATTTCAGAAAATTCCTTATAAATTTAGGATTTGAAGAGCGTAGTAGTAGTGTTTGTGAATTTGGTAGACCTATCTATTTTGATAAAGATAACTACCCTCAATCTGATGAAACAAAAGAAGATAAAATAGAAAATTATGTGGATGACCACACTTTCATTTGGAATAAAGAATATAAAATTGATATAGTTTTTGGAAAAAGCAGAATTTTCTGATAATTTTTACAAAGTCCAATAAACAAAAGAAAATTACTCAAGAAATTAAAAAATTTTGTTCCTTCTAAAATAATGGAAATATTTAAAGTTTTATTTATTATTTTATGGTAAAAGAAAGTGACCTACCAAAAGTGAAGACTGAAGAAGAAACACAATATTTGGTGAGAATGGGCACTATTTTAGAAACTCATTGTAATAGATGTTACTCAAATCAGAAAAGATATAAGACTTACCCATACGAAAATAAGTTAGCAGGAGAGGTTCTAGATGTAGCAACAAATCTTTTAAGTGGATACAGAATTTACAGATTTGAAAGAGGTAAAGAATTAGTAAAATATTTTTTAAGAAATTGTAATGAAAATAATTGTGAAGAAGGAACAAAAGTTGCAAAAGATATTTCAGATTTGTGTGTTGAGATCTATGAACGTAATTTAGAGGATAAAGAAGAAAACTACTAGAATTTTTTACAGGATTGAAAATAAACTTAATCTATTTTTTGAAAAGTAAGTTCTGATTAGAAATTTGCCAAACTTTTATTTTCCCTATCCAATTCAAAAACCTGCCCATCTCTGGCAGCAACTGTTTTTATTCCTGTTTCCTGTTCGATCCATTTTGCCACTCTCTCTGAAACTCCAAAGAGCATTCTCATTCCAAAATGTTGTAAAATTGCCAATTTTGGTTTTGTTTTTTCAATCAAAATTTTTGCTTTGTCTGCAGTCATATGCCCGTAAGGTTCTGCGTTTCTTGGTCTCAGACAATTTATAATCAAGCAATCACATTTTTTAAAGTAGTCTTCCTGCCCATTATAATACTCACTGTCCGCTGTATAACCAATCTTCTTTTCATCTTCAAGAACAAAGCCCATACTCTTTCCATTTGCATGAACACATTTTGTTGTTTTCAATTTTGTGTTTAGAAAAGAAATCTCCTCATCTGGTTTTAAAATGTAAATCTCTTCAAGGACATCGAGGTGAAACTTTGAAAGAACAGCAGGCTCATCCCAAGAACCTTTACTAACACTTTCATTTGAAATTAAAATTCCTCTCTTTTTCTTTGCCCCTCCAGTCATAGATTCTATTACCACTTCCAAATCAATATAATGGTCAGGATGACGATGAGAAACAAAAACAGAATTCAGTTTTATCAGATTCTTTTTAAATTCCTTTGCTCTAACCAATGCTCCAGGTCCTGGGTCAACATGCATATTCAGATTTTTACTTTCTATGAGAAATCCGCCAGTTGCCCTCAACTGGTTCAAAACAACAAATCTTCCCCCTCCAGTTCCAAGAAAAGTTATTTTCATATTTATTTATAATTTTACTCTTCTCCTTGCTCCACAAGCCTCACATTTTAAAACATAAAATCTATCCTCTTTTTGAAGAATTGTGTCTGGTTTACCGCATTCATGGCAATAAACAAAATTCTTAAGATATTTTTGGATTTTGTCTTCTATTATTGGAGACCTTGTCTGCAGAATCAGTTTTCCTCCTTCAACAGATCCAGAGGTAGCCAGTTCTCTGTACAAAAATTTTGCAACATGCTTTTTATCCCTCCTGATAGAAGAGCAGAATTTCTCAAAATTTGAGATAATCGTTTTGTTTCCATTAAACGAAATATTTACCTTTATTATATTTACTCTACTTTTAGCTCCTCCTTTTTTTACTTTTTCATATACTTTGTTTAGCATTTCCTTATATTCCATTAAAAAGCTTAAATTAAATTAATTTACATCCAAATAAAAATTAAAAACAACTTATATTATCCCGCGGTGGCTCAATCGGCACTTTTATTATTCCGTTAAAAAGCGTTGATAGGAAAATAAAGGGCCGGAGTAACGGTAGAGCACTCGGCTGTAGCGCTTAACATCTTGGTTTTGCACAAACGCAGGTGTTCTAATTTAGAGACCGAGCGGTTGCCAGTTCAAATAAGCCAAAAGAAACTAAAATTGGAAATCTGGCTCGCGGGATTTATAAAATAGAGCATAGTTAATTATGCTTGGAAAAATTCTCATTTACACAGGGAATGGAGAAGGAAAAACAACAGCAGCACTCGGCCATGCAATAAGATTTTCAGGTTATAGAAAAAAAGTTGCTATCCTGCAGTTTATGAAGGGTAGGAAAACTGGAGAACACAAATTTTTTGAAAACAATAAATTAATTGATTTATATTTATTTGGGCCTCCTTACTTCTTGGTTACAACTCAGGCAACTCTTGGTGGTTGGATTAAAGGAAAGAGGATAAAATTTGTTTCTTTGGATTTGTTTTCAGGAAAGAGGATAAAAAATAGGGTTGTTGCAGACAAATTAGCATCAAGTTTAAAAAAAAGTTCTTTTGGTACGCACAAAAAGAAAGCGAAGGAAGGAATGGAGTTTGCAAAAAAACTTTTACTTGAGAACAAATACAAGTTAATAATTTTGGATGAAATTTTGTATGCAATAAAATTCAAACTTGTAAATGAGGATGAAGTTATTTCCTTGCTGGAGAGAAGAAAAAGCATCCATTTTATTTTAACAGGAAGATTTGCTTCAGAAAGGATTACTAAAATTGCTGATCTTGTTACTGAACTAGAAGAAAAAAAGCACTATTTCTATGAGGAGAAAAAAACTTTTCCCAAACTTGATTTTTAATTATTGAACTTTTAAATAAGTTAATGATAGATGTTCATTGCCATCTGGAACAAGAGGATTATGATAAAGATATAGAAGAGGTAATCAAGAATTGTAGGAAAGAATTAAAGGCTGTGATTACCTGCTGCGCCCATCCAAAAGATTTTGATAAAAGTCTGGAATTAGCTAAAAAACATAAAGATTTTGTTTTCTTAACCCTAGGTTTTCATCCAGAATTCATTTCTGCTCTTTCCAAAGAGGAAATAAATAAATATTTAGAAAAGATAGAAAAAAACAAAGAGATGGTGGTTGGAATTGGTGAGTGTGGTCTAGATTATCACTGGACTAAAGACTCAAAATTAAGAGAAGAGCAGAAAAAACTTTTTGTTAAACACATTAATCTTGCAAATAAATTGAATTTGCCTTTGGTTGTGCATTCAAGGGATGCTGAGAAAGACTGCCTAAAAATTCTGGTGGAACAAAAACCAAAAAAAATTCTTCTCCATTTTTTTTCAGACAAAAATCTGATTCAAGAAGTGATTAAAAACAACTATTTTGTCTCAGTAAACACCTCAATTTTTAGAAGTAAAAATATTAAAAAAATTGTGAAAAAAATTCCGATTTGGAAATTGATGACAGAGACAGATTCACCTTGGCTTGGATTTGGAAAAAGAAACACTCCAAATTCTGTAAAATTGGTTATTGAAAAAATTGCAGAATTGAAAAATTTGAGTTTTGAAGAAGTTGACAAGAGGACAACAGAAAATGCAGTAAATTTTTATAATTTATAGTTTATGGTTGAAGAGCAGGTTTTATCTTTACCACTTATCTGGGTTGTAATTATAGTAGCTTGTATAATCGCTTTTGTAATATTGTTAACTATATCTACAAGTACTTTAAATTGGGTGTCGTTTCCAATGCATTAAAAATATCATATTTCTATAATGAGATTAGCAGTTATTGATGAAAAAAAATGTTATCCAGAGAAATGTGGCAACTTATGTGAAAAAATCTGCCCAAGAAATAAATTAAAAGAAAAATGTATAATAATAGATAAAACTGCAAAGATAAATGAGAAACTCTGTGTTGGTTGTGGTATCTGTGCAAACAGATGTCCTTTTAGTGCAATAAAAATTGTAAATACTCCAGAAAAAATTGGAAATTTGGTTTATAGATATGGAGAAAATAAATTTGCTCTATATAACCTCCCAGTTCCAAAAAAAGGTATTGTTATAGGCTTAGTTGGAAGAAATGGAATAGGGAAATCAACAGCAATAAAAATCCTCGCAAAAAAAATAAAAATTATACCTGAAAACTTTCCAACAATTTTAAAGGTTTATTTAAAAGAAGAAAAAACAATTTCTTACAAGCCTCAGGTTTTGGAGCAGGTTGATGTAGAAAAAATAGATAAGTCAATAATAAAGGAGTTTAATATAAAGAAAAAAGATAGTTATTCTGGGGGAGAGTTACAGATATTAAATATAGGTCTATGTCTATCAAAGGATGCAAATTTGTATTTGTTGGATGAACCCTCTTCTTATTTGGATGTTGTTTCCAGATTAAAAGTAGCAAATTTGATAAGGAATAAATTAGTAGGAAAGGAAGTAATTATTGTTGAGCATGATCTCGCCATTCTTGATTACCTTGCTGATGAAGTTTATCTATTATATGGTTCTCCTGGAGTGTATGGGGTGGTCTCTACTCTATACCCTTCTTTAAGAGGGATAAACTCTTATCTTACAGGTTATCTGCCAGCAGAAAATGTTAGATTGAGAAGAGAGAGAATAAGATTTAATATTAGTTTACAAGAGGAAGTAAAAGTGGATGAATTAGTTTCTTTCTCAAATTTGGAGAAAAGGCTGGGAGACTTCAGATTAAAAGTTAAAAG
Organism: Candidatus Aenigmarchaeota archaeon LH_S6; assembly: GCA_023659935.1. GTDB lineage: Archaea > Aenigmatarchaeota > Aenigmatarchaeia > QMZS01 > QMZS01 > QMZS01. Next base: position 10,515 of record JAGXOK010000006.1, on the reverse strand, counting down.
CGGAGAAATTTATAAAAATGAAATTTTAGGAGTTATAGGACCCAATGCAATTGGTAAGACAACCTTTATAGAAACTCTTGCCAACAAAATAAAACAAGATAAAGGAGCAATATCAGGAAAACAGTTAGTTTCTTATAAACCACAATATCTCTATCCAGATTTTTCAGGTTTGGTTGAGGAAATTGTTCCAAAAACAAGAGATTTCAAAGAACAGATAGCTTATCCTTTTCATCTTGAAACTTTATACAAGAAAAGAGTTGAAGACTTGTCTGGAGGAGAATTGCAGACTCTTGCCATTGCTCTCTGTTTATCAAAAGAAGCAAATTTGTATCTTTTAGATGAGCCCTCTGCTTTTTTAGATATTGAAAACAGATTGCAGTTAGTTAAAATTCTTGGCAGAATAATCAAAAACAAACAGGCAAGTTCTGTAATTGTTGACCATGATTTACATCTTCTATACCAGATTTCCAACCGAGTTTTGCTATTCAGAGGAAAACCAACAAAGATTGGAGAAGCAGAAATACTCAAAACTTATGAAGGTTTAAACGATTTTTTAAGGAATTTCAATATAACTTTTAGAAGAGATCCTGAAACAGGAAGATTTAAAGCAAACAAATTTGGAAGCCGGTTAGATGTTGAACAGAAAAAGAGAAAAGAGTATTTGAGTTTGAAATAGATAAGTCTGACCCCTGATTGTGACTTCCTCTCCCTGAATAAATTCAGGAGCTTCCTTAACCAAAACACTGTTTTGAATACAGAAGGCTAACGAGGTTCTAAAGTCGCTAACAAAACTTACCGTAGCAGAGGTTTTGGTCTAACACGCTTTAGTTTAGGGCTGAGTCACCTTTTTCAGACGCCTTATTTCACTATTGTAGGGTCAGCAACCCCGTCTTCCAAGATATACCCAGAAGACAATACAGGACATGTCCGTCCATATTTAATTATGTTTTAAAAGTATTTAAGGGGCAATTCATCTCCACGATTTAAATCGGTAGTTTTCTTGACTTTGGTTAAGTATAATCTATATCTCTTCTTTCTAGCCCAACTTGACTCTTTTTAACCAGTCATACTTTAATTATTACACTGTTATAATCATACTAATCTACAAAATCCTTTTTCTTCTAAAACTTTGGCAACTTTCAAATCAATTTCTTTTTCTTCTCCTTTTTTAAAAGAACAAGAGTTGCCAGAGGGTAAAAATATTTCAGGGATATCTGCTAAAAACATGACCTTTGTTTTAGTTAATCTTGTTTTTTTATCCTCTAAGTTCTGAATTTCTTCTGGTTTTTTTACTTCTTTTTTATTCTGTGGAGCTTTATTTTCAGAAGATATAATTGTTTTTCTTTCAAAATTTTCTCTCAAAAGTTTGATTATATTTAGATATAATCTTTTTTCATTTTCCTCCAAGTTTTCAGGTATTTTTTCTGTTTTGTAGGAGACTGAAGCAATATTTAAAATTTTCTTTCTTCTTAATTCAAAGATGCTCTGGACAAGATTTTTCGCAGCTGTTTCTTCTATGGCTCCTTTTTTTAGTTTGATATATTCCGCTACATCTTCAAAAAAATTTTCTGGGAGGTATTGCAACTTTTCTGATTTTTCTTTTTGTTTAACTTCTCTAATTATTTCATAAGTTAATGTCATATTTCAAACAAATTGGAAAAATATGATTTTAAAACATCAAAAGGTTTTTTTGCGATTGCTATTCTAATCTCTCTTGTCCTCCCATATCTTCCTTTTGAAACAACTTTTGTTGAAATCAGCCCAAGCATATCTAATTCAGAAATTAAATCAGAAACCCTTCTTTGGGTTAAAAATCTATACCCATTTCTTTTACAAAGTAAATAATAGATTTCATAAACATCTCCTGTCAAAATCTGCTCGGTACCTTTTTCAAAAAGTTTTAAAATTGAATAAAGAGTTAATTGTGAATGCTTTGGTTGAACTTTCGCTAACTCCACAACCCTATCTAATTCTAATTTCTGCTCTGCAATAGTTACATGATTTTCTGTAATTTCTATATCTTCATTTCTTTCAGCAATTTCTGTTGCAACCCTTAATAAATCTAAAGCCCTTCTCGCATCTCCTTGGTCTTGAGCTGCTATAGCTGCACATTTACTTATAACCCCCTCAGAACAAATTCCTGGTTTTAATGCAATTCTTACCCTCTCTTGTAAAATATCTTTTAATTGCATTGCATTATAAGGAGGAAAAATTATCTCCTCTTCAGATAATGAACTTTTTACTCTTGGGTCTAAATAATCTGTAAATGAAATATCGTTGGATATTCCTATAATGCTAATTTTTGATTTATTTAATTCTGTGTTTATCCTTGTCAGATTATACAAAAGCCCATCCCCTATTTTTTTAACAAGTGCGTCTAACTCATCCAAAGCAAGTAGGAAAATTTGTTTTTTATTGTCTAGTAACTCAAACAATTTGTTATATAGGGCTTCTGTTGGCAATCCCGTATCTGGAACTGGAAAATTTAATTCTTTAAGTATATAAGCCAACATTCTATATTCTGTATCTGATGTTTTCTTTAATTTACAGTTTATATAAATGAGTTTAAAATTTGTGTTTTTTGTACTTATTAATTCATTAAAAATATATTTTATAGCAACAGATTTTCCTGTTCCTGTTGTCCCATAAATAAATAAATTTGAGGGTTGCTCTACTTTCAATGCTGGGGCTAGAACCTTTGCAATATTTGAAACTTGCTCATCTCTGTGTAAGATTTCATTTGGTATATAATTAGGGGTTAGTAGATTTTTATTAATAAAAAAACCTTGTTTGTTAAGGTATTCCAAAAAATATTTTTTAAGTTTCTTTTGCATACCTATATTTCGTATGGAAATTATATATAGTTTTTGGTTTTTTATTATATCTTTTAGAAAATGTATTTTGGAATGTTAGTGGGACTCCCCTTTGTTTCCATTGGAATGTTATAATATTATCTTATTTCCATACATTATAACAATGTAATAATATAATATTTTTCTTTCTGTCGCAATTAAGGTTGATAGATAAAAGTGTCGCATTCGGTTGAAAGAAATTTTTGGTTTTCTTTAACTTCAAAACATCCTAAGTTATTACAATGTTATAAAATTATAAACTTCTTTCTGTCTAATCTACGGTTGATAAATAAAACTGTCAAATGCGGTTGATAAGTTGAATTTATCCAAATTTACCGAAAAAGATCTCTTTCTCCGATAAGTAAGTTATGGAAACTATCTACAATTCTTAAGGCTTTCCGAAAAGGTACAGCTACTACAGATTTTATACCTATATAGTGTCTATTATTTTCATATTTCTCTTTCGTTTCCTCATTTGTAAATATATAAACACCATAAGGTGCTATAGAACTCAATCTGATAGAAAATAAGATGGTTTTAGTTATAGGGTCTTTTATTTCTTTTAAAGACGGAGGTATATCTATCCTTTTTACCATAGCTCCTAAAATATTTGAGTTTAGTTTTTTGTCGGTTACTATTTTATCAAAATCTTCATCTAACATTAAATTATGTGATTTCTTATGTATTGAAGAAGTAGCTTTAGTTTTCATTAATCTAGTAAATATTTCATACCTCTTACCTTCACTTATCCATTGTTTAACAAAAAAATAATCTACTAAAATACGATAAGGATAATAAACTCTAACCATAGTAAAATTAAATAAAAAGGTTCTTTTCAAAAAATTCTTCATTTACTACTTCAACATTAATTATCTTTATCGGAGACCCTATACTCATAGTTATCTCTAAGATATTTCCCTTTTTACTATTCATGACTAAATCTTCCAACTTTTTTTCTGGAAATTCAACATCTGGATTTTTTGTTATAAGTTCTTGTATATTCTCAACTATGTCTATTTCTTTTGTTGTAATCTTTTTATCCATCTCATCAACTTTTTCTACCATAATATATATACTTATTACTTATATTTAAGGATTTTAGTAGTAGGATATATACTTTATTCATTCATTTTATTCATAAACTGCTTATCCACCTTCTAATTGTTTCATGGGATAAATTAATATTAAAATGTTGGCTGATTGTATCTCTAATATCTCTTAATGAAAAAGTTTTGAAATATAAATCCATAGTTAAGGTTATTATATCTGTTTGTGCTTTCTTTCCTTTGATAACTTCTAAAACAAAAGTTTTTTTACAATCCTTGCATAGAAATCTTTGTCTTAATCTAACTTTTGTTTTTCTTGAACCATTTTTGAACTTATTATTAAAGACAGTTTATCTCCACAAGAAAACTAAGGGTCTGAGTAATCTCTTATTACAGCGTTATAATTATAAACTTGTTACATAATGATGTGTTTTTGGTGATTGATAGTTCTAAGCAAGATAAATTCTCTGTATTTTTAAGTTTGACTTGACTTATCTGCACTCTGTGATAAGGTATAATAAACAACAACTCTATATATAATTAAGATCTTACCAAAACTGTTCTAGTAGAAGGATTTAGTTTATAATAATAACTTTTTCCTTTTCTTTCCCTCTCAATATAACCCTCTTTTACAAGCCTTCTTAGTAGGTTATTTATTGCTCTTAACCCATGTTTTTCTGAGGGATAATCTGGAAAATAGTTTATAAGTTTATTAGGTGTGAGGGGTTCGAATTCTGCAAGAGTATTAATAATCTTTATTTGCTTACTTGATAAATCCTTTAAATTTTCTATATTTAGCTTTTTTTCTCGTTTTATTGGGGGTTTTTTAGATATTAAGTTCATATCTACTCTCTCAGCCTCATTCTCAGCGCCAAGATTTATTAGATTATTACATAATGTTACAACAGCTCTTGGGAATCCTCCGGTTCTAGAATAAATATATTCTATTATATTGTAAGTGAAGGGTTTTATATCAGTTCCACCAGCACTTTCCATCCTCTTTCTTATCAATTTTTCTACTTCTTCTTTTGTTAAGGCCTCTAATTCAACAGTTTCTATGATCCTTTTTTTTAATGTTTCCAGATTTTTACTCAAAATTTCATTAAATACAGGAAGAGCGGAGAATACAATAGTTAGGTTTTGTACTTGGTCAGAGATAATTCTAAGCCATTCCAAAACCTCAATACTTGCCTCGTGAGATTCATCGATAAACAAAACTTTTGGTTTTTTTATAATTTTATTTAAAAAATCAGGAAAATCATCTATTTTTTTTGGTTTTCTCACAAAAATCTTAGCTAAAAAAGGTAGATCTTTGATAAAATAACTTGAAATATTTAATAACTTTGAAACTTCCCTTGGTGGTTTGTTTAATATTACGTAATCTTTATTTGTTAAAGTTAAATAAGAAACTATACTTGTTTTTCCACTTCCAGTGGCTCCTGTGAGTAAAATTATTTTTTGCTGCTGGTTAATATTTTTTAGCAATTTTGTTATTTGTTCTTTATACCCAACTATTATCGAAGGATTTATCTCTAAAGTAAAAGGGTTTCTTCTAAGATTTTGTTTATCCAACCATTTTTGGTATTTTTCTATCTCATCCATCTTTATCTTTTTAGTTCACGTGAAGTTCACGCTATTCACATCCAGTTCACGTGAAGTTCACGCTATTCACATCCAGTTCACGTGAAATTCACGCTGTTCACGCCAAGTTCACCTGAAGTTCATTTATATTTTGATAGTTATCTACAGGCTACATAATTATATAGTTATATATAAATAAAAAACCAAATTTATATCAAAACAACAAATCAAAAAAATATTTATTTATTTTTTTGGAAAATCCATTATATAAAACGTCTTTTTACTTCACGTGAAGTTCACGCTGTTCACATCGAGTTCACGTGAAGTTCACGCTGTTCACATCCAGTTCACCTGAAGTTCACGCTATTCACGCCAAGTTCACCTGAAGTTCACTCTGTTCACATCCAATTCACGTGAATTTCACGCTATTCACGCTAGATTCACACGACCCTTTTATTTTAACTATAACCCTGAAATTTTGGACTTTACGTTCACGTGAAGTTCACGCTATTCACATCCAGTTCACCTGAAGTTCACGCTATTCACGCCAAGTTCACCTAAAGTTCACGCTGTTCACATCCAGTTCACGTGAATTTCACGCTATTCACATCCAGTTCACGTACTATTTTTAGATATTTTTAAGAATTTATATACCTTTTTCAAACCTTCCTTTTCAATAGTATCTCTTATTTTAGGCTTTAATCTTATAATTCTTACACCAAAATACCTACCAGACTTATCTTTTACACCAATATTTTCTATGATTTCGTTTATAACTTTATCTATATAATAATGGACTGTGGATTTAGCAATACCTGTCTCTCTTGCTATCTCTCTAACCCACAACCCTTCTGGAGTTTTTACTAGAGTCAACAAAATTTTCTTTATTTTCTTTCTATTTTTTTCTTTCACCATAAATATACTTTATTTATTATTGGACGGTGTCCAACATAATTTTACTTCAATTTTTAGACCATCAAAATTTTTAGAGATATGGGGGAATAAAGACAATATCGGTAAAAGTTGACAATTTATAATTGATTTAGGATATTCAACTCTAACGAAATTTTGGTTTTATAACACTGTTATACTTTCTTAATTAAAAATTATTTTATATTAATGATGCAGATAAAATATATTTTTGTGATTGGTGGAGTGATGTCTTCTGTTGGAAAGGGGACTACAGTGGCTTCTATTGGCAGGATTTTAAAATCAAGAGGATTTAAAGTTACAGCAATTAAAATTGATCCTTATGTCAATGTTGATGCAGGAACGATGAACCCTGTTGAACATGGGGAAATTTTTGTAACTGATGATGGCACGGAATGTGATCAGGATGTTGGAAATTATGAGAGATTTTTAGATGAGAACTTGTCAACTGATAATTATATTACTACCGGCAGAGTTTATCAGGCAGTAATAGAAAGAGAAAGGAATTTAGGATATAGGGGAAGATGTGTAGAGGTGGTGCCTGATATTCCCAAGGAGGTAATTTTACGAATAAAAAAAGTAGCTCAAAAAACCCAGGCTGATTTTGTTTTAATAGAGATTGGTGGAACAGTAGGAGAGTATCAAAATCTTTTATTTTTAGAAGCTGCCAGAATGATGAGGTTACAAAAACCAAAGGATGTTTTATTTATTTTAGTTAGCTATTTACCCATCCCTGAAAAAATTGGTGAGATGAAAACAAAACCAACTCAATATGCAGCCAGGTCTTTAAACTCGGCAGGTATTCAGGCTGATTTTATACTTGCAAGAGCAGAAAGGCCTCTTGATGAAAAGAGGAAGAAAAAATTATCAATATTCTGTAATATGCCCAATGAGAATGTTATTTCTGTCCCTGATGTAGATTCTATTTATGAGGTGCCTTTGAATTTAGATAGAGGAGACCTTGCCACTAAAATTCTTAAAAAATTTGGTTTAAGTCCCAAAAAAACAGATTTGGAGGATTGGAAGCAACTTATCAGGAAAATAAAATCAATAAAAAGAAAAATCAAGATTGCAGTTGTTGGAAAATATTTTGCAACTGGGGATTTTGTTTTATCTGATTCTTATATTTCTGTAATTGAGGCAATAAAATATGCATGTTGGGCTAATGGTGTTAGTCCTGATTTAACATGGGTAAATTCTCAACACTTTGAAGAGGATTTAAATTCAATAAAAACCTTGAGCCAATATGATGGAATAATAGTTCCAGGAGGTTTTGGAAGCAGGGGAGTTGAAGGTATTATCTCTGCTGTAAAATATGCAAGAGAAAACAAAATCCCATTTTTGGGTCTATGTTTAGGAATGCAACTGGCAGTTATTGAATTTTCCAGAAATGTTTGTGGTTTGGGAGATGCAAATTCAATAGAAATTGATGAAAATACAAAAAATCCAGTTATAGCTATTTTACCAGAACAAAAACAAGTGTTAGAGAATAACAGATATGGAGCAACGATGAGACTTGGGGGTTACCCAACAATTTTAAAAGAGAATTTAAAAGTTCATGAATTGTATAAAAACTTTGATTTGATTAAAAGTAACAAAATCTTTGAGAGGCACAGGCACAGGTATGAAATAAATCCAGAGTTTATACCTATTCTGGAAGAGAAAGGGTTAATATTTTCAGGTTATCACTTAAGAAAAGACAGGACAAAATTAATGGAATTTATGGAACTCCCAAAACACAAATTCTTTGTAGCAACCCAATCACACCCAGAATTTAAATCAAATCCGCTAAAACCGTCACCTTTGTTTTATGGTTTTGTGAGAAGTTGTTTATAAAATATACAAATATATAAGTTGAGATTTAGGCGGAGCAAGTGCAACCGTTAAATTCCTGTTAATTACCCGACCGATTAGGTGAGAGCGCAGCGTGGCAGAGGAAAACTTTATATTCTATTTAATCTTCTCAATATCTCTGGCAATAATCTCCAATTTCCCTTCATAAACAGAAACCTCTCCTTTTACAGAAACTTCATCTCCCCTCTCAAACAGATTTTCATCAAAATTAAATAGTACAACGCTTAGTTTTTTTCCATTTTCTTCTAGATCTAAAAACAAAGTTTTAGATTTTTCTGAAAAAGAATAGTTCGAGATTATGCCTCTGGTTTTTACAACATCCCCAACATTTTTTGTACTAATCTCAGATAATTCAACAAACTCAGGCTCTACAAAAATACTTGTTAAATACAGCCCAACTAAACCAAGAATAATAACAACCAACGATAACCTAATAATCAATTTATCTGTCAACATACAAAAAATCAATAAAAATTAAAAATAAAAACTATTTACTCACAGGTATCTCAATTGTTGAAACATTTATTTTTCCACCTTCCTTTGCATCTAATTCGTCTGTACCAATCTTCACTTGACCTACCTTTGCATCCTTAGCAAATTTGTTTTTAACAATTTGCGCAATGTCAACTGCAGTACTGATTGTTCTACCTCTGGCTTTTATTACTACTTCACCTCCGCCCTCTGAAAGTTGAGTTATAACCGCGAGGACGTAACTCATCAAAGGCTTTTTCCCTATCAAGATCTCGTTATCTGCCATTTTCTTCCTATTAACCAACGGAACTATTTAGAGTAGTTGAACTACTTTTAGTCGCTGTTAGCCTAATTATAAATACGTAAAAAACTTTAAATTGTTTTTATTACACTGTTATAATTTATTGATTTAGTTTTCTATTTATTCCAATTATGATCAAGGAAATCGAACTATCAAACTTCAAATCCCATAAAAAAACCCAACTGAAATTCACGGAGAGGAATAATATATTTATAGGAATCTCTGGCTCTGGGAAATCCACAATTCTTGATGCAATTTGCTTTGCATTTTTTGGGACTACACCAAAAATACATAAAAGGAAGATAAGGGTTTCGGATTTGATAATGAATAAACCTATTAGAGAAGAGTCAGCAAAAATTAAAATAAATTTTGAAGTAGACAAAAAAAAGTATGAAATAAGGAGGGAAATTTGTTTGGATAGACCCCCAAACGCAGAATTGAGGGAAAATGAAAAATTAATAGCAATCAACCAAGCACAGGTTACAGAGGCAGTTGAACACATTTTAAAAATAGATTATGAATTATTCTCCAGAGCAATCTATGCTGAGCAAGACCATCTAGATTATTTTTTGACCCTTCCTCCAGGGAACAGGATAGAATATATAGACCAATTGTTAAAACTTTCAAAATTTGAGTTGGCGAGGATAAAAACAACTTCAATATCAAATAAATTTAAGAGTTTAAAAAATGCAAAAGAAGAAACCCTCTCAGGTTTTGATGAAAATGAGCTAAAAAATACCAAAAAAGAAGCGGAAGATTATTTAGGTAAATTAAATGATGAAATATCTTCTTCTAAGGATAAAATAAAAAAATTAGACGCTACGTTAAAAGAAAATATGGAAAAATTAAAAAATTTGAAAGAAAAGAAAATTAAAATAGAAGAAAAGAAAAACAAATAAATTGAATTAAAGACAACAATTTCGGTTTTTAAGAATGAAATAAAAGAAACTCCAAAAAAAAGAGTAGGGAAAGTAGAAAAAGAATTAAAAAATAAAGAAACGGTTTTTAACAATCTTGAAAAAAAGGAATTAAAGAGAGAAAGAGAAGAGTTCACCCTACACTCAAAAATAAATGAATCAGAGAAGAGGGTTAGGGAGAAAAAAGAAGCAGAATTATTTTTACAAACTTTTGATGAAGAAAAATTTAGCTTGTTGGAAAAAGAGATAGAGGAATTAAAAGAAACCTTAATTAACAATAAATTGAAAAAACAAGGTTTGGATAATGCTATAAAAAACCTAAAAGAGAGTAAAGAGAAGTGCCCAACCTGTGATAGAGAACTTAAAAGAGAAAAAAGAGAAGAATTAATAAATAAGAAGGAGGGAGAATCATTTTTACTTAACAAAAAAAATTCAGAATTGGAAAATAAATTTTTATCAAAAAAACAAGAATTTGAATTTGAAAGCAAAAATAGAGAAAAAGCAAATTTTTTTAAAAAAAGAGCAGAACAACTCAAAAGAGCTGAACAAGATCTATCTAATTT
>JAGXOK010000063.1 GCA_023659935.1 Candidatus Aenigmarchaeota archaeon LH_S6 | reverse complement strand
AGAGTCAGAGAAAATTTACTGATTTCCTTTTTGCAGAAAATTGCCAGAACAGCAAGAACTCTTTTGGAAAAATTTGATTTGAAAGGGATTATTATTTCAGGTCCAGGACCAATAAAAGAGAAATTTTATAATGAAGGTCATTTACCAACCAATTTAAAGAAAAAAATTATTGGACTTATTGATTGTTCAGATATAGGTGAGCCAGGGGTAAGGGAAACTTTGGAGAGAGGAAGGGAGTTGATAAAAGAGACTGAATTTGTAAAGGAACAGGATTTACTAAAAGATTTTTTTGTCAGACTTAGCAAAGGAAGAGGGGAAGTTGTCTATGGAGAGGATGATACAATAGAAGCTTTAAAGGAAGGAAAGGTTGAAGTTGTCCTTGTTTCTGTTGATTTTGAAAATTTGGATAGAATAGAAGAACTCTGCGAGCAGACAAACACAAAACTGGAGATGATTTCTACTTCATCCCAGGAAGGAGTTGAATTCAAAAATATTGGTGGGATTGGTGCTATTTTGAGATATTAATGTTTCTGCATATAACGAAATTGTTTCTCTTGTATTTTCTGTTACTTCTTCCAGAGTATCACCTTGTTTATGGCAACCAAGTAAAGAAGGAACTAAAGAAATGTATCTCCCAACCTCTTCATCTTTCATTATCACAATATCTAAGTCTACCATAAATTAATATTAAAATAATAAAAACTGAAATAGTTAAAATTTAATTATTTCTTAAAATTTTCCTCTCTAAATTCAAAAGCACCTGAGGCAAATTTTGTTTTGCAGGTTTTGCACTGCCACACTCCGAAAGAAACTCTGGTTACAGATTTTTCTCTTGCACAGACAGGACAGTTATATTTTTTCTTTGAACTTTTGTGTATTTTGTTATAATTATCTCTCAACTTTTTTCCATATCTTGGGCCAAATTTCCCTGCTGCTCCAGCTTTCTTTGTTGCCATACTAATCTATTTTGATTAACCAATAGCCATAATTAAGAAAAATTTTTAAAAGAATAATCTTCAGATATAAATCTAATTATCTTTAATTATGGTCTTCGAGTCTTTATTTAGTACAAGAGATGTCAGGGAACACCCATCCA
>JAGXOK010000062.1 GCA_023659935.1 Candidatus Aenigmarchaeota archaeon LH_S6 | reverse complement strand
CGAGATTTAGGCTATATGTCTACTCTAGGGGAGCTATTTTGGCCCTACCCAGAACGGAGGCAGAGTTCATAAAGAAGTTAGTTGAAAAACATTGTGGTTCAGAGTGCGATCTCAGAATCTCCCGAGTTTAGTGAGGGGAGAGTGTCAATCAGCCAAAATATATTCAACATATTTGCTGAATGCCGGCCTTGTAATTAGAATTCCAACCAAAACCCCTATTATTGTTGTTAAAGCAAATCCTGCGATTTCCTTATATACTCCAAATCCTATAACTAAAATTGGCAACATGGCAAAAATTGTTGTTGCCCCTGCACCAAAAATCATAAAAAATGCTCTTTTTAAACCTTCTTTTATTGAATATTTTTTTTCCTTCTTTCTTGTCTCATCTATAATCAAGATTTGGTCATCCACACCAAAACCAATTGCAGCAACAATCCCAGCCAAGGCTAAATTAGATAAATTCCAGTTTGTCAGAGCAGCAAAACCCAAAATAATCAAAACCTCTGAAAACATTGTGAGTATTATCCCCAATGAAATTTTTAAGTTTCTATACCTAACAAAAACAACAGAACTCACCAAAATAATTGCGGCAAAACCAGCTAAAGCAACCAAATAAAGGTAGTTTTTTCCAAGAGTAGCACTTAACTGGTCTACTGAAACAGTATTAATTTTAACAGGAAGATTTCCAGATTTTAAAACCGCCTTTAAATTATCTCTGTTCTGTGTCGCTTCTTTTTCAGTTTTTCCATAACCTGTGATTACAGGATTTTTAACTTCTTTCCCCTTTAAGTCCCCTGCAATATTTAAGGCATCTGTTTCCTTATAATCCAGATAAAAATGGATTTTTTCAGATAAATAACTACCTCTCTCCTGACTTACTACTTTCTTTAAATTCTGTGTTATTTCAGCAAACTTCTTTGAACCTTCCTCAGATATTACAACACCAAACTGGAATCTGTATCCTCCACCCTGAGCTCTTCCAAAATAATTGCTACGTGGAGGAATACCAATATCCTTAATATCCTTACTTGTATAAATTAATCCATTTAAAACAACCTGATTTTCTGTCAAGTTTTCTATTTCAAAATTAATTCCTTTTAAATTAAATGTTTCATTAATTTTGTACTCCTTACCATTTAT
>JAGXOK010000061.1 GCA_023659935.1 Candidatus Aenigmarchaeota archaeon LH_S6 | reverse complement strand
CTACTATCCTCAAACTTACTCTTCATAAATATTTTGCACCTGATTGTGTCTGTTGGTATCTTCCCGAGTTATATGAAAATCTATATAATACTGTTTATCTATCCGCTCTTTTTTTGCGAATAATATATCCTTGATATTTAACCCAAACAATTCTTTTGATATTTGTATTGAACCAGAATGGTTTTCACACTTTATTCCAACCTTAAATAATAATGCACTAAGAATATAATACATGCTATAATATGCCATAGAAACAGATTCTTCTAAATGGCTGCTTTGGAATAAAATTTTTGCAGAATTCAGATAACTTTCTGACTTTCTTAGATAAGCTTCTTTTAGTTCCTCGCTTGGCTCTACCAACTCAAGTTTCCCCTGATTTTTCAGTTTAATCAAAAAATTTATTTTGCTCATAATATTTCTGAACCCCTTTGATTATAACATGATTTTTTTTGATTTCCTTTATAAGAATATTTTGTTTTTCATATCTTCCAATTTTGATACTAATTCTGCGATCAAATAATTCCAGTTCTTTTTTTAAATCTCTACTTACAGAATCTACAAAAATATCTACATCGCTCTCTTTTTTTGCATTCCCCTTTGCATAAGAACCAAATAAAATTGCAAGTTTTATTTTATTATTCTCCTGAATATTTTCAATTATTCTTCTTAAACCCGGATATCTTTTCAAAGTCTTCAGCAATTTGTATTCTTCACTCATAAAAATGTAGGTCTTTGCCTCGATTGTTTTTTTCAAAAAATAATTTTTATTTTTCCCCTCCTTTTTATAATCAACAACATTCTCATTAAAGAGATCACTCAATCTCCTCCTTACATTCATATGATTTATACCTAATATTTTAGCTAAACCTCTAATGTGATTTTCATTTCTCAACAATTCAAGCACAATTTCAAAACTGTAATTTTTTTGTTCCATATATAACATAATATTTACAATAAGTATTATTTACAAAACATATCTCTCAAACCCAAACCCCAAATTCAAATCTTTATAAACCACTTTTCCTTTCTTCCCTCTCAACCCATAAATAATTTTCTCTGCTCTTACTTCCTTTTCCCATTTTTTTTAATATCTTTTTTCAACTCCTTATTTCTTTTTTTATTTTTTCTCTGTACCTAAGGATATCTTCATTATTCAGTTTTTGTA
>JAGXOK010000060.1 GCA_023659935.1 Candidatus Aenigmarchaeota archaeon LH_S6 | reverse complement strand
TTACACCAATTTCTGTTGTTATAAGGGATGGGAAAGAAGTTGAAGTGCCTTCAAGGAAAATAGTCCGGGGAGATATTGTTGTTTTAAGAACTGGTGAAAAGATCCCAGCAGATTGCTTAATTTTGGAAGAAAAAGAATTAAAAATTAACGAATCTACCCTGACAGGAGAATCTAAAGAAATCAAAAAATTTACAGCAAAAAGTAAGAAAAATTATGGGGAAGATAATCAAATTTTCATGGGGACTTATGTTGTTAATGGAAAAACTAGAGCAGAGGTTTTGCATACTGGAATGAATACAGAGTTTGGAAAAATTGCAGGGATGATTTCCAAGGCAGAAAAAGAATTACCTTTAAAAAAGAAAGTGAATAGGTTGGCAAAATATATGGCTTTTATAGCGATAGTTGTTTCTGTTTTAACCGGTGCTATTATGTTAATAAGAAGCGCATCTTTTTCTTATAGTATTCTGGTAGAAGTTATTATTGTTATTATTGCTTTATCTGTAGCAGGATTTCCTGAAGGACTTCCTGTTGTTATCATCTCAACTCTTGCTTATGGTGCTTACAGGATGTCAAAGAAAAATGCAATATTAAGCAGGATGTCAATAATTGAAACTCTTGGAGAAACTACAGCAATATGTGCGGATAAAACTGGTACTATAACAAAAGGAGAGATGACAGCAAAAAAAATATTTATAGATAATAAAGTTATCAGTATCACTGGTACAGGTTACAGTACAAAAGGTAGTCTACTTTTAAAGAATCAGAAAATAGATATTAAAAGAGATGGAAAGCAAAAAAATGTCCCTCTAAACCTACTCTTAAAAACCTCTATTTTGTGCAACGATGCAAAAATTGAGAGAAAAGGAACCGATAGCGAGTGTAGTATAAAAGGTAGCCCAACAGAAGCGGCTTTATTGATAATGTCTGCAAAAGCAGGAATTTTCAGGGAAGATATGCGGATTACAAGAAAAGAAGAACTTCCCTTCAACTCAGAAAGAAAAATGATGTCTGTCTTGTACAGGGAAAAAGGAAAGAACTATGTTTATTCAAAGGGGGCTCCGGAAGTTTTAATTAAGAAATGTAAATTTGTACAGAGAGAAGATAAAATTATTAAACTAAGTGAAAAAGAAAAAGAAAAGATAATGGATTTTAATAAAACTTTTACATTAAAAAAATATAGGGTTCTTGC
>JAGXOK010000005.1 GCA_023659935.1 Candidatus Aenigmarchaeota archaeon LH_S6 | reverse complement strand
ATCTTCATAATAATATTAATAAAAAAACTTTAAATACTCTTATCCTAAACCCAATCCATCTACACGACTAAAAGTCGGTAGCTTTCTTGGGACTTTATCTGTAAAATTGGTAGTATTGCCCTGTGATTTCTGCAAAGCAGAAAAGAAGGAGCCAAAACCAAAAATCCTTAAAATATCAAAGTTCCTTGTCTCTTATAAATAATTTTATATATTATGGTACTTGAAAAAATCTTTGGGAAAAACGTGAAAGATGCTGATGAAGAAGAAGATAAATATGTAGACTTCAATAAAATTGTTGAGCAGCCTACTGATACAAAAGGAAAGATAGAGATAAAAATAGAAAAAATATCTGGATATAAAGATACAGATAAAATCCAGAAAGAGGTTAGAGAAGGGAAAGTTGTTGTAGTTGAGACAGAAGAATTAAAGGAAAAGGATGTAGGAGAACTTAAAAGGGCAATCGAAAGAATAAAAAAGACTGTTATTGCCATAAAGGGTGATATTGTAATGGGCCCAAAATCTGTATTGATAGTTTGTCCAAGTTCCGCAGTAGTCTCAAGGGTGGAATAATGACTTACATTTGCATCAAATGCAAGGGGAAGATTGAGAAAACAAAAGAGAGTGCTATCTGTCCCCACTGCGGCTACAGAATTTTGATGAAAGAT
Source organism: Candidatus Aenigmarchaeota archaeon LH_S6 (assembly GCA_023659935.1). Lineage (GTDB taxonomy): Archaea > Aenigmatarchaeota > Aenigmatarchaeia > QMZS01 > QMZS01 > QMZS01. Next base: position 37,704 of record JAGXOK010000005.1, on the reverse strand, counting down.
AGAGCCCAGAAAATCAAAAAAATAATTGCAAGATAAGTAATATTATGGATATTCTCTTCTTGATTATTAATGGTTCTGATTTTCAATCTGTTCTAAGAGAGATTATAATAGAAGAAGGTCTAGATCCATGGAACATTGATATATCAAAACTTGCAGATTCTCTATTAAATTATCTAAGAGAGTTAAAAGAAATAAATTTTAGGGTTCCTGCAAGATTTATTTTGGTTTCTGCCATTTTATTAAGATTAAAGTCAGAGAGTCTTATAAAAGAAGAAACAGAAGAAAGAGAATTAGAGACAATAAATATTGATGACCTAAATATCCTTGAGCCTCCTCTCAAAAGAATTCCAGCCAGAAACATAACTTTTGAAGAATTAACTCAAACCTTAGAAAAAGTGCTGAGTGAAAAAAAAATGAAAGAAAAAACCAGACTTAACAGAGAAGAAAAAATAAAAAACTTGCAAAAGATAGTTGAAATCGATATCGAAGATTATGTAGAAAAGGTTTTTAAAGAAATTTCAAAGATAAATAAGACAAGTTTTTATGAACTAACAAATACAAAGAATAACCTGGAAATAGCAAGATATTTTATCGCTATTTTACACCTTACAGACCAGCAGAAAATAAAGGTAAGACAAGAAAACTTGTTTGAGGATCTTTATATCTCATTAAAGTAAATCTATCTAATTGAAATTATGGTTTGTAAATGCGGTAAAAAAACTTATTTCAGGAGGGAATATGAGGGTACAGAATTATGCAAAAAATGTTTTGTTAGGTCAATAGAAAAAAAAGTCAAAAAAAATATCAGGATAAATAATCTAATTTCAAAAAATGATAAGATTTGTGTCGCAATTTCAGGGGGAAAAGATTCTACCACCTGTTTATATATTTTAAACGAAATAATTAAGAAAAGAAAAGACATGAAAATTTTTGCAATAGCAATAGATGAAGGGATAGGAGATTATAGGAAAAAAACAATTGAAAAAGCAAGAGAAGTTTGTGAAATAATGAAAGTTCCCCTAAAAATTTATTCTTTCGAAGAAGAATTTGGAAAAAGTCTGCCAGAAATTATAAAAGATGAAAAAATAAACGCCTGCACCTACTGTGGTGTTTTAAGAAGATATTTGTTAAATAAAAAAGCAAGGGAAAACAAAACAACAAAACTCGCTTTTGGATTTAATCTGAATGATGAAGCAGAATCTGTTTTATTAAATTTTGTCTTTGGTAATCTGGATAAATTTTTGAGGTTGGGGGCAAAGGTTGAAAATAAAAAAATAAAGAAATTTGTCCCAAGGATAAAGCCCTTGAGAGAGATACCTGAAGAGGAAGTTTTTGCTTACTGTGATGCTCTGGGACTACCTTATTATAAAGAGAAAAAATGCCCTTTTGGAAAAAAATCAGTTAGGAAAACGATAAGAAAATATCTTTATGATTTGGAAGAAAAATATCCTGGAGCTCTATTCCAGATTGTCAAATTTGCTGATTTATTGATTCCTTCTCTAAAAAAAGGATTTTACAAAAAAGGGAAAATAAAATACTGCAAAATCTGCGGCGAGCCTTCTTCAAGGGATGTTTGTAAATTTTGTGAATTACTAAAAAATAAGTGAGTTCTTTCTTAAAAAAAGGTTTGGTTATGGTAAAACTTTTGAAGTTAACTTTACAGGGTTTTAAATCTTTTAAAAACAAGGTTGGTTTGGTTATTGGGGATGGAATCACCTGCATTGCTGGAAATAATGGTTCTGGAAAATCCAATTTATTAGATGCTTTCTCTTTTGTTTTAGGGAAGAATTCTGCAAAGGCTCTGAGAGCAGACAGGATGGAAGACCTGCTTTTTAAGAGTGATAAAAGTGAAAGTGAAAGTGCAAAAGTTGAATTTGAAATTGATAATTCCAACAAAGAAATAAAATTTGATAGGGAGATAATTAAAATTGAGAGAAAGATAAACCAACAGGGACAATCAACTTATAGGTTAAACGATAAAATAGAGACAAGGCAGATGATTATTGATTTATTGAGAGAGGCAAGGATTTCGCCAAATTGGCTAAATATAGTGGCCCAGGGGGATGTTACAAGAGTTCTGGAAATGAATCCATTAGAAAGAAGACAGGTTATAGATAAACTTGCAGGTTTGGCTGAATTTGATGAAAAAAAGAAGAAGAGTGAAAAAGAAATGAGGAAAGTTGATGATATTTTGAAGGAACAGAATATGCTTTTGAAAGAAAAAGAAAAATTATTTCAGAATATATCAGAAGAAAAGAGAAAAGTTGAAACTTATAATGAAATGAATTCAAAAATTAAAAAAATAAAATTCTCGATTTTAAAGAAAAAATTGGATGATTGTCTTGATAAGAAAGAAAAGATCAGTGAAAAAGAGCGGGAATATGCTAAAAAAATAAAGGATATAGACAAAGAAGTTCAGGATATAGACAAAAGTACTGAAGAGTACGAAAATGAAGTAAAGGAATATAGGAAAAATATTTTTAGGGGAAGCGAGGAGGTTAAAATAATAGAAGAACAGGAAAAAGTGAAAAGTGAAATTTTAAAATTAGAAAATAAAATAAGTTTAAACAACAAGGAAAGAGGTAGGTTGGAGAAATATATTGAACAGATTTCAGAAATAAATAAACCCAAGGCAATCAAATTTTTAATTGATAAGGAAGATATTCTTGGGTCTGTAAAACAGATTATAGATTGCAAACCTGAATACAAACAGGCAATTGATGCTACCCTTGGAAGTACAAAAAATGATTTGGTTATAAAATCTTTTGACAAAATTCCTGTTTATATAAAATATTTGAAAGAAAACAAGATAGGTAAGGCAAAATTCCTGCCTCTTGACAAGATTAAAGGAAATATTATAGAAGCACCGAAGGGAAAAGGAGTAATTGATAGGGCAATAAACATTGTTAGTTTTGATAAGAAATTCAGAAAGGTTGTTGAATATGTTCTGGGAAATACTATTATTATAGATAAAGTAGAGAATTCCAAACAGTTTGTAAACAAGTATAGAATTGCAACTTTAGAAGGTTCCCTGATTGAGAGGAGTGGTGCTGTTTTAGGGGGATACAAAGAGCAGGTTTTTGACCTAACTAAAAGTAGGGAAGAAATTAAAAATCTGGTTGAAGAAAACAAAAATCTTGAGAAAGAATTAAAGGTTTTAAACAAAGGATTAGAAAAAGTAAGCAAAAAGAGAAAAGAAACAAGCAGCAAATATGCTGGTATAGGAAAAGAAGTTGAAAAAATAGAAGAAAAACTTAAAAAAAGCAGGGAGAAAAGAAGGAAAGGGTATGAAAGGAAATTAAGGGTGCAGAGTGATTTATCTGATGAAAAAATAAAATTAGCAAGAATAGAAGTAGAAGTTAAAAATTATCAGGATAAACTTTCTGAAATAGAATTATTTGATGAGGTTGAGGAAGGTAATATTTCCGAATTAAAAGATAGGTTAAAAAGTTATACAAATGAAGTTAGCAAATTAGGTCCACTAAACCTGAAGGCTGTTGAGGACTTTGAAAAATACAGAGGGGAATATGAAAATTTAAAAGAGAAAGTTGAAAAAATTGTTGAGGAAAAATATGCAATTTTGAAGGTGATAACTGAGATTGAAAATAGAAGAAAAGAGAAATTTATGGATTTGTTCAGGGAGGTGAACAAAGAATTTAAAGATATTTATTTCAGGTTCACAGGTGGTGAAGGTTATTTGGTTTTAGAGGAGCAAGAAGAGATCTATTCCGGATTACTTATCAAAGCAAGACCAAAGGGAAAAAGACTGCTGGGTATAGATTCTCTTTCTGGGGGAGAAAAAACAATAACTGCAATAGGATTTCTGCTTGCAATACAGAAATGCAAACCAAGCTGCTTTGTTTTACTTGATGAAATTGATGCCACCCTTGACAGAGAAAATACAAAAAAGGTTATAGATGTTGTCAAAGAATTCTCCAAAGAACAGCAATATATTATTATTACTCATAATGATGCCACAATCTCCAAGAGTGATCAAGTTTATGGTGTTGTTGCTGAAAACGGGGTTTCAAGTGTTGTTGGGATTAAGATTAATCAGAAGTAAATTAAGAAGTATGAATTTTCTGTTCCTTTTGGAGCTGAAATAATAGAAGTCAAAAAGTAATTAATATAATTGTTAAAATATTATGGTAGAGTGTCTATTTTGTAAAATTGCAAATGGAGAAATTTCTACCCTCAAAGTTTATGAGGATTCCTTAAACATTGCTTTTCTTGATGTAAATCCTTCTTCCTTAGGACATACAATCATAATTCCAAAAAAGCATTATCAGAAACTGGAAGAAATGCCAGAAAATGAGGCAAAAGAACTGTTTTTGGTGATTTTTAAATTGGCAAAAGTTATTCCTAAAATTGTTGAAACAACAGATTACAATATAGGAATAAATGATGGAAAATTGGCTGGTCAAGAGATACCACATCTACATTTTCATATAATTCCAAGGTTTGAAGGGGATAAAGGTTTACCAATCCAGAGTCTCGTAAAAATTGAAGTAAAAAGAGAAGATTTACCACAACTTGCAGAGAAAATTAAGAGAGGGATAGAAAATTCTGCAGAATCTAAAAAAGAGGAGGGAAAAGAAGTTAAAACAGAAGAAAAGAAATCAGAAGATAAAAAACCGACAAAAAGTGCTGAAAGAGACTGGCAGGAATTTAATTTTGAAGAACAGGATAAAGCACCTGATTTTTCTGATGCAAGAAAAGGATATTAACCATAAAAAATATTTCTTATAAATTTATGTTGGGGTAGTCTAGTGGCTAAGGCGCTGCGCTCATACGAGCCTTTTATTGGTTGGATTGGTTAAAAAGGCTCGAGCCAAAAAAAGGGCTCGGAACCTTTAAAAACCAAAACTAAAAGAAAAATGTGAGCTTTGAGAGAATTCGATGATTTTTAGCGCTGAGAAACGCAGAGAGCGAGGGTAAGATTTTTTTGGGTAAAAAATCTCCTTCATCAAACCCCTCTCCCAACATTTAAAAAATCAACGTATGGTTAAGAAAAAAGAAAATTCTGGCAAAAAAAAATTTTCAAGGATAAACAATAAACTTGAGAAAGATAGCCATTTATTGCACAAAAGAAAATTAACTCTTGGGCAAAAGGCAGCAGATAAATTAACAAGATTTTGTGGTTCCTGGTCTTTTATATTTCTTTTATCTATATTTATATCTGTTTGGATTTACCTCAATCTCACTGCATACTTTTATCGTTGGGATCCATGGCCTTTTATTATTCTTAACCTGACTCTTTCCTGTCTGGCAGCAGTACAAGCTCCAATAATTTTGATGAGCCAGAATAGGGAAGAAGAAAAAGAAAAAGTAAAGGTTGAGAGGGATTATCTGGTTGACAAAGAGGCTGAGAGAGAAGTTGAAGATATGCAGAAAGATTTGGATGAGATAAAGATGTTAATTCGAAACTTAAAAAAATAATTTATGGCTACCCTTAATGAATTGATAAAACAAGGTTATTTAAAAACACCTGAAATAATTTCTGCTTTTAAGAAAATAAGAAGAGAGGATTTTTTGCCTGAGGATTTAAAAAATTCCAGTGAAGTAAATGAGCCTCTGCCAATTGGTTTTGGACAGACAATTTCACAGCCTCTAACAGTTGCTTTTATGCTTGAACTTTTACTTCCAAAAAAAGGAGATAAGATTTTGGATATAGGCTCTGGTTCTGGTTGGACAACAGCCCTATTATCTAAGATTGTTGGAGATAAAGGACGAGTTTATGCGATAGAAATAAAAAAAGAATTAAAGGATATTGGTGAAAGGAACACAGCAAAATATAATTTTGTTAAAAAAGGAATTGCGAAATTTAGTTGTAAGAATGGTTCAGCGGGTTTTCATGAAAAAGCACCATTTGACAAAATCCTGGTTTCTGCAGCAGCAGATAAAATTCCAACTGAACTGAGAGGGCAATTAAGAATTAGAGGAAGGTTGGTTATACCAGTTAGGAACTCAATCTTTTTAGTGATTAGAAAACCAAATAAATTTGAAGAAAAGGAATTTTTTGGTTTTAGTTTTGTTCCTTTGCAGCCCTTTAGAAAAGATTTTACAGTATAAAGAAAAATATTTTTAGGTTAAACCTTTTATTTTTTTTAAAAAGAAGAGTTTATATGGAGAATTTGTATTGTACAAGTTGCGGAAAAGGTGTAATAGGAGAAAATTTTGTGAGATTTATGTGTCCAAAGTGTAGGAAACAAGAGATTATAAGATGTGATGTCTGCAGGAAAAATTCTAAGATCTATATTTGCAAAAACTGCGGGTTTGAGGGTCCATAATGGGAGAAGTTGCTGTTGTATATAAAATAAATCCCGACTTGGAGAAAAAAGAAAAAATTAAAGAAGAATTATCAGAGTTAGGAGCAAAAGAGATAAAAGAGGAAGAGATCGGTTTTGGTATTGTTTCTTTAAAAGTTGTTTTTGTTCTTGAAGACAAACCAAATAGTATTGAGGAATTAGAAAAGAAAATAGAAAAAATAGAAGGGATAAATTCTCTTCAGGTTGAAGGAACGAGTTTGATCTAAATAATTAAAAATTTAATAAATATTTCCATACTGGAATATACTTCAAGTTTCCTTCCTCTTTCTCAAGATTTCTTGTCAATATAAAGCCTTTGGCAATATCATATTTATCAATAAACTTTTTTATCCCTTTAATATCTTTTTGTTTTATGTCATCTTTATATTTAACTTCCAAAGGGACGATCTTTTTATCATTTACTAAAATACAGTCAACTTCAAAATTTTGTCTCCAGAAAAATTTGCTTTTTAACTGAATTACTACACTATTTTCTATAAGTTTATTTAAATTTGAAAAACTGGTGGTACAGAAGGAACTTGTTTTTAGATAAACTTTTTTTAGCTTTTTCTCTGTTGTTAGAAGATTCTTAGAAAAATTATATAGTTTATCTAATAAGTATGCTTTCTCCATATATTCAATATAATTAGATAATGTTTTTTCATTTATATTTAAATCAGAGGATAAATTTTTGTAATTTAGTAACATTCCAGGGTTGTTTGCAACTATCTGCATTACTCTCAATAAAACCTGTGGTTGCTCAACAGGATAAATAAAAGGAATATCCTCAAAAATAATTTTTCTAATTATACTTTCTACATATTGTTTTATAGTCTCTAAATCTTCATCTATAATTTCTATAAACTGCCTAAAAATATATTTCTCGAATTCTTCTCTTAGGTTATTAGCAAAAAGTTTTTGGTTATCTATCCAATCTTCTTTTTCTTTAAAAATAAGATATTCTTTAAAAGACAAAGGCTCAAGTTCAAACTCTATTATTCTTCCTGCCAAAGATTCTGCTTTTTTTCTTATGTGCAGACTTGAAGAACCCGAAACAATAAATTTTATATTTGGATAATTGTCATAATAAATCTTAATTTTATTTTGCCAGTCTTCAACTTTTTGAATTTCATCTAAAAACATGTATAACTTGTCCTCAACAGAGTATCCACTTATTTTTAAATAATTCTCAATAACTTCTTTTAATTCTGCAGGTTCATCAAAGGAATAATATAATATCCTTTTTCTGTTAATATTTTTAGTGAGATAATCTATTATCTGCTTCATTATTGTTGTTTTTCCTGTTCTCCTCAACCCAACTATAGAAATAATAAATCTTTTGTTTAAAAAAGGAATTATTTTCTCATAGAGTAATCTCTTCTTTGGGAAATTATAATTAAACCCCTTTTCCCAGTGCCTGTTTAAAGATGTTAACTCTATCATAAAAATAGTTATTTAAGAGTATTAATACCATTGTTTTCCAAAAATAATGGGGTCTGGAGGACATTATTTCTTAATTTAACCAATAAAGTGTTCCATTGCTTTTTGGGGTAGAGACCTTTTTAATTAATAAAAAATGTTCTATTTTGTGTAATACTTGCCGAAAAAAGTGTTGTGAGGCCATAATCTTGCTTCTCTATGTTCGGCTACTTGATTTTGACCATACCACATTACCATATTCCCTATCTCACAAGCTGCAAAACTTGCAGCTTTTTCGCAAGCCACAGCAGTAGTACCTCCTGTTGGTATTGACGATAGTCCACACAATGCAGCTCCTCCTGCTTCCAGAGTCGCTTGCGTTACTATAGAACCAGCCATAGTACCTATTTCTTCTAAAAATTCTCCATTTGGTGGGGAACTATAACAAAAACCTTTGGTATCATCCTTAATATAAGTAACTCTTAAGCAAGGAGTTTTATCTTTAGGATATAGATTATGCATATATAACGCGTTTATACTTGCATTATTTGGGTCCTCCCCTTTGTTCAATTCTATTTCTGAAGTATTCTTAATTGCTTTAATTACATTTCCTATTACAGAGTTATAATATGCGTCTGGGTCACTAATATTCCATGCACTTCCTGGAGGGGTTCCCTCGTTTAGGGTGGAATTTAAATTATTTTTTATTTCTGTGTCTGAAGGACCATCTAGCCCACCCCACCCCCACTCATACTCCTCACTCACATTAATTATTTTGGCTGTATTTTCCTCTGCTCCATAATCTGTTAAATTCCATTGTACACAAAACCATTCTGTGATTTCAACTTCTGTTTTTTCTTCCATCCCAGGCAATTCTTTTGTTTCTGTGTCTCCTTCTGTCCAATTTGTGCATTCTAACCAGAGATTACTACCCTCACATTTTGTTGTATGGAAAGGTATTGAAGGCATAGAAAATTCACAAGAGAAAGGATGATCAGTATCTGTAACATATTTTGTACATTTAAATGGTCTGGGGTCTTCTGTACTTTTAAAGTCTTTGTATCCTTGATCCCATATTTCATCATTGAAATCAACAGATACATTGTATTTTATAAAATGACCTGTGCTATTTGTTATTTCACTCACATTTATCTCCGAGGAACTCGAGGAACTTTTTGTTACTAGGCCCAGATCTTCTGTTTCATTAAGATAGTCCATATACTTTGTGAAATTACACTCTGCTTCTGTTGTTGATGTCAGAACACAATCAAAGATAAAAACATCCTGAGAACTATAATCAAAATAAGGTTTTTGGACCCCTGAGCATTCACACTCTTTTTTTTCTATTTTTAATTTCCCTTCGCAGGGACTTGCTGTATAAAACTTTGAAACAGGGGAAGAACCAGTAACAGAATCTATCCATCTTGTAAACCCAAGTACACCTTCTTCTCCAGGAGGATATTTATCCAACTGTATGTAATCAATTCCTGCCTCTTTACATTCATCTAAAGGATAGATTGTTATTGAAGGATTTACCTGAGATTTTAGACAGAGAGCATGGTCTGAACAGGGAGAGAACTTCAACATAGATACATCTGCAAGAGAGAGGGCCTTACTAAAAACAAAAGAAGAACCATGCCAAATACCCCATTTTGTAGCGATTGGACCCCCTCTAAATACCATGCCCCTTTTTGCAGCTCTCGCAATATATGCTGCAAGTCCAGGTAAACCAGAAGCAAAAGGTTCACTTGCTTCTGCCAATAAAATAGATCTTGTATATCTGAAAGAAAAAGCATCATCAATTAGATTCTCTTTGTTCAAAGTTTCCCCCATCCTATGCAAATTTGTGTAGTCTTCTGTTACATCCAGATAAGAATTAATTTTTTTGCATCCTCCTCCCCTACAAGAACCTTTAGCCTCAAGTCTTGCCATGATACCCCTTGCATTTTCTATATCTTTTTTATTAGGAACTCTTTTTTTTTCAAGTTTTCGAGCTAAATCCTTAAGTACTCTGTGCTCATCTTCTGGTAACATAGCTTTAATTTCATCTGAGTCGAGTTCATTCATAAATCTCTTTCCTTTCCTACCAATCTTCTTATAGAAGTTATTTACATCTGAGACACCAAGAGCCCTCAAGGCTCCTTTTCTTGTCCTAAGTTTTGGATTACTAAGTGCCTTTAAGTTTATTGCATCCTTTCTAATTTCTTCATTAGATACTTCTTTATATAAACCCTTATCTGCAACTTCTCTTAATTTCTTGACTACATTATTTGCACTATCACTAACAGATTTAAGCTTATTTCCAACTTTAAAAAATCCTCTATAAACTTCTATCAATTTAGAACTTTCTGTAAGATGACGTGTTAACGGTTTAATAGATTTGCCTTTAATCCATAACCAAGCTTTGCCAACATTTACTTTTCCTCTAATTTTCTTTCCAATTTCTTTGAAGAACATTTTTTTTGCTAATTTAGTTTTTTGAGCATTTAAAAGTTTTCCCACGTTTTTTACTTTTGATACAGCTCTTCCTGTTGCTCTTGCTTTTCTTGAAATTTTTATTGCAGCTTTTGCCAGTTTTGCAATCTTACCTTCTCTTTCAGATAATTTGGTAACAAATCTACTTATTCTCTTTCCGACTCCTGAAAAAGGAATTAGATTCATGGCACAAGAAGCGACAGTTATTCCTCTCATTACCATAGAAGTCGTCCTCATAGCAGCAACTTCACTCCAACCAGTCCACCCAGCATCTTCTTCCTGAGGAAAATCTTCATAATAAATAACATACCAGGGATCTCCATAGGATTGTAGAGCAGTCATATACCTGAGAGCATTTGTAACTGCATCTTTCCTTCCGGTAAATTTATCCAAAATAAGACTTATAGGGTTCGTAGCCTTTCCCCCACTTGTTAATTCCTGAGGAAAATTAACATTTACTTCCATCGGCTGCCCAGAAACACATACTCTATTCATTGCAGTCTGTAGATTTTTTGCTGTGATTTGTGCCTGCTGTTCATATTGGTAGTCACTGTAAACACCTAAAAGTTTAAGGGCAATCATCAAAATAAATACACAGACAATTAAGCCAATCAAAATTTCTAAAGAATGAGAAATCCCTTTATATCTCATAATAGCTATTGGTTTTAATTAATTCCCTATATCTTAAGCTTTTTTAAAATGGTTATCTATTTAAAGTTTAAAAACAAATTATTTTAGTGAAAACAAATGGTTGAATTTGAAACACTGAAAAGTGAAGAAAGAAAATTCGGAACAAATAACTTCCTAGAAATAGCGAGGAAATTGGCAAAAAGTGAAAACGGGGAAAATGAATTTGTGCAAATAGCTCGGGGATTTTTTACCCCAGATGGAAGCAGGAGATATAAAAAATCTATAGCAGTACCAGCAGGCAATGAAGAATTAAGAGAGTTCATAGCAGAAAAAATAAAAGAACTCTAAATACCTATTTTTTATTTTCATTTTTGTTAACTTTTATATTAAAAGAATTGAATATTTATGGGAAAACTGATAAAGAGAGGGAAATTGTATTTTCCAGATAAAGAATTTAAAAAAAAGGCTTGGATAAATAATAATTCTATTTATAAAGAAGCAAGCAAAAATCCAATAAAGTTCTGGGGGAAACTTGCTAAGGAATTGTATTGGTTTAAAAAATGGAATAAAACTTTTGTTCACAAACCTCCTTATTTTCAATGGTTTCAGGGAGGTAAAATAAATATTTCTTATAATTGTCTTGAGAGAAATCTTGAAAAAAGAAGAAATAAGGTTGCTCTGATTTTTGAGCCAGAACCTCTTGGAGAGAGGGAGATAAAATTAACCTATTATGAGCTATACAGAAAAGTAAACAAAACTGCTAATGCTCTTAAAAAGTTAGGAGTAAAAAAAGGTGATAGAGTAGGAATTTACCTGCCAATGATTCCTGAAACAATAATATCTATGCTTGCCTGTGCAAGAATTGGAGCAATCCACTCTGTTGTGTTTTCTGCTTTTTCTTCCAATGCCCTGAAAATAAGGATGCAGGAAATAGATGCTAAAGTTTTAATAACATGTGACGGATATTATAGAAGGGGTAAAATAATTAATTTAAAGGATAGCGCTGATAAAGGAATTAAAGAAACAAAGGTTAAAAAAGTGGTTGTTGTAAGGAGGGCAAGTAACAAAATAAAATTTGTTAAAGGAAGAGATTGTTTTTTTGATGACTTAATTAAAGAGCAATCAGATTATTGTAAACCAGAACAAATGAACTCAGAGGATAAATTATTTATTTTGTTTACTAGTGGAAGCACAGGAAAACCAAAAGGAGTGATGCATGCTTGTGGGGGATATACTGTGCAAACTTACTGGACTGCGAAGTTAATTTTTGATTTATGGGAGGATGATATTTTTTGGAGTACTGCTGATGTTGGTTGGATAACAGGCCATACTTACTCCTGTTATGGCCCTTTACTGAATGGTACTACCTTTGTCTTATATGAAGGTGCTCCTGATTATCCTTCTTTAGACAGATGGTGTCATATAATAGAAAAATATGGTGTAACAACTTTTTACACTGCTCCAACCGCAATAAGAATGTTTGAGAAGGAAGTGGGAAAAGTAAAGGAAAACTTGAAGACTTTGCAATTAATTGCTTCTGTTGGAGAACCAATAAATGAGGAAGCTTGGAAATGGTTTTTTGCTCAAGTTGGAAAAGAAAGTTGCCCTGTCTTGGATACTTGGTGGCAAACTGAGACTGGTGGAATTTTAATTACCTCCTTACCAGGAGTGGGACCTTTCAAACCAACCTTTGCGGGAATGCCTTTCCCAGGTGTGCAAACAGACATTTTGGATAACAAAGGGAAGAAAGTTAAAGCAAACCAGAAAGGAAATCTTGTAATTTTACCTCCTTTCAGCCCTGGAATATTGAGGGGTGTTTACAAAAATCCTAAGAAATACAAGAAAACTTATTTTGGTGAGTATGGAGACAAAGTTTATTTTACTGAGGACATAGCTTACAAAGATAAGAAAGGATTGGTAAGGATTGTTGGGAGAGCAGATGATGTTATAAAAGTTGCAGGACACAGATTATCAACTGGAGAATTAGAAAATATAATTGATTCAAATAAAAAAGTTAGTGAAGTTGCTATTATTGGAGTGTCTCACGAGATAAAAGGGGAAGTTCCTGTAGCCTTTGTTGTTTTAAAATCTGGAAAACCTAATAATAAGATAAAAAAGGAATTGGCAGGGAGAGTTGAAAAAGAAATTGGAAAGACAGCGAGACTTTCTCAAGTTTATTTTGTTAAAGAATTACCAAAGACGAGGTCAGGAAAAATAATGAGAAGAATTTTGAGGAAATTGTTTACAGGTGAAAATTTAGGTGATTTGAGTACTCTTTCTAATCCTGATTGTGTTGAGGAGATTAGGGGGATTATAAAATAATTATCCCCAAAAAAATTAAATTAAGTGGATTGTTAATTTAAAAAGTTTTTCTACTAAAAAAATAGCTGATATTAAAAGTACAATAGAGATAATAATTCTGACTATAAATTCTTTACATTTAGATTTTATTTTCTTAGATAAATATCTGTCTATGGGAGATACGATAAATACAATCGCAATACCTAATATGGTACCTATAATTATACCATAAATTATATTCAGAACACTAAATTTTTCTGACTATTTCTGATAATAACCTCCAACCTCGTCTTGTGAGTGTATATATAGAGGTAAGTCCACATTACATATTTTATTGGTTTAATTAATCCTACAACACAGATATCCTTCTGGAATACTACCATTAATACAAAATGGATACTCTGTTTCATTATGTGCTTCAAGTAATGGTGACAAATTAAAGAAAACTAGAATAAAAACCAAAATAAATAATTTAAAATTTTTAAACTTAAACTCCTTTGTAAAATTTAGCATAGTTTTCATTCTTAAATCTTTCCAGCTTCTAAATCTTCCCTAAACTTCTCAATATTAAATTTGAACAATTTTACTTGTGGATTTATATAAGCGGGCTCAAAATATTCCAAGCCTTCTCCATCGTAGAAAAACATTCTTGTAAACATAGAGTTCTCAATCTGCTCTGGCATATAGATTACTAGCTTCATGCTTGGATCTACCCACAGAGTTCCTGGGACGGTTGCATCTGAATAATTTAGTTTCATGTGGGTATTGTTTTTGGTAATTACCAGATGTTTAATTTTATGATATTTTCCTTCCTGTAAAAGTAATGGTTCAAACTTCTGGGTATTATTTTCAAAAATAATTTTTAGGTTAAATGGACCATAAATTAGAGCAGTACCATTTTCAAGCAATAATTTTCTCTGATCTTGTAGCCTTACCTTGGCATAATCATAAGCTTTACCTTTACCTTTTTCAGGGTCCCAGTTTGAAAAATAACTCCACCAATGAGATTTTCCAATCAAATCACTTGATGCTAATTCATACATTTCTGAGCAGTTTCCCAAGTAAGTTTCTAATATTTTTGCTGCCTTTGTTTCATTTGAAGTATAAAGTACTCCAGCCATATCCTGCATTCTTGAAGTTACGCAATATTCTTTTCCGTCTTCTTCCTCTATATAACCCTCTCTGTCCAATACACAATCTAAACCGTTCAACTCATCAATTGGAGTATGCCTTATACTACCTTGACTTCCTCCATCGTATATTACTTTTCTTTCAGAGAGGGCTGCAATCCAGTAACCAGGGTCCCAATAAGTTGTGATTACTGTACACTCAGGGGAGTTGTTTTTAAGCCAGTTCATTGCATCAGCCCAGTTTTTTGAAATTCCTGTCCCATAACGGGAAGCCATCTTCTCAGAATTTTTGTAAACAGAGAATAAGGAATAACCCGAGACAACTATTAGAATAATTAATAAAATCACAGACCCATAAAAACCGATTTTGTTTTTTTCTTTATCTTCCATAATCTACTAAATTTTAATTAATTATTTACCTGAAACAATCTCAATAACATCAAGGTTTTTTAATTTATAGTTTTTTCCAACTCTTTGTTTTGTTTTTACATCTATCGCGGTAATGAATTTTTTTCCAAGGTCTTCATGAATTTTATAAGCAAAATCCAAAGCTGTTGAATTTGGGGGAATCAAAAAAGCATCAGGTAGAATCCTACCTTCTTTATCACTAAGTTTTTTTACTACAGGAAAAACAGCAATATATTGCAGAACTTCAAAAACTGCTTTATTCATTATAACTTGGATTCCGGTAGAACTAAATTTTTTTAGTGATTCTTTAATCTTTTCGAGGGCCAGTTTTTGTTTATCTGTAACCTCTCCTATTATCTCAAAGTCCTTGTTTCCAGGGATATATTTTATCAAATTGTTTTTTTCTGCTTCCTTTAAAGCAAGTTCAGCTTCTGCTGAGCAAGGAACTCCTCCAATTTTAGTTAACTCTCCAATCCACCTTTCTGCTTCGGGTTTATCAACTTTATTTGCAGCGATCAAAATTGGCTGCACTTTTTCTCTTAATCTACTTACAAAATTTAATCTTTCTTCACTTGTCCAGGTTTTTACTTTTTCATCAAGGTTTAGTTCTTTCATCGTCTCTGAGACTACTGAAAGTAATACCTTCAACCCAGAAAACTGTTTTGCTATATCCTTTGCATCACTAATTTTTTTCCAGTTTTTTTCAAGAATTGATAAAAACCATCTATTTAATTCATCCTCTAAAAATTTTACATCTTCTAGAGGATTATGTTCAGAACATTCCTTTCCCTCACTATCAGTTGTTCCTGAAGCATCAACAATATGAATTAAACAGTCCGCCTGTCTTAAATCATCCAGAAATTTATTTCCCATACCTTTTCCTTCATGAGCACCAGGGACCAGCCCGGCAACATCTACTAATTCAAGAGGGACAAATCTGTTTCCTTCAATACAATAACCCTGTCTTGGATTGCATTTTACATTAAAAAATTTCTCAGGACAACTAACTCTCACATATCCAAATCCAATACTTGGATTAACTGTTGTAAATGGAAAATTCCCTATTTTTGTATCTATTAAAGTTGCTGCCTTAAAAAAGGTTGATTTCCCTGAACTCGGCTTTCCAACAAGACCTATTTTCATAATTATTCTTGTGATTGATTATGAAAGGTTATTTATTTTCTCTGGAGGCGCTGATAGCAATTATAATTTTGCTTTTTCCTACTCTTATAATTAATATTAATTCTATGGAATTCAATAATAAGAAAGGGCAGGTGTATAATGCTTTAGAGATACTGAGAGATGAAGAAAAACTAAACCAGAGCAGTTATAGAATAGAAAGTTGTATGGAAAGAGTTTTAGATTTTGATATCTCTGTATCAGAAAAATGTGAAGATAAAAGAATTGTTGATTATTTTACGATTTCTGAGAGGGATGATTTCAAAATAATTAGAATTTGTTATTAATATTTTCTGACAGTTTAATTAATCTGTCTTCTGTAGAAACATAGGAGATGGCAACAGGTAGATTTTCAAGTTTTGCAATTCTCAAGGCAGTTTCATCTACTTTTTTTATTCCATGCAAGACAATTAGCCCTGGTTTCAGGTTTGTCAATCTTATTGCTACTAAAGGAGACCTCCCTCTCTGTAAATTCGTGAATATCAAACAATGTCTGTTTATCAGAGAAGAAACTCTTGATAATTCTAATGGTGGAAAATTTATTATCGCTCGCTCGCTGTCTATTAAAGAATAACCATAAATATCTATGTTATCAAATTCATAGCAGGGCTCCCCATTTATTTCCCTTAAGAAATCTTTTATTTTTACAGGTTTTTCAAATTCTTTCATCGCTAAAATAAATGTTTTGAAATCTGGTGTTTTATACAAGGCTAAAAATTCTTCAATAACTTTTCCTCCTTTCCTCATGTCTATATTTATAATCTCATTAACAATTCTGTCTATTATTTTTGTTCCAGGTGATTTCCTTCTACCAGATTCATAGTCAGAAATTACAGAGGAACTTATATTTAGTTTTCTAGATAATTCTCCCTGAGGAATTTTGAACAATTGCCTCCATTTTTTGATTGTTTCCCCTGGAATATTAGAAAGTACAATTTCCCCTGCAATTTTCTTTTTTAATTCATCTATATCTTCCATAATTTATTCTTTAACTTAAAATAGCCAAGAAGTCTACTTCCAAAAGCTTAGTTAATAATATAGGATTTTGGTAGTAGCTCAATTACCTTACTAAAGGATTTTGTTATATTATACTAAGGGAAGGAATAGAAATACCGCTGGACGAGTGGGAATTCACGCCTGTGGAGAGTTGACCTCTACTGCTCAGTCAGCAAGTCGGGTCGTGGAAGCAGGAACTATATACGATGAGTCTCAATAGCATAATTTCATCGTTGGAAGCCACTTCCAAAAATCAATTTGGTGGTGGAGGATGTCACACTTTTCCCAATAACTCAAAAAATTCCTCCCTTGAAATTCCAACTTCTTTAATTCTAACCAAACTTGGCTTTATATCCTTTCCTGGATTAATTACCTTTTTAAATTTAGAAGTATTTATGGCAGAAGCAGCAGAAGTTATAAAACTCATTAGGAGAGAAGGACCAAAAGGAATTAGTATCGTTAAGTGTAAATTATTGGAAGGTAAAAAGAAAAATAAAATACTTGAAAGGACAACAGTTGGTAAAATCAAGGCAGGTGATATTGTTTATTTAAAGGAAATGGAAATGGAAGGCGCATACACTTAATATGGTAAAATGCTCTTTTTGTGGGAAAATAGTAAAAAAAGGTTCAGGAGTTATGTTTGTAAACAACAAAGGCCGGATTTTCTATTTCTGCTCATCAAAATGTAGAAAATACTTTAAAATGGGGAGAAAAAGAGGTAAATGGGCTAAAAAAGAATAGTTGATAATTGCTTAAATTCTTAATCTTTTGGTATTTCAACTTTGTATAGGTTATCTATGTATTTTTTAAATCTTAAAATTTCCCTCTTAACTGTTTCTTCTTTTTTTTCTCTTTTCAACTCCTCAAGTGCACTGTTAACTCCTCTATTGATTTTCATCAAAATAAGTTCTTTCAGGGCCAACAACAGGTCCCCTTCTAATTTAACATAAACTTTCTTGCTCTTATCTTTTCTGAATCTTTTAATCAACCCTAAAAACTCCAACAAATCCAAAGAGAGGGATATTGAAGATAGAGAATATTTTGTATTTTTGGCTATTTCCCCTAGAGATAACTCTCTGTGAGCAAAAAGGGTTGTGAGTATTGAAGCGTGGGCTCTTGAGTAACCTAAGGTTGAAACTAAATTGCTGAAGATTTCATAGACTTTTTCCATAGTTTTATATATTTTAAAAAGATATAAAAATATGTATAAGCAGAAATTGCCAAAGAAAACTTACTCTTTGTGTCCTGTTTGTGTTAAAAAAATTCCTGCTAGCGTTTTTGTTAAAAATGGAAAAGTTTGGATAGAAAAAAAATGTTCAAAACATGGGAAATTTAAAGAAATTTATTTTTCTGATGCTGAAATGTATAACAAGTTTAGAAAATTTGGTTATAATGGAAAAGGTGTATCAAACCTAAACACAAAAAGTACAGGAAATTGTCCTTTTGATTGTGGTCTTTGTTCCTCTCATAAATCACAGACCTGCCTGGCAAATATAGTAGTTACAAATAGGTGTGAGTTGAGATGCTGGTATTGTTTTTATTATGCTAAGGAAGGAGGGAGCGTTTACGAACCAAGTTTAAGCCAAATAAGAGAAATGTTGAGAGTGGGGAGAGAAGAAAAGCCTGTTCCTCCAACAGCAATCCAGCTGACTGGAGGGAATCCTGAGTTAAGACCAGACTTAATTGATATTATCAAAATTTGTAAAGAGGAAGGATATGACCATGTTCAGTTAAATACTCAGGGGACTTACAAACTTTATAAGAACTTAAAATTTGCAAAGGAAATAAAAAAAGCGGGAGTTAATACGATGTATTTAAGTTTTGATGGAGTTTCAAAAAAAGCAAATCCTAAAAATCACTGGGAAGTTCCCTATATTCTAAAGAATTTCAGAAAATCAAATTTGGAAACTGTTCTGGTACCAACAGTAATTAAAGGGATGAATAACCAGGAAATAGGCTCAATGGTAAACTTTGGTTTAAACAATTTAGATATTGTTAGATCTGTAAATTTCCAGCCGGTTTCTCTTGTTGGAAGAATGCCTAGAAAGGAGAGGGAAAAGCAGAGAATAACAATTCCAGAAGTCATTAAAAAGTTAGAAGAGCAGACAAACAGTACAATATTAAAAGAGGACTTTTATCCTATTCCTGTTATAAGGCCAATAACAAGGTTTGTCGAAGCTATAACTGGAAAACCACAATATTCTCTAAGTTGTCATTTTGCCTGTGGGGCTGCAACATATTTATTCCTCGATGGAGATAAAGTTGTTCCAATAACAAGATTTGTTGATGTTGAAGGTTTTTTTGAATATTTGGATGAAAAAGCTGATGAAATTGAGAAAGGAAAAAATAAATATTTAACTGCTTCAAAGATTATTTTGAATTTGAGAAAGTTCATAGATAAAAAGAAGGAGCCAAAAAACCTGAATTTGTCTAAATTACTTTTTAATGCTCTTATTAAACATAACTACAAAGCCCTAGGGGAACTTCACCACAAGAGCCTGTTTATAGGGATTATGCACTTTCAGGATTTATATAACTATGACATTGAGAGGGTTAAAAGATGTGTTATTCATTATTTAATGCCAAATAAAAAGATAATTCCTTTCTGTACTTTCAATGTTCTCCCAGAATACTATAGGGATAAAGTACAGGAAGAATCTAGCGTCCCAACAGAGGAATGGGAAAAAAAGAATAAAAGAAAATTAAAAGATGATTTATATCATAGGGATGTAAAAAAATTAGAATCAGGAAAAGTTTATAAGAAAACTTATAATAAGCTAAAAAATTTCTTTGGTTGATTATGGAAAAACAGATATTAATAGGTGGGGCCGCTGGTCAAGGAATTGCAAAAACAGCTTTATTAATTGGCAAGATTTTCACAAATTCTGGTTATTATGTATTTAATTATAGGGATTATCCTTCTCTGATAAAAGGAGGTCACAATTTTAATATTCTAAAAGTTTCTGATAAACCGGTTAATTCCCATGAAAATTTTTATGATATGATTATTAGTCTGAATCAGGATACAATAGATAAACACAGGGAAAAATTGAATAAGAGGGGTTTTGTTTTAGGGGATAAAAATCTAAAAGCGAGAAATTTAATTGAGCTTGACATATCAAAAGTCCTTGAAGAAACAGGCACACCTAAAAAATTTGGTATTGATGTTTTGATTGGTGCATTTTTCAAAATTCTCGGTCTCCCTATTGAAAATGTTCTGAAGGTTGTTGAAGAAGTGTTTAAGAAAAAAACAGATATTATAGAGAAATTAATCAGAAGAGGTTACACCTCTGTTGAGCAGAAAATCGAACTACCTGAACCAAATGAGAAAAATAAGTATTTCATGACTGGAAATGAAGCTATTTCTTCTGGAGCTATTGCTTCAAGTCTTGATATTTATTTTGCATATCCTATAACTCCAGCAACTCCTGTTTTACATATTCTTGCCTCAAAACAGATTGAAAATGATTTTATGGTTGTCCAGCCCGAGAATGAAATTGCCATTATTAATGCTGCCCTAGGGGCAAGTTATGCTGGTGCTATAAGTATGGTGGGGACATCTGGACTAGGTTTTTCTTTGATGGCAGAGGCGATAAGTCTACAGGGAATTTCTGAAGTTCCCTTAGTATTATATTTAGGCCAAAGAACAAGTCCAGCAAATGGAGTCCCAACTTATACTTCTCAGGGAGATTTGAAATTCGCAGTAAATGCGGGACACGGGGAATTTCCTAGGGTAGTTGTAGCTCCAGGAGATTCAAAAGAATGTTTTTATAGAACAATTGAAACCTTTTATTTAGCCTACAAATATAGAGTTATCTCAATAATTTTGGGGGATAAACATGTTGGAGAAAGTAACTATAGTTTTGATGAGTTTGAGGAACCTAAGATAAAACCTTCGAATTTTATTACCACACCCTCAGAAGAGTACAAAAGTTATTCTATAACAGAAAATGGTGTTTCACCAAGAGCAGTTCCAGGAGAAAATGCAAAAGTCAGGGCATCGAGTTATGAACATAATGAACTTGGTTATACAACAGAGAAAGAAGACTTGATAGTTAAAATGAATGACAAAAGACTTAGAAAAATGGATTTTATAAAAGAGGAAATAAATAAACTTAAACCTGTATCCGTTTATGGAGAAGGAAAAAACTTGATTGTTGGGTGGGGCTCTACAAAAGGGGCAATAATTGATTCCCTGAAAAAACTTGAGAACTTCAGGTTTTTACAAATTTCCTACATTTGTCCCTTTCCAACAGAAATTGTAAAGAGGGAAATAGAAAATTCAAATGAAATAATTTTAATTGAAAACAATGTTACAGGTCTGCTTGGAGATATAATTGCAGAGCAGACAGGAAAAATTATTGAAAAAAAGATTCTGAAATATAATGCAAGGCCTCTTACTTCTGAAGAAATTGTTATGAAAGTTGAAAAGGTTTTAAAATGAAAATAGAAGATTTAAATACAGGGGAAAAAATAACATGGTGTCCTGGCTGCACTAACTTTGGAATTTTGAGTGGGGTAAAACAGGCAATAACAAATTTGGTAAATAACAATAAAGTTGATTTGAATAAGATTGTTGGAGTTAGTGGAGTTGGTTGTTATGACAAAATATACGATTACCTGAATTTAAATTTTTTTCATACTTTGCATGGGAGGACTCTTCCAACTCTATTTGGAATAAAAATCGGAAATCCTGAATTAACTGTAATAGGTTTTGGGGGGGATGGAGCAACCTATGCAGAGGGAATTGCCCACTTGGTCCATTCATGCAGGTATAATATAAATGCAACTTTTATGGTTTTTAATAATCAGATTTTTTCTTTGACTACAGGACAGGCAACACCTGCAAGTGAAAAGGGTTTAGTTAGCCCTTCAACACCCTTAGGAATAGGAGAAAAACCAGTAAACCCCCTTGCTTTATCTTTGATAAATGGTGCAAGTTTTGTGGCAAGAAGTTTTGCTCTTGATATACCTCACCTGACAAAAGTGATTGAAGAAGCAATAACACACAAAGGTTTTTCTTTTATAGATATTTTACAGCCCTGTATTTCATATCACAATACAACTCAATTTTTGAGAGAACACGTTTATAAGTTAGAGAAAGTAAACCATAACTCAAGTAATTATGAAGATGCGATGAAAAAGTCTTTGGAGTGGGATTACTGTTATAGTGAAAACTCAAAAATTCCTATTGGAATTTTCTACAAAGTTAAAAAACCAACTTATAGAAGGCAATGGCCCCAGATAAGAACTTGGCACAGATTTAAAAGAAAACCTGACTTCAGGAAGATTGTTGAGGAATATAAAGGTTAGTTTCTTTGGATAACTCTCTAAATTATGGACAAAAAATATTTTTTAGGAATTGATGGTGGCTCAACAAGAAGCAGATTGGTTCTTCTAAATTTGAAAGGTAAAAAAGTTTTTGAGGTAGAGGGTAGGTGTTTATCTCATAGAAATATACCTGAAGAAGAATTTATTCAAAATGTTTCCAATCTTGTTACCAAAATAAAAAATAGAAAAATTTTGTTTGGTTGTTTTTCCCTGGCAGCCATAGATACAGAAAAAGATAGAGAAAAAGTTATTAAATTAATAAATAAAATAGTTAATTTTCCTTTCGCTGTTGTGAGTGATATAGAGGGGGTACTACCCTCCCTAAATTTAGAAAATGGTGCTGTGATAATTGCAGGTACCGGTTCCAACTATTACGCAAAAAATGGAAACTTGGTTGCAAAGGCAGGAGGATTGGATTATATTTTATCTGATGAGGGAAGTGCTTTTTCTATTGGGCAGAAAGTTTTGAGAGCAGCAGTTAGATCAAGAGATGGGAGAGGGGAAAAAACAATTTTAGAAAGACTTGTTCTCAAAAAAGCTAAGATAAAAGATATGAGAGAGATAGTTAACTTGATTTATACGAAAACCCTCAAATCAAATGTTGGTGAGTTTGCTCCTTTGTTAGAGAAAGCATGCAAAAAGAAAGATAAGGTTGCGGTAAGGATTATTTCCTCTGTAATTGATGAACTTGAAAATGGAGTAGGAACAGTAATAAAAAAAGTAAAACTAAAAGGAAATTTTAAAATTGCTCTTGTTGGGGGTGTTTTTAAAAATAAATTTTTGTTAACAAGACTAGAGAAGAGAGTTAAAAAAAGATTTAAAAAGGCAAAGATAATAATTGTAAAAAATCCTGCTCTAGGTGCAGCAAAACTTGCAATAAAAGAACAG
The DNA here is from genome assembly GCA_023659935.1 of Candidatus Aenigmarchaeota archaeon LH_S6. Lineage (GTDB taxonomy): Archaea > Aenigmatarchaeota > Aenigmatarchaeia > QMZS01 > QMZS01 > QMZS01. Next base: position 14,639 of record JAGXOK010000005.1, on the reverse strand, counting down.
GAGAAATATTATGGAAACAATAGATAAGTCAGGAATGCGAAAAGTTATTTTAGATTTTCCAAAACAGTTTAGAGTTGGATTTGAGTCTGCAAAAAATATTAGAATAAAAGGAAAATTTGAGAATATTGTTGTCTCTGGGATGGGTGGTAGTGCATGGCCAACAGATATTTTAACTACCTGGCTTACTTTGCCAATTCCTGTCTATGTGAACAGGACTTATAATCTTCCTACTCAAACAACCAAAAAAACATTATCAATTTTTAGTTCTTATTCCGGAAATACAGAAGAAACTGTTTCCTCTTACAAAGAGGCAATTAAGAAAAAAATTCCTTCAATAGCAATAACATCTGGAGGAAAATTAAAAAAACTCTGTGAAAAAAATAAAACTCCCCTAATTCTGATTCCTTCTAATTTACAACCAAGAATGGCTACTGGTTACCTCTTTTCTTCTTTAGTTTCTATTTTTTTTAATGCAAGTTTAATAGATAAAAAATATGTAAAGGATGTTTTAGAATTAGATAAAAAATTAAAACCTAAAAAATTAGAAGATAGAGGAAAAGAAATTGCTAAAAAGTTATTTAAAAAAATCCCCATTATTTATACCCCAGATAAATTTAAATCAATTGGGTATGTCTGGAAAATTAGTTTTAATGAAAATTCCAAAGTTCCTGCGTTTACTCATTATTTTTCTGAACTTAACCATAATGAAATGAATGGTTGGCAGAATCCTCTAGGAAAATTTTTTGTTCTTATTCTAAGGGATTTGGAAGACCATCCTAAAATGCTTAAGAGAATCAAGCTCACCGTTGAATTAATAAAATCAAAAAAACAAGAGGTAGAAATAATAGATATACAAAAAGGAGATATTTTGAGCAGAATATTTAATACAATTCTTCTTGGGGAGCAGATTTCATATTATTTAGCGTTGGAATATAAAGTGAATCCTACTAAAGTAAAAATTGTGGAAGAATTTAAAAAGAAACTTTAAAATAGAAACTCAACAACAATTATTTTTCAATTTAATTTTATGATAAGGCAACCTATTGTTACTGTACTAGGTCATGTTGACCATGGGAAAACAACTCTATTAGATTATATAAGAAAGACTGTTGTTGCAAAAAAGGAAGCAGGAAAAATTACACAAGACATTGGAGCAACAGATGTTAAAATTTCTATAATACTTGATATTGCTCCACAATATCTAAAGACGATAAGAGATAAAATAAAAATTCCAGGATTACTTTTCATTGATACCCCCGGACACTTGGCTTTTACAGCAATGAGAAAAAAAGGAGGGGCAATTGCTGATCTGGCAATTTTAACTATCGATATAAACGAAGGGATAAAACCCCAAACAGAAGAAAGTTTAAAAATTTTAAGGAAATTCAAAACACCTTTTGTTGTTGCCTTAACAAAAATTGACAGATTAACAGGATGGAGAAATAGTAGTAAAGATTTTCTAACTAATTTCAAAGAGCAACCTGAACATGTAAAACAAGAATTTTATGATAAGTTTTATAGAGTAGAAGGAGAACTTTCAAATTATGGATTTAATTCCTCCCTCTTTTCTGAAATTAAAGATTTTACAAAAGAGCTTGCAATTGTTCCATGTTCAGGAAGAACAGGAGAAGGAACCCCAAATTTATTTACTATTTTGATTGGATTATCACAAAAATTTCTAGTTGATAAATTAAAAATATCTGATAGAGGAAAAGGTGTTATTCTGGAGTTAAAAAAAGATGAAAAATTGGGCAACAATGTAGATGTAATTTTATATGATGGAACTTTGAAAGTTGGAGATGAAATGTTAGTTGAACTTGCTGAACCCATTTATGTAAAAATAAGGGGTTTGCTGAAGCCAAGCTCTTTACAAGATATTAGGACAGAGAAAAAACTTGTAAGCGTAGGTAAGGTTTATGCAGCGGCAGGAGTAAAAATTATTGGAAAAAATATTGAAAATGTTTTAGCAGGTGTTAATTTCCAGGTTGTTAATTCTAAAAAGGAAAAAGAGAAAGTTTTAAAAGAATTGAAAAAAGAGCAGATTTCAAAGGAGATAGAAGAGCAGAGTGAAGGAATTATTTTAAGAGCCTCTAGTTTAGGAGGTTTAGAAGCACTGATAAATTTATTTGAAAATGTTAAAATAAAAAGAGCAAAAATTGGAGCCCCAACAAAAGAAGACGTTGTTGCTCTCGAAGATGTTTCTCCAGAAAATAAAGTTTTAATTTGTTTTAATGTAGATAACCCTCTTAGAGATTTGGCAAATAGTAAGGGAATAAGAGTAATTGAAGGAAGAGTTATTTATAAGTTATTTGAAGAATTTGAGGAATGGATAGAAAAATTGAAACAAAAGGAAGAGGAAGAGAAAAAACAAAGAATGAAAAAAATTGGGAAAATTAAATTGCTAAAAGGTTTTGTTTTCAGACAGAGCAATCCAGCGATTGTTGGAGTAGAAGTTTTAGCTGGAGTTTTAGAAGAGGATGCAAAATTGATGAACAAAGAAGGAAAAATCATTGGAAGTGTCAAACAAATACAAAATGAGGGAAAAACAATAAAAAAATTGGAAAGAGGTGAACAAGCAGCAATTTCAATTCCAAGAGTTATAGTTGGGAGGCAAATTAAAGAAGAAGAGATTTTATATACTCCAATTTCAAGAGAAGATTACAGAGAATTAAAAAACTATAGGGAGACTGATGTAGAATTGCTTGAAGAGATAAAAGAGATTTTAGGTTATTTTTGAATTTAAAATATCTTAATAAGATTATGGGAAGGTAGCTCAGTCTGGGAGTTTAAAACCAAAAGCGCATGGTTGAAGACCATGATGTCGCGTGTTCAAAGCAACCCTTTATTGGCCAAATTGGTCAAAAGGTCTGCACCCAAAAAAGCAGATGTTGTTGGAAATCACGCCCTTCCCATTTCAACCCTTTATTGTTATACTTATCATTCCAAAGAGAAAATAAGAAGTTAGTTGACATATCGCATTAACCGAAGTTTGTCGTAGGAGAAATTTAGACAGAGTAAACTACAAGTGAACGGAGAAGTTAAAAAGAACAATAGGACGGTGGGAACCGCCGAAATTTCTAAATAAAATAAAGAAGGAGTGCTTTTAATGATATCCTGCGAAGCAGACAAAATGTTCTAAAAACTAAAGGAGCATCAGAAAAATATTTTCTAAAGAATCCTCTCAAACTTTATTGTATTATTTCCAACTTTATAATTTAGAATTATCGGCGACTGAGTATCTGTTATAAAATTTCTAGCAAAACTAATGATATCTTGTGGTGTTTGAAATCCAATTAGAACAGGTTGAATTTTATTTTTTGATTCTTTAGTATTATCTCCAAAAACTAATTGTGCCATCCACTTGGTATAGTTTCCAATCTGAAGTATATCTTGTTTTTTTAATTTGCCTTTTTTAAGTTCTATAACAGTCGCCTTAAATCTTTCTTCATTTTTTTTGTGCAATACTAAAACATCTACTTTTTCTCCGCCAATACCATAAAGGACATTATTTCCAATGTATTCTATTTGGTTGACAGGACCAATTATTTCTTTAAGAACAGGTATATTTTTATCAATATTCTCCATCATCCATGCTTCCAAATAGGCTTCTATAACTAGCTCTCCATTTTCTTTAGTATCTAATGGTACGATCAAAGGTTTCATTACTTCTGGGTTATAATGATTGGAAGTATCAATCTTTTTTTCTCTGAATAATGTTTTGAACATAAACAATAATTTCTCTGTTTCTTCTGGTAATATATGGGTTATGCTTCTTTCTCTTCCTGCTCCAAATGTTTTTCTAAATAACATTGTCCACAACATACCTTTTTTCTTTATGAAATTTCTGTCAATATACGCTGTATTATCATCAATAGGATCATCATAATAAACCAAAGGCTCTATCAATACCCTATTTGGCAAAATATGAAAATCTAATTCTTCTCCACATTTTTGACAATATTTTATAGTAACCTTTCGTTCCCTACCATTAATTGTTTTCTTAACATCTTTTTGCTTATCAGAAACTGAACTACCACATTTAGGACATCTTCCTAAAACTTTTTTATTTAAAGAACCTAAGTTACTAAAAGAATTACTAACACCATCAATAATCTCATCACTAAAAAAAGGATCACTCACAACTTTGAAAACACCCCTGAAACCTCTAAGGTGTTTTTCTTCTCCTTTTCTCATTTGATAAAAAAACACTAAATCCCCCTTTCTTAATGCCTTTATATCTGCATAAAGTCCAAAAAAACTAGAATTCGGGTTTCCTCTAGCATTTATTCTATTAGGATTCTTGACACCACAAAATAATCTATCCCTATGTACAGGGTAGCTATCTACATCTACTACAAATACATGCGACTTCATAAATACATAGATTTAAGAAATAATTTATAAATCTTTGTTTTTTTCCATTTTCTTCAATAATCTTTTTCTATATTTAACAGGACGATTTTTTTTATGCAACTCTTCATCACCATTAGGTTTATAAAACACTAAGATGTAAATGTGTATATTCATCGCTTGAAATGGTCTCTTTCCAAAGGGTCTAAATCCCCCACTTCTATAATATCTCCAAATATAAGTATCAAACAATACCAAACCTAATTTTTGCATTATTTGTATAACATCTGAATGAACAGGTAAAATTCTCCTTGATGCACCAACTCTATAATCAGCAACAAAAATAACACAATATTTATCTTTTTTAAGAACTCTTACTATCTCTTTAAATGAAGTTGTTAATTCTCCTAAAAAATTGGGATAATCTTCAATTGTGCTCAAATCATTAGGTAAATCTGAATATCTAATCATGCTTGCGTAGGGAATATCTGTTATAATTGTATCAATACTTTCATCTAACAATTCTAACTTTCTAGCATCTTTCACTTCAACAATATGTTTTGTCCTATGAAAAACAGAATTATCCGGCTGTATTAATTTTAATCTTTCTTTTAATTTTTTTACCTCTTTTTGTGCCTGAATTTGTCTAAATTTACTTTTAAATTTAAGATCACCATTTCCTAAAACACTTTGAAAATCCTTTTCTAAATCTTTAATTAGTTCATTTGTTGCTTTGACCATTTCTTCTTTTGTTAAAGCATCTAACTTTTTTTTAGTAAGTTCTATTGCATTTGGATTAATATCATAATTTATGGAGTTTCTTCCTTGTAATTTCGCTTCTACTGCTAATGTCCCACAACCACAGAAAGGATCAAGTATTGTATCTCCAATTGAAGAAAAACGATTTACAACTGTTGCGAAAACAATAGGTCTAATTTTGCTTGGATATTCTCCAATAGCATGAACACTATAATTTGCTTTCCCCTCTCTTCCAAAGTCCCATACAGATTTATAACTCATTTTAACCTTCCTTTTTTAATTCTTCATCTAATAATCTTTCAATAAGATCAGAGATGGTTTTATTCTTATCTATACAATATTTTTTTATTTCCTTCCATAATTTAGGATTTATTTTTATACTAGTTGTCTCTCTGTTTTTATTTTCCATAATATTAATATGACATAAGTAGTATATAAATGTTTTGTTATTGTATTATATATTACCAACAGTTATATAAATTCTAATTTATTCAATCTATAATATGTTAACATGTTATCAGGGTTCAACAAATATTGTTTTTCAGAAAATATTGAAATTTTTTGTTAAAGAAGGAAGCACTATATTAGACATTACCTTTGGTAGAGGACTTTCCTGGAAAGATTTGAAAGAAAATTATAAAATAATGAAGGTAGATAAAAGAAAATTATTTGATGATGTAATCCAGGCAGATTTTAATAATTATTTAAATAAAAAAGAAAGTAACTCTATTGATTGTATTTATTTTGACCCGCCTTATTATTTTAAAGAGAAAATCAGTAACTTCAATATAAATGACCAAATGTTAAATAATGAAGAAGAAGTGTTTTGGACAGAACAAGAATTTGCAGAGGCACTTATTACATTACAAACTGAAGTTCCAAGAATCCTGAAGAATAAGGGAATTTTTATAGCAAAGATAATGGATGGTTATATCGGTAAAAAATACCTTCCACTTGCATTTGAACTTTTTGATATTATGGCAAAGGAGATGGAACCTCAAGGCATATTTGTCTGCCCTATAGATAAGAAAGATAAAATACCAGGGTTAATAAGAATTAATCAGATTTATTATTTAGTTTTTAAGAATTTAAAATAAAGAGAATACTTGCTCGTTAGAAAAATCTTTTGGTGTAGCGAAGTGAAACTGCTTAACTAATATTATATAAAGTTGCAAAGCAATTTTATTTTTCCCTTTTGTTTTATTAAGATTAAGCGAAGGATTTTTCTTTTTTATAAGCAACCCCTCTCAATTTAGGGTGTGGGTGGTTGGGGATTTCAGAGTTCATTTTAATTACGTCTAACATATCACATTAACTGAAAGATACCAAAAATAATTATTCGATCTTTTGGGAACTAGATACTAGAGAGAAAGAAAATATTTTTATTACAAAAGAAATTTATTATCCATCATCCAATGCCTTGGCGGGGTAAAAGATAATGAAGAAGAAAATTTAGAGGTTATTTATTCTCATCCAAAAGCATTAGGTCAGTCTATGAATTATCTAAGGAACTTGGGTGTAGAATTAAAGACAACAAATAGTACAGCAGAGGCAGTAGAAATTGTCCGCGAATTGGATAACCCTTCCGCTGGTGTTATAGCCTCAGAAGAAGCAATAAAAGGTTATGGTCTTGAATTGCTGAAATGTGGGGTGCAGGATCTTAAAAATAATTATTCAATCTTTTGGGAACTAGATACTAGAGAGAGAAAGAAAATATTTTTATTACAAAAGAAATTTATTATCCCATGAGGGAAGGAAAATATACCATATTAATGGCAGACCTTGAAAATAATCCAGGAGGGTTATATAAGTTTCTTGAGCCATTTTACACTCTTCCCTCACTAAAGTCAGGAGATTCTGAGATCGCACTCTGAACCCCTAAAGTCTGCTGACTTCTTTATAGGCCTCTGCCTCAGTTCTGGGTAGGGCCAAAATAGCTCCCCTAGAGTAGACATATAGCCTAAATCTCGTTGGTCTTTTTCGTTGTATAAGCACCTTACCTCTTATTTAGTTGTTGCCAACGGTTTTAACAGGTGTAGTGTTCTGAAGTTTTAACCTTTCTCCAGCACAGCTATAGAGAAAGAACTCCATAAATATATATAGAAAACTTTAACTGCTCTTATCCTAAACCCAATTCATCTACCCTCACTAAAGTCAGTAGCTTTTTTGGGACTTTATCTGTAAAATCAAAGAGAATAAGAAATTTAGGGTCCTATAATATTGTTGATCTTAGATAATTATGTACGAACTTACTGAAGAAGGGCAAAATTATTTGAAAAAAGGATTACCAGAAATAAACTTAATTCAGAAACTCCAGAAAAAAGAACTATCCTTTAATGAAGCAAAAAAATTGGAAAACTTCAACATTGCTTTGCAATGGGCTAAGAAAAACAACTGGGTAAAAATAGAAGAAGGGAAATTAAAATTAAATGAAAAAGGTAAAAAGGCTCTCAAGGAAAAATATGATTTAGAAGAGCTATTAAAAAAAGCTGAAAAAGAAAAATTAAAAGAAGAGGAATCCAAAATTTTGATTAAAAGGAATTTGGTGAGGAAAATAACAGAAAGGGAAAGGAAAGCAAAGAAGCTCGCTGGAAAACAAGTTTTGAACCTGACTCCTGAATTATTGAAAACAGGTTATTGGAAGAAAGTGAAGTTTAAGCCTTATAATGTGGAAGCACCTGGGAAGAAAATTTATTCTGGAAAGAAACAACCTTACAAGAAATTTTTGGATGAAGTCAAGGAAAAATTGATAAGACTCGGTTTCAAGGAGATGGAACCTAAGGTAGTGGTACCTGAGTTTTGGAATTGCGATGCTTTGTTCATGCCACAAACCCATTCCGCTAGAGATATCCATGATATGTTTTATGTTGACATGAAGGAAGATGAGTTGGAAAAAAATTTAGCAAAGGATGTAAAGAAGGAACATGAGGAAAGCTGGAAGTATAGTTGGGATTACAATAAAGCAAAAAGAAATGTTCTTATCTCCCAGGGAACTACTTTGTCAGCTATGCAACTGAAAAATTTGGAGATACCAGGAAAATATTTCTCCTTAGTGAAAGTGTTTAGACCTGATGTTGTTGATGCAACCCATTTATTGGAGTTCTATCAATTTGAGGGTATTGTTGTGGACCCTAATTTAAACTTCCGTCACCTTTTAGGTTTATTAAAGAAGTTTGCTGAGGAAGTAGCAGATGCAAAAGAAGTAAAATTCTATCCTGATTATTATCCTTTTACAGAACCTTCTGTGCAAATATCAGCGAAGCACAAGAAACTAGGTTGGGTTGAATTAGGTGGAGCAGGGATTTTCAGGAAAGAAGTGACAAGACCTTTTGGTGTGAAAGAACCAGTAATAGCTTGGGGTCTGGGAATAGACAGGTTAGCAATGTTCAAGCTTGGAATAAATGATATTAGGGAGCTTTATTCTTATAATATTAAATGGTTGAGAGACACATTTTACTATGCCAAAGATTGAAATTTCAAAGAAGGAGCTAGAAAAACTGGTTGGTAGAGACCTATCTATAGATAGATTAGATGAGTTACTAATGTTTTGTAAAGGGGAGCTAGAAGAAGTTAATGATGATACTTTAAAAGTTGATATGAAAGACACTAACAGAGCTGACTTGTGGAGCGTGGAAGGAATAGCAAGAGAAATAAAACTCCATCTAGACTTGAAAACCAAAATGGGTTATAAGGATTCTAATATTGAAGTTTCTGTTGGTAGAGGGATGGAAAAAGTAAGACCTTATATTGCTTGTTGCGTGGTTAAAGGAGTTAAATTAAATGATGAAGCAATAAAGGAACTGATGGAGAAACAAGAGAGATTACATTCTTTGTTAGGCAGGGAAAGAGAAAAAATAGCAATAGGAATCTCAAATTTTGATTTAATTACCCCAAACATTGAATACAAATTAGGAACAGAAAAGATAAGATTTGTTCCTCTTGAACACAATGAATCAATGACACCTAAACAAGTATTGGAAAAACATGAAAAAGGAAAAAAATATAAGCACTTAGTAAAGAAAGGAATACCAATTTTAATTGACAAAAAAGGAGAGGTTATATCCATGCCACCTATAATTAATTCAAACAAGTTGGGAAGAATAAACCCAGAAACAAAGAACATTTTCATTGATGTTACAGGAACAGATGAGAAACTTGTTAATTTAACTTTACTTTCACTTGCTTTGGATTTTGCTGAGAGAGGAGGGAAAATTGAGAGAGTGAAGACCAAATACAAAAATAAGAAATTAATACATCCTGTAATGGATAAAGGAAGAACAAAAATAAGTACTGAAAACACGAGAAAAATCTTAGGCTTGAATTTGGGTGACAAGGAAATCTTGACTTTGTCAAGAAGGGCAGGTTATGAGTGCTCTCAAAAAGGCAAATTTATAGAATGTGTTTATCCTCCTTACAGGTATGATATTTTTGATGAAAGAGATGTGATAGAAGACATAGCAATATCTTTTGGTTACAACAATATTTATCCTCAAGGAATGGAAATATTTACTGTTGGAGAAGAGAACAAAAAGGAAAAACTCTCGAAAGTTGTTGAAGAAGTAATGATTGGTTTAGGTTTCCAACAAATCTTATCATTTATCCTAACCAACAAAAAAGAAGAAAACGAGAAGATGGAAAGAGAGGAAAAACTGTGCAGTATCAGAAATCCAGCTTCCCAAAACTACACGGAAATCAGAACCAGCTTAATCCCTCCTCTGCTGGATTTCTTCTCAAAGAATCAACATCATGAACTACCACAGAAAGTGTTTGAGGTTGGAAAGGTTGTTAGAAAAGACAAGGAAAAAATCATTCTTTCCTCTATGATAACTAATTCTTCAGTTGGGTATGAGGAAATCTCTTCTGTCCTGGAATCTTTCCTTTCAAATCTGAAAACAAACTACAAATTGAAAAAGATTTTTGACTCAAGATTTATTGAAGGAAGAGTTGCGAAAATTCTCGTTAATAACAAAGAAGTTGGTGTGATAGGTGAAATTTCTCCACAAGTTTTAGAAAATTTTAAACTTGAAAACCCTGTAGTTGGCTTTGAATTAGGAGTAGAGTTTTTGTTTGTATAACATCGTGATTAAGAGAAGTTTTTGCGTTAGCAAAAATTTGGAGAAATTCCTGCAAGGCGAACGAGGGAGCAAAGCGACCGACAGTATGACGCAGAGTTGCCGAGTGATAAATTATCCTCCCCAATCCCAAGAACTTGTATCTTCATTCCTTTTGCAAATTCCAATACAATAATTAACAGAAGAATGACAGCATGAACTTACACTCCAGTCGATTCCATAGCAATCACAGTTGGTTTTGGTTTTTCCCCCCATATCACCAAGATAAAAAGAAGTAACTTTTGGTATCAACAAATAAATCGCAAGTATGATGCATATAACTAGAATTAATTTTTTCTTGTTGTTTAAATTATTAATTATTAAACAGCTAAAAAGATATGCAATTGCAAGATTGATTATTAAAGAAAAAATTAATGATGAAACATTAATGGACGGAATTGCAATTATACTTCTACTTATGATAGGGAAGAACCAAAACAGAATTGCAAAAGGAATGACTAATAAAATTTTGTTCTTTTTTGGAGTAAGTAATTCTTTTAACATAATATTATAAAATTGTATTAAATAGTATATAAAATTTGCTATAACTTCAAATGGGATTGGATAAGCGAGGCACCACGAGTAATATTGCACATAACATCGCTATTAAGAGAAGTACGAGCAGAGTGAGTGCAACCGAGCGAAACCGTTAAATTGCTGTTAGTTTTTCAGACGTAGTTAGGATTGAGTTTTAGTGCAACGTTGTCGAGGGCTGAAAGCCCGAAGAAGTTGAGTTTGAGTTTTCGTCATCAAACACGAAGTGCCATCTAACTAAAGAATAAAAGGGCGAATTCTGACTATTTAGTATATCTTTTTAATCCACCATATCTAGTAATTGATGGACTTTCTCCTCTTAGATCAGGAGTAACTTCCCCAACAGCAAAAGAATTCGTAGATTCAATGAAACAAAATTCCTCATAATTTGGCTTATTACATTGGATTCCTACTCCTGCATGATTTGCACCATAAAAAGTTAGAAGTGCAGTATTGTAATTAAGTTCTTTCAATAATCTTAATAGTAACAAAGACTTTTCAATACAAACACCCTTCTCCTCATATAAAGTTTCATATGGAAATCTAACTTGAAAACTAAGGCTATCTAATTTAGAATAATCATAATCAAGATTTTGTACTAAAGAAACAACATCTCTAACAAGTTGGTCATCAGTTTTTGAAGGGTATTTTTCTTTGAGAGATTGAATAATATCTGCTGGGAGATTTTTTTTGAAAATATATTTATCAAAGATAGTAAATTGAGAAATCCAATTCATAAAATGGGCTTTATTTAATGAAGTGTAAAATAAGTATTGATATTCATTCATCTCTACTTCTATTGAACTTGCACTATTCGGAATGTAAAATTCTCTTTCAAAGGTCGTATCTGGAATTTGAGGGATAGCCCAGCTTAAAGCATATGAAATTACAATTAGGCTTAATATTCCACCAAGAATATATGAGAATTTTTTATAATGAGGCATATCTGTAAAGAACCTATAAACCAAATAGATTGGTGCAAAGAATAGAATGGCATAAAATAAAATGAATGATAAAAATCCATAGGGTTCAATACTATAACCAATCTCTAAAAAGATGCTATTTATTATTTTTGAAATAATTAGCCAAATTATTAACAACCCAATAAGGAGAGGAAGTTTGAAAAAACCCTTGAATAAATTCTCAAAAGAGAATTTTCTAAAAGGGCTTAATAGAGTGTTTTTTATTCTATAATATGTTCTCCTAGCAGAATTAAAGAATTCTTTTGCTTTTTCTTTTTTATGCTCTTCATCAACATCATAATAATGTTTTTTAGCCTTTTTGTAGGGATACTTTTTCCTTTTATCACTTAAATTTTCAGATATGTTTCCTTGTTTCAAACCAGGACAATTATGGTTTTCTGGAAGTCTATGTTTTGGACAAAAGTATTTACCACATCTTCTACAATGAAAGGGAAGTCCATCAATTACTAGATATGGTGGATTAAAAAGATATACTAAATAGTCAGAATTCGCCCTTTTATTCTTTAGTTAGATGGCACTTCGTGTTTGATGACGAAAACTCAAACTCAATTGGATTTAACGCCTATTTAGCGAGATTTTTATTGGAAAGCTCATTGAAGAGATAAAGTTGCGGAAATATAGTTTTGAAACAGGAAAAAGCTACATAAATATTGTAAAAAATTTTCTCAATTCTAGCAAGGATTCCCGAGAGTTTTACTTTCTTCTTCTGGAAAGAAGCAAGAGCAAACAGGTTTAAGATTTTGTTGAATAAAAGTTTTTTTGGTATGATAAAATGAGTGATAGACCGGATATTTCTGCTGAATTGAAAAGACAAATCTTAGTAGAAGCAGGACCTATATGTGCGATTCCCACTTGTAGATTTCCAACAACTGAAATAGCACATAGAGAATTAGGAAATTTGGAGAAATTCCTGCAAGGATTTTCCGTTAAATCACTGTTAGTTTTTCAGACGTAGTGAGGATTGAGTTTTAGTGCAACAATGTCGAAGGCAAAAAAATCAAAGTCCGCTGTGGCCTGCCGTTCAGAAAGTTATTAAAGAGAAGAAAATTTACAATTAATAATATGAAGAATCTTCAGAAAACAGGAACATACTTGGAAGAGAAAGCAAAATTACATAGAAATATTTCAATTATATTTTTTGCTATTGGTGGACTTGGACTTTTAGTCTCATTTTTGATTACAAATTTTACACTATTTTTGATTACAAATTTTACACTAATTTTTATCTTTATTATTTCGTTACCAATTGGAGGGTTTTTCCTTAAATCTTATTTAAATTATAGTAAGGGGTTACAAGGGGAACAGATAATTATAGAAGCCCTCCAAAATTTGCCAGATTCATATTATCTTATTAATGATGTGAATTTACCAAAGTGTTATGGAAATATTGACCATGTTGTTTTAGGAACTAATGGAATATTCATTATAGAAACAAAAAATTTTGAAGGAGAAATTAGATGTGAGGGAGATAATTGGTATAAATATAAAGATACATGGGAGATCCCCGAAGAACACGAAATAAAAAGTCCAAGTAAACAAGTGAAAGGAAATGCTTTAAAATTAAAGCAGTATATTGAGTCAAAAAAAATATTTAATAAATCATTAAGATTATGGGTTGAGGGAATGGTAGTTTTTAGCCATGATAATGTAATTTTGCGTTGCAATAATCCAACTGTTCCTGTTTTCAAAGTTAATCAATTATGTAATTACATACGAAATAAAGAATCAAGAATTAAACTCTCTTCTCAAGAACTAGAAAAAGTAGCAAAAATTCTATTAAGGCAGGCGTAGGCGGATTGAATATAAGCGCTGTTCAACGCCATGAGCGAAGCGAGAGCGCAGCGTCCCCTTGAGTTCACGAAACCCCACTAAATACATCCTTGCAATATCTCTTGCTCTCTAATAAAATGCATAGAGGGCTGGTTTTAGGCGAAGCGTAAATTTTCCGTAAAACGGCTGTTAGGCAAACACGGAAGTGCCGAGCAAAATTTCTATTTTTGTGAGAGTCAATTTTCGGGCATCTAAAATAAATATTATACCCTTTCTCTTAGTACTTTCTCAATCAGTTTTCTAAAGTTAGGAAACAATTTTATATTATCTAAATCTTCTAATCCAAAAAATCTAATACTGCGAGATTCTCTATGATTATAATATAGCTCAATATTATCTTCACATTTTATCTCACATAAATAAACTAAGTCTATATGATAGTGTTCATTAGTTCCATTTATTTTTTCACATAATATAACATAAGGTTGATATAAAACAGAAACATCTGTCTCTGAGTCAGATAAATTATTGTCTCTGCTACCAATTATTTTTAAATCCAAACCAGTTTCTTCTTTAACTTCACGTACAACCGTTTCATCTGGAGTTTCTCCTTCCTCAATATGCCCTCCTGGATAAAGCCACACACCCAATTTTTTATGGTTGACTAATAATATTTTTCCTTCTTTATTAATAATTAAAGCAGAGGCTGTAAAATGTTTTTTTACTTTGTTTTTGTTAAATGTCATAATTAACTTGAAAAAACGAGGGGAGAAAAGGAAAGAGTTATTTTCTTACACAAGAAATTAAAACAAATTTTGGAAGAAAACAGAACAAAGAAGTATAGTTTAATTTTAATTTCAGAAAGAGGAAGAATATATAGCGAGAGAACAGTCCAACAAATAGTCAAAAATGCTACTAAAAAGCAGGAATAAGCAAAAAAAGCCAAGACCACGAAGTTTTAGACATAGTTTTGCCACTCACTTACTTGAAGCAGGAGTGGATATAAGATATATTAAGCAATCATTAGGCCATAAAAATTTACAAACAACACAAATTTATACTCATGTTGCAAACAGAAATAGTGACATCCTCCACCACCAAATTGATTTTTGGAAGTGGCTTCCAACGATGA
>JAGXOK010000059.1 GCA_023659935.1 Candidatus Aenigmarchaeota archaeon LH_S6 | reverse complement strand
TTTTCTATTAGGTATATTTCTTGGACAGGCAATCTCCTCCTATAATTTATCTGAAGTAAGGCAGTCTCAAGAAAAAATCCTTTCAGAGATGATGGGTTATGAACTCTCTTATTCTCTCCTTTCAGACGAAGAAATTTGTAACCTCTCATTTAAAGAGTTCTTCAAAAAAAGGCAGGAGCTTGGAAATAAGGTTTATGACCTTGAAGAAAAACTTGGACCAAAAAATCCAGAACTTTTAATTGAAAAAGAAAGGTACCACCTCTACCAGATCCGCGAATATCTGTTCTTTAAGGAATTAAAAGAAAAATGTAATTGCTCCTATCCTTTAATTATCTACTTTTATTCCCATCCCTGCGATGAGTGTATTGCTCAAGGTTATGTTCTAGACGCCCTATCTGGAAAATACAATTTAACAACAATTTATAGTTTGGATTATGGAATAGACAATCCACTTCTAGATACCATCAAAAATTTACATGGTGTTACAACAACACCAGCACTTATAATAAATGGAAAAACATATAATAAGTTCTTAACACTTCAGGAGTTAGAAGGAATTATAAATGAAAAAATTGTTTATAACAAAACTTATATAACATTTACTTTTGATGATGGATATGAAGATATTTTTACAAATGCCTTACCAATTTTCAAAAAAAACAATATTTCTGCAACTTCTTATACTATAACTGGACTAGTTGGTAAGGAATTTGAAAATCAAAAATTGATGAATTGGAGTCAAATTAGAGAATTACAAAAAAATGGTTTTGAAATTGGGAGCCATACTATCAATCATTTAGACTTAACAGAATTAGACTCATCTTCAATTACTAAAGAATTAAAATCATCAAAGGAAACTTTAATTGAACAAGGATTTAATGTAACTTCCTTATCAATACCTTATGGAAAATATAATAATGAAATAGAAGAGATAGCAAAGAGATATTATAGTTCTGTAAGACCCTCTATATGGGGTTTCAATTCTATATCAAATATAGATAGATACAAATTAAAGTCTATCTGGATTGTTAATTCAACCAGTATTGAAGAAATAAAAGGTTGGGTTGATGAAGCCAAAGCTAATAACTACTGGCTGATATTTATGTTGCATTTAGTTAGAGAAGATAAAAATTCAAAATATTCTATTTCTCCAAAAGATTTAGAGGAAACTATAAGTTACATAAATGGTAAGGAGTACAAAATTAATGAAACATTTAATTTAAAAGGAATTAATT
>JAGXOK010000058.1 GCA_023659935.1 Candidatus Aenigmarchaeota archaeon LH_S6 | reverse complement strand
CTCCTACGTTACCTTTCCATTTCTTATTACCTTTGTCCACAATTAAATGAACATCAAAATTCTTGATCTTTTTCCATTTTGAAATTTCTTTTTCGTAAATAATATTTTGAGGTGTTTTGGCTCCATAAAGCAAGGTTAGTTTGTTATAACAATCTCTCTTTTGTATTATATATTCGATTAGTGATTTCAGAGGGGCAAGTCCACAACCCCCACTAATAAGTATAATATTTGTGTGTTCAAACTCATCCATTGAATATCCTTTACCATGAGGTCCTCTAACACCTATTTTATTCCCTTCTTTAAGATTGAAAAGAGCATTTGTTACATTACCTGTTTTTCTTGCAGTTATCTCAAAATAATTTTTGTTGAAAGGGGAGGAGGAGATCGAGAATGGTGCTTCCCCAACACCGAAAACTGTGATTAAGACAAATTCACCTGGGTCAAAATAGAAATGTTCTCTTAAAATTTTGTTTTCTAGTTCTATTTGAAAAGTTTTCGTGTCCTCTGTCTCTTTTATTGTTTTTTTGATTTTCCCAATATTTGGTGTATATATTTTCATTTTATTTCCTCTAAAAACTTTTCGTAGTCAATTCCTACAGGACAATGTGATATGCAACGGCCGCAACCAACACACAAGAATTCATCATAATGTTTTTTTCCATATAAGAATTTGTGACTTAGGAATTGCCTCACCCTATTAACTCTTTTATCTCTGAAAATAAAATCTCCTGCAACTCTTGAAAATTCTTTTGACAAGCAGGAACTCCAGAATTTTTTTACTTTGCCTTCATTTTCAGATTTTGGAACTTGTACTAAATCAAAACAATAGCACATAGGGCAGACTACTGAACAGGCAGTGCAGGAAAAACATTTCTTGAAGTGCTTTTCCCAGATCTTTGTGTTGAAATTTCTTTCTATTTTTTTGTCTAAATCTTTTGCTAAGAAAAATCTCTTGCATTCAAAAAAAGTTTTCTTGAACGAGTTTTCCACTCTCTTGAAGATTTTGTGTTTCATCAATTTTTTGCCCCACTCACTCCCAATCTTTATGTAAAATTCTTTTCCAACATCTGTTAATAACAAATCAAAACCTTCCTTTAACTGGTCATCCCCTAAACTTGTGCAGAAACAATTTTCCCCAGCTTTGGTGCAGTTAATTGCTATGATTTTCGTGTTTTCCCTTTTTGTTCTGTAATAGAATCCTCCACCCAATATTTTATCCAATTTCAACAGAGCATTCACA
>JAGXOK010000057.1 GCA_023659935.1 Candidatus Aenigmarchaeota archaeon LH_S6 | reverse complement strand
ATATATATGAATCCTCAAGAAAATTTGAAAAAATCCTAATCGGAAAAAAAGTAGAGGAAATACCTGATTTAGTGAGCAGAATCTGTGGTATTTGCCATGTACCTCACAAATTAGGAGGAATAATGGCTATTGAGGATGCTCTGAATGTAAAAGTAGGGAAAGAGATAGAAATGTTGAGAGAACTCCTAAACTTAGGTTCCTTAATGAACAGCCACGTGTTGCACTTGTTCTTCATGGTTCTTCCAGATATAAAAGAACATGATAATATATTTGAAATGACAAATAACTATAAAAATCTTATCAATAAAGGACTAAAATTAGAAAAAGTAAGTAAGGAAATTGTTAAAGTTGTTGGTGGCAGGGAGGTACATACATTAACCCCTAAAATTGGTGGTTTCACTAAATTCCCTGGAAGAAAGGATCTGAACACACTTCTAAAAAATTTAAAAGAAGCAAGAAAAAATGCTTTGGAAGCAATTAAAGTTTTTTCAGAAAACAAAAAGGACTTGAAATTCAAAAAGAAAACCAGGCACATCTCCTTGAAAGGAAATAAAAATTATGAAGTTCTTAAGGGAGACTTAACCGCAGATAGTTTTGACTTTTCCGCAAAAGAGTATGGAAAATTCCTAAAGGAATACGAAGTTGATTATTCCACAGCAAAATTCTCTGAGTTCAACAACAAAAGTTATATGGTGGGTGCTCTCTCTAGGTTGATTAATAATGGAGATAACTTGCCAGCAAAAATAAAAAAATATTTGAAAAATTTGGAATTAAACTCACCATTCTCCAACAATCTTGCACAAACAATTGAAGTTTATTATTGCATTGAAAGAGCTATAGAGATTATTGAAAATTTGAAATTGAGGGAAAAGAATGTTGATTTTAAGTATAAAGAAAGTGAAGGAATAAGCGTAACTGAAGCTCCAAGAGGGATTCTAGTTCACCATTACAAAATTGGAAAAAATGGAAAAGTGAAATATGCTAACATAATCACACCAACTGCTCAAAATCTGAAAAGTATGGAGGATTCTGCAACAGAGTTCATACCTTCTGTGCCTAAAAAAGATCTAGAACATTTCCTTGAAAGATTGATTAGGGCTTATGATCCATGCACCCCCTGCTCAACTCATTTCCTTGATATAAGATACAAATGATTATTTATAAAAGTTTGCCCTTTTTAATATAAACCTTCCATAGCGGTTTTAACTACTTTCCTAATATTCCCAATTTTCTCATACAATTCAATACTCCACTCAACAAACTTTCCAACTTCCTTTTACTGCTCTGATAAAG
>JAGXOK010000056.1 GCA_023659935.1 Candidatus Aenigmarchaeota archaeon LH_S6 | reverse complement strand
TACTTAAATTATTTTACTCTTTATCAAAAAAAAACTCTTCACAGTTTCAAATATTTTCTTATGTCCGTCTGAATTTGGATGCAGACCATCTTTCAGTAGATTCTTATAATCTAAAGTTATCCAATCCCCAAAAATTTCAATAAAGCAAACCTTATTTTTCTCACAAACAGATTTTATAATTTCATTATATTTTTTAATATAGTCATTTTTATAGGATTTGTTTGTATTCCAAGGAATTGATGTTGTTTTAGATTCATCAACAGGGGTTATACCAACAAAAACAATTTTTGAAGAAAATTTTTTGGCAAAGTCTATTAATTTTTGAAGGTTCTCTCTAGATTCCTCAGGCAAAATCCTGAATCTTCTTTCATTATGGAGAAATTGAGAATCATTTATCCCAATAGCAAAGATAATTATTGTTTCTTCTTCACCTATTCTTTGTTTCATTTCAAATTTAAATCTTTCTAATAAGTCTTCTGTTGTAGCTCCGCTAACTGCAAGATTATAAATTATATGTTTTAATTCTGAGTCAGACAAAGTTTTTTCATCCAAAAATTCCCTCAATCTTTGAACCCAGCCACCTTTTTTATCCCAAATTCCATAAGCAATACTATCCCCAAAAACCAAAATTTGTGCCATAACTCATAATCTATCCAAAATAAACTTACCCTTTTCTTCTATTGTCCTCATAACAGGAACTCTAACTAATCTATACCCTAAAGTTGTATAAGTTTCAAATATCAGTTTGCTTATTATTTCTGCGGTTTTTTTATCTTCTATTCTTGCATAATCCTCCTTGAAATGAAAGGATTCCAAGAAAAATACCTTTTTGTATATTCTTTTTTTTGATTCCTCAAGAGCCTTTTTTGTGTTTACTTTAATATTTTTGAGATATGCAATAGAATCAGGAATACCCTGTCAAAAAATATTATTTGTTTTGGGTCTACTTTACTTTCAAGCTTAATTTTCATTGGCAGTACTTTGTTTTGAAATTCTTCCTCATCTTTTCTAATTTCTTCAATTTTTCTGCCTTTTGCGATTTCTACATCTACTAAAACTCTTGCAAGTTCAGGAAAAGTAAAGTAGCCCAGACTACTTAAATATTCCAGAGTCTTGGACTTTCCTGAGCAGGGACCTCCTGTCAAAACATACCAGTTGGTTTTTATTACCCTCATATATCAAGTTCTTTTGAAATAGATTGCAATCCTTTTATTCCAATTTCAAAAAACTTATCTTCCTCTATTCCTAACCTCTCACACAACATAATTTTCTCTCTTGAAACATTCCTTGCAAA
>JAGXOK010000055.1 GCA_023659935.1 Candidatus Aenigmarchaeota archaeon LH_S6 | reverse complement strand
ATATAAAATAAATGCTATTTTTAGTCCGGTAAGTGGAGAAGTTTTATCTATAAATCTTCCAACTAATGGATTTGATACCATCGCAAGAACACCCATAGCTCCAAAAACAATCCCTGCAGCAGCATTTGTTCCGGTTATAGCATATAAAATTAAAGGGAAAAGCATTGGCTCCATTGCCCAATGAGATTGTGTTATACCCTCAGTAAAAAACCTCAAAAAAAGAAATGGATTTGAAATTATATCCTTTAAACTCACCGAAATTTTTTGTGGTCTAACCTTCGGTTTTTTATATTCCATTGAGTTTATAAAACTTAAGAAAAGTAAAATAGAAAGTGAATAAGCCACGAATATTAAATAATAAGGCATCCTCAACCCATAAAAATCTGCAATAAAGCCGCCCGCCACTGCACCGGTTGTCCCCACTATTGACCTGACTGAAAATAACCATCCTGAAAGTTCAGCAATATTTTTTCTTTTTGATATTATATCCTGAAATAAAGCGATTACCATAGGCCCTGAAGCTACACAAGCCAAAGCCCACGCAACCCTTCCAAACATATACTGAAAAACATTTAGAGATGTGGCATAGATAAATGGATAAAAGATTCCTGCTAAAAGACCTATAAATAAAATTCTTCTTTTTCCGATAATTATGCTTTTTCTTCCAAGATACACAGAAAAAATAAACATGAAAAAAGTTCCTATTGAGAAAGTAAGACCTATTAAAATAGGATTAGAAACAAGAGACTGGATAAACCTGACTTCAATTGGTGCTATAAAAGAACCTGCTATAACTCCTAAAGATGAAATTAAAATTAGGGTAATTATCTGTGTATTTTCTTTAATTCTTTGGTTCATATAATTATTCCAAATTATAAAATGAATAATGTTTAAGAAAATAAAACTCCACGCCACAGAACTAAGGGGATTCTTTATCAAAACTCAGCAATAATAAGCATAAAGTAACATACCTGCACTCCAACTTTGATTTGCTGAACCCATTTCTTCTCTCTTTGTATTTGACAACAAAATTCAGAAATCTATCTCTTCTTTATGTTGGAGTCATGTAATGTTTGTGATAGCAACCAAAGAGTTGAGTTGTTTATAAATTATTTTTTATATTTTAATAAAGATAAATTCATGGAAATAGACAGTTATTTTGATGAAGTTAAGCCAGCAGAAGGTAAGGATTTATGGTTAGCTGTACCTTTTTCCACCACTCTTTTTGTTCATGCACCGATTATTTACCCATTAGATACAAATTATCAAATAAAGGAAGAATCTTCAGATGGACATAACTGGAGAAAATATGTTGAAGGTAATGAGCATCATACAAT
>JAGXOK010000054.1 GCA_023659935.1 Candidatus Aenigmarchaeota archaeon LH_S6 | reverse complement strand
CCCCTCAACTTTTTCACAAATTTTATTTACAATCTCATTTAAATCAATCTCTGGAAGTTTTGACCTTGTGGAAATTTTTATTCCTTCTTCTGCAGATGCTAGACCTACAACAATCTTTTTGTTGGTGCCTGTATTTATCAAGATTGAAGTTATTGTCCCAATCATATTCTCATCTATTTTTTCTTTAGCGTTTATAAATAAAATATTTTCTGTCTGTGGGAAATTGTTTATATTTTCTGAAGTCCAAGACAGATAGGTTGCAAGTTTTCTTCTGTATTCTGCCATCACCTTATATAATTTTTCTAAGTTTCCGTTCATCACTTCAAGAGCCTCATCAAATTTTTCAAGTCTTCCAAAAGCGTTTAAAATTGTTGAGAATTCAAGGGCATCCATCAACTCTCTGGGTTGATTTGTTAAAATATAAATATCTGAAAAAATATTCTCAGGCTGGTCCAAGTTATTTCTAATTCTCTCTTTTATAATTCCAAGAGATAATCTCTCTTTTTCATCTTTTGACAGCTCATAATAACTCTTTATTTTCCCCTTATGATTAAAATTAATTTCTAGGTCTGAAAGGAACTGAACAATCTCAGAGCAGTCCTTCAATGGAAGTAATTTTGAATTATTTAGAGAATTGTGTATAGGTCTATTAAGATGGCCAAATAGTTCTAGACCTTTTTCTATTTTAAGTCTTCCTATCTTCTCTGCTTCTTTCAACAGTTTTTTGTTTTCTCCTGTTTCTAACTGGTTATCCCCAATTGCTCCAACAATTGCATAATCTATTAACTCTTGGTTTTTGTCCAATTTAGAAGCAAAAAGATAACATAGCCCAGCACCACAGAATTCTTTGTCTTCCAAGTAAGGGTTTATCTGAATTATATTTTCTGGAATTTTCCCTCTCTCAGGAATATGGTGGTCAAGTATTAAAATATTTTTGTCTTTGGGAAGCAAATTTAAAGATCCTGAACCCAAATCTGAGAATATAATCAAATCAAAATTATCTTTTTCATAATCATCTTCTACTACTAAATCCTCTGAAATTTCCTTTGCAATCTTTACTTTTACTTCTTTTCCCTCTTTTTTCAGGGCAGTTGATAAAATTTTGGCTGAGCATAGACCGTCACAATCATAATGTGAAACAATAAGTATTTTATCTGATTCTCTAACTTTTTCTATTGCTTTGTTGAAGTTCATTTAATAATTAATTATTTTTTATTATGGAGGTTTTTATTGTTACGATAGTTGCGGTTTTTGTTACTTTAGTTTCAACTTTAATCCAGAAAAAACTCACAGATGTTGATTTAGTAAAATCCTTGAAAGCAGAAACAAAGAGAATCAATAAG
>JAGXOK010000053.1 GCA_023659935.1 Candidatus Aenigmarchaeota archaeon LH_S6 | reverse complement strand
TTTTAACCTTTCTCCAGCACAGCTATAGAGAAAGAACTCCATAAATATATACAGAGAACTTTAACTACTCTTATCCTAAACCCAATTCATCTACCCTCACTAAAGTCGGTAGCTTTCTTGGGACTTTATCTGTAAAAAAATTTGGTTCTGCTACACTTATATTACTGGTTTCTGGGATATTCTCAGTACCTACACCTTCCGCAGGACCACCCGGACTTTACAAAATTATACTTGTTTTAGTTATAGGGATATTATTTGATATTAGTGTTGTACTATCAAATAGAAAAAAAAGATTGGGTATATCCCTGCTACTGCAATATCCTTTTCGGTTTCCATTCCAACTATGTATATTTTATTAACTATTTTGAACTTACCTGGAGTAGAAAAAATCCAGTCAGCCATGCTAATTTTTATGCTTGTATATGCTGTACTCGCAGCAATAGGTGCCTATCTCGGTTTATGGCTCTTTGACAAAAAACTAAAAAACAAAGCATTTATTAAACAAATTCAAAGTTAACCAGATGGTTAACTTAAAAGAAGAATAAAGATAATCAAACCAAGAATACTTGAAGAAGTTGTTGCAATCAGATTTGTTGTTTTATTAGAACATTTTCCTTTTACTTCAAATCTTGCTCCAATAAAAGAATCAATAGTACATCCAAGGAAACCAACTATTATTGCCAAAACAAAGAAACTGGTACTGAAGTAAAGAGAAGGAAGAGAAACTATTAAAGCACCGATAAAGCCAACTCCCCACCCCAAATGAGAAACTGCCCCTTCAGTTCCGGTTTTAACTTCTTCAAAAGTTGTAATCAACCTAGGATTTTTCCTACTTAATTGTCCTATCTCTGATGCGAGAGTGTCAGCGCAGGCACAGGAAATCCCGCAGAGAAAAGCAAAATAAATTATTGGATTTTGAAAGAATAAATAAACAAAAGAAAATAACAGAGAAGGGAGAAGGTTGCTAATCAGGTTTTTTAGTTCTCTTCCTTTCCTGTGAGCAACCATCTTGTACTCTCTTTTGTATTGAGTTACAAAACAGGTAGTTATATATAGAATTAATAGGGAAGCAAACCAGTATAAAGGGAAAAAATAAAGGAAAAAAACAGCAAAAAAACTGGTAAAGAGCATGGATTTAAAGTCAAGGATTTTTTTAAAGTAGCCTATAGTAGCAATAAGAATACAAAAAAAGATTAAAATTAAATTAAAAAGAGGAATTGAAATTATTATATTCGGAAGAATCATAATTTACTAACAATAAAACCAGCGGAGAAACAAAGAATTAAAGAAATTAAAAAAAGGATAAGGATTCCATCATAATCGCATGAAACCTGAGATAAATATTCTTCTGGTTTTATCTCTTCATGTACAAC
>JAGXOK010000052.1 GCA_023659935.1 Candidatus Aenigmarchaeota archaeon LH_S6 | reverse complement strand
GAACTGAAATTATTGACCCCCATAATTTTTTAAAAATTCTAGTTGATAAGAAATGGATTATAGTAGATGCAACATGGGATAAGCCACTAAAAAAGTTAGGATTTGTTGTAAATGAAAACTGGGATGGAAAATCTGAAATGAAAATTTGTGTTGTCCCTCTAGAAATCTTTGAAAGTAAAAATCCCATAGAATGGAAGAAACGAAAGATACAGGAACTTCCAGAACAGGTTCAGAAAAATAGAAAACTTTTTCTAAAAAAATTAACAGAATTTTTAGATAAAACCCGGAAATTATAATTCCCCAGCTAAAACTTTATAAAACAAATTTATTTCTTATTTAAATAATTAAGTGTTATATTATGGTTGAAATGGATCTACCTACACAGATGGGTTATGATCGGGCAGCAGTTATATTTTCTCCTGAAGGAAGAATTTATCAGGTTGAATATGCTTCGCAGGCAGTTAAACTTGGAAAAACTACTGTTGGTATTGTCTTTAAAGGGGGTGTTGTTCTTGCAGCTTATTCCCCAATGAATCCTCTGCAATTATATTCAAAATTTGGTAAAGTCTCAAAAATTGATGAGCATCTTGGAGCAATTGCATGTGGTCACAGAGGAGATTCAAGAATTTTAATAGGTTTCTTAAGAGTTCAGGCTCAGATAAATAAACTAACTTATGGTGAGCCAGTAGACGTTTTTGTTCTTGCCAAAAAAATTGCTGATAGAATGCAGTTGTTTACCCAGATGGGTGGAGTAAGACCTTATGGAGTATCTATTTTGTTAGGTGGTGTTAATAAGGAAAGTACTCTATATGAAATAACTCCTTCAGGAACATTATCCAGATGGAAAGCAAAAACTATGGGTAGAGGAGAAAAAGAAGCACAATATTACCTGGAAAAAAATTATAAAGATAATCTTAATGAAGAAAATGCAAAAAAATTAGCAGTTGCGGCAATCGAACATGGAGAAAAGAAGTTTGGGAAGTTTGACAAAAAATCAATTGAACTTTCGGTTGCGAAGAAATAATTTTTTTATTTTGTTGCTTTAACTTTTTATTCTATTTTCTCAACCTCAGAGATAAACTCTTCTTTAAAAACACTTAATTTCTTTTTTTCTATTTTTGCTCCTGCAGCTTTTCTGTGGCCTCCACCATCTCCACCGCAGAGTCCTGCAATCTTCTTAACAATTTTTCCAATATTTACTTCTGTATCTGTTCTTATGCTGATATTGCAAGAATCTTCAAATGCTGAATAAGAAACAACAATCACATTTTTATTTTTCTCCAGAATATGACTTGCAATAATTGATTTTATATTGTAGGGAGAAATTACTTCAACAAAAGTTATGTTTCCTTCTCTCTCTATTTTATTTTTTGATTTTGAAATTTCGTTTAGACATATAGCCTAAATCTCGTTGGTCTTTTCATTGTATAAGCACCTTACC
>JAGXOK010000051.1 GCA_023659935.1 Candidatus Aenigmarchaeota archaeon LH_S6 | reverse complement strand
ATCTTCATAATAATATTAATAAAAAAACTTTAAATACTCTTATCCTAAACCCAATTCATCTACACGACTAAAAGTCGGTAGCTTTCTTGGGACTTTATCTATAAAGATTGGAATAGAAAACTCGTGTTTAACTTCGACAATTGTTAATTAACTTTTATCCCCTTTATTATTACTTTTATTATACTTATGAGAAGACCATTTTTTAGGAAAAGGTTGAAAGTAAAAGATGTAATGACAATAGACGTAGCTAAAGTTTCTCCAAACACCACCTTACAGCAAGCTGCAAAGAAAATGGAGAAGTATAGGATAGGAAATGTTCTTGTTGTTGGAAGCACTAAACTACTAGGAATTGTCACAGAAATGGATATGGTGAGAAAAGCTGTTGCGAAAAATAAGAGTGCAAAAATAAAAGTCAAAGGAATAATGGCAAGTCCTGTTATATATGTTTCTCCAGATGATGAACTTTTACATATCTCTGATAAGATGTTGATGAATAATATAACAAGAATACCTGTTGTTAACTTAGAAAAAAAAGAAGTCATTGGAATAGTTACAATGAAAGATATTTTGAGGGTTCTCCCAAATTTTCTTCTCGACAAAATTGAATGGTTGAGAATTCATCCTGGAGGAGAAGAATTAAAGAAAAAGAAGGTAAAAGGAGTTTGTGAAGTTTGTGGGACATTCACAAATAATCTGAGATTCTCTAGAGGGCTATGGGTCTGTGAGAATTGTGAGTGATTTTACTTCTCTTATAATTTTTTAAATCATATATTAAACATAATTGCAAATCTCTAGAGTAGAACTCTAATGGTGTATCAGTCTACTATGAGGAAGAATGATGCTGACAATAAGTTTTTTTAACTTGGTCTTGAATTTTCTCACACATTGAAATATCTTGTCTTGCTACTGCAACATTATAATAACATGTATCTTTTAGATGCGAATCCTGTATTTTTTCACACAATAATGCATTTTGTAGGTATTTGGCAACTGTAAGGTAACAATCCTCTTTTTTATTTTGATTTTGAATTTTCCCACACAAAGAAGAATTTAATATATCCTCACCAATATGTTTATAACACTCATCTTTTTTATCTTGACTATATAAATTATCACAGATTGAAGTATTTTGTGTTCTTTCACCAATTTCCTTATAACACTCATCTTTTTTAGTTGTATTTTGAATTTTCTCGCATATAGAAACATTTTCTTTTTGTATTGCAAACCATCCATAACATCCTTCCTTATGGATTAAATCTTGAATTTTTCCACATACTGAAACATCCATTCCTTTATTAAAATTAGTTTGAATAAAATTACTATAACAATGATTTCTACCCTCTTTATCTTTGATTTTGTCACAAACAGAAGGTTCTTGATTGGAGATAGCGATAGTTCCGTAGCATTGAACTATTTTTGCCATATCTTCGGTAAGTCTATCACATTCTGAAGTATCTATAATAG
>JAGXOK010000050.1 GCA_023659935.1 Candidatus Aenigmarchaeota archaeon LH_S6 | reverse complement strand
ATTGTAATATGATCTTGGGTTTTGTTTTTTTTAATTTTTTTATTTTATAAAACTATTTATGGTAAGAAAGATTACTATATGGTCCGTTTTGTTACCTTACTTACGAGATTATAATAGAACCTTGCTATTAGTAGATTTTGAAAAAGAGTTGAAAATTAAACATCAAACCATATCAAAATATATAAAAGAGCTTATAAATAACAAAATCCTGAAAAAAGAAAAAAGAGATAAACATAGCAGTTATTCCCTGAACTTTAAAAATCCATTAATTCCTAATTATTTATCAATTTCCGAGAAAATGAGAAATTTTGTTTTATTAGATAAAAGTATGCTCCTTAAAAGGCTTTACGAACAACTTTCAAACTTTTTCTCTGAAAATTCCTTCTTGATTTTTGGGTCTTTTGCTGAACAACTAAAAGGCAATGATATAGATCTACTAATTATAGGAAAAATAAGTAAAGAACTAAAAAAAACTATAAATGATTTTTCATTAACTTACGGGATTAAAGTTCACATAGTGGGTACAGAAATAAGAGAGCTAACAAAAACTTTTATACAAGAGATATCAAAAAAGCATATCATACTAAACAACTCTGATTTATTTATAAATTTGTTTATAAAATGGAAAGATTAGATTGGTGTAAAAAACAGAAGAAAGGACCAAAATTTGTAAAGCCTTCAGAAGCTCTTGCAAGAGAATATTTAGAAAGTGCAGAAGAAAGCTTGAGAGTATTAAGTAAAATAAAGGAAATAAATTCAAGGATATGGACAGCAACAACAAAATATTATATTGAATACTTTGCTTTTTATGCTTTTTTAATGAGAATTGGAGTAAAGAGTGAGATTCATTCTTGTACAATAGAACTTGCAAGATTCTTAGAAAACAAAAAATTCTTAAAGATTAATATTAGCAAAATTTTAGAAGAAGATAAAGAATTAAGAATAGAAAATCAATATTATCTTAAGAATATATTTATACAAACAGACTTGGAGAAATTAAGAGATTTTGTTTTAGAGATTAAAGAGATTATAGATAATTTAACCGAACAGGAGATAGAAGCTATTAGAATATCTTTGAACAGGGTTTTAGCATGAGCAACTTTTTTTGGAGAATAAATCTGAAAGAAAAGAAGTGAAAGTAACAGGAACAGAGAGTCCTAACGTAGAAGAACTTGCGGAAACTGCAGGAACTTCAGAAGGAAATCAGACAGAATAATTCTGTTTTTGTCGGAAGGCTTTTAAAAAAACCTTCTTTTTGTTTTCTTTTAATTTTTTATAATTGAATTAAGTAATTTTATCTGAAGTTATCCAAAAGTTATTTAGTAGTTAGCCAAACTGCTAGCCCAAACCCACCAAGAATATAATCTTCAATTAGTATTCCTAGGGAAAAAGCAATAGCAAGTTCTGGAGAAATCCCAAAACTTGATAAAAGTAAAACAGAAGTTGCTTCTCTTGTACCTATCCCAGAAATTGA
>JAGXOK010000004.1 GCA_023659935.1 Candidatus Aenigmarchaeota archaeon LH_S6 | reverse complement strand
ATTTCATCGTTGGAAGCCACTTCCAAAAATCAATTTGGTGGTGGAGGATGTCACATAGTTCTGGTAAAACAACTTCTCCATTTTTAGATAAACGAGACTCTTCATCTATAGGAGATATTTCAAAAGGTATTTCCTTTCTGTTATATACTACAACACATTTTTCGTAAGGATTGATTCCCACCTTTTCCAAATATTTAAAGTTAATACCAGCTTCAGCATATAAGCAATTTTCATCTAGATCCTCCTTCAATCCAATTCTAATTGAGAAACCACCTATTACTGAAGCATAAAGGTCTCTTCCAACATTTATCAAAGAACTATATAAACCATATTGTTAATTAATAATAAACTTTAACTAAATTGTTTTTCCTTTTCTGATTTTTCAAAATTCTTCCTCAAAAGTCTCTCAACACCTTTTGTATTATCTTCAATAGTCAAATTTAAAAGTTCTTCTGAATCCATAAATTTGCTTTTCTCCTTTAGCAATTTCAGCCCGTATTCTTCAGCACTCAGTTGTTTTCTAAAAATCTCTGTTTTCTGTTTCTCAAAGTTTTTCTCTATTTCTTTTTTAAAAATCAGAATTCCTTTTTCCCTGTATTTTCTTTCAATTATATTCAAATCTAAATGGCTTGTATTTTTTATTTTTATTTTGATGATTGGTTTTAATTTTCTCTCTGGAAGGTTCTCAAGGAATTCCTCTATCTCTTTTTTTGTCTCAACTGATTTAAAATAAAAATCTCTCTGTTCTATCTCCCTATATTTTAATTCTTTGTTTAAAGTAAAATAACCTTTTCTAACTTCAGACTCTTTTTTGTTCAACTGTGTAGGAATTGTGCTTCCAGCCATTAGTAATTTTCCATTTTTCAAAGGAACCTCATTTTTCCAGTGAATATGACCATCCAGAATAATGTCAAAACCGCTTGGCAAATCAGAAATTTTCAAGTTAACATCCTCGAGAGGAGAATAAACAAAAGGCTCAATATTCTGATGTAGTAAGAGAATATTCTTAGCATTTAGAACAGGCTTCGGAGCCCATTCCTCCAAAACATCTTTTGAATATTTCTCTGGAACATAACTCATTCCATGAATAGCTATTTTCTCTCCTTTTAGTTCAAAAACAATTTTCTGGCAGTGGAGATTAATCAGCAAACCAGCGTTTTCAAGGCTCTGAATCGGATTTATCAGGTTTGCCCTTCTCTCGTGGTTCCCATAAATTGAGATAAAAGGAACTCCTTGCAGAGATCTCATATTAACTTCCTTGTCGCACTCAATAAATTTAATTTCACTTTTCTTATCCTTCAATTTTGAGAGAAAATGCATCGCTTCTGCTAGAACTTCCAGTCTTGGAACTCTTGAATCAAATAAATCTCCAGCAAAAAGGATTAAATCATTTTGCTCTTTTAAAATTTCACTTAGAACAGAAAAACAGTCTTTTTCTCTCTCTGTATTATAACCATAGCCTAAGTGAAAATCTGAAGTTAGGAGGAGCATAATTTATAATTTACAAAAACAAATCACTTATTAATTTTCTCAAGTTCCTTAATTAATTCTTCTCTGATTTCCTCACTTTTGTCTTCATCAGAGAAATAATCTAGTCTTGAGGCAACCATTATTTTTGCAGAAAGAAGTCTGGCAACTTTACCTCTACTTTCTTTTTTTGCCTCCTGAATAAAATCAGATTTGAAAATCATTCCATACTTTGGGATTTTCTGCTTTTCTTCAAGATTTTTAAATAAAGATTTTTCTGCCCCTATAATCTGGATTTTTGAGGAAGGCATTTTTGATAGGTTTTTTAATCCCCTTGCTTTGGCAATTAGATTTGCAGCAAGGATAGGACCCAAAAGGGTAGATAAATTTGGTGCAATTTTTTTAACTTCTTCTT
Source organism: Candidatus Aenigmarchaeota archaeon LH_S6 (assembly GCA_023659935.1). GTDB lineage: Archaea > Aenigmatarchaeota > Aenigmatarchaeia > QMZS01 > QMZS01 > QMZS01. Next base: position 43,819 of record JAGXOK010000004.1, on the reverse strand, counting down.
TAACCTCATTTTCCAATTTATCTTTTAGTTTCTCTGTATTTTCAATTGTTGGTTTATAAACCCCATATTTTGACAGAATTTTTTCCCTATTTCTCAGAACATTTATGTTATAAGTTAATTCATCGAGAGTCCTTGAAGCTAAAATAAGTTTTTCTTCGTTTCTCTCCACGCTTTTCAATTTCAATTTTGTTAGGGCAATTCCAAATTCGCTTATCCACTTCTGGAAATTTTTATATGGAAATAATTTTTCTAAATCTTCTTTAAGAATTACTATCTCAGTTTCACTTTCTAAAAATTGCTTTGCTGCTATTTTAGGGTTCTCTGAGAATTTTTGTATTAACTTCCTGCTTTCAAGAATTCCAAAAGGAAGTTTTGTTTTTCTAATCATAATTCTATAATGGAGATTTTTAGAGGGGTTTATAAAAGAGGGAAAACTTTTTTGCTCGTCACTTTCAGAACTATTTCTAAAATTAAATTTTTTGTAACGTTGTTTTCAATTCCTTAAAAATCAGTCATTCTTGAGATCTACCTATTACTAAATTATTTTCTTCTCTCTCAGCTATGGTTGGTTGTTTTATGGAAATTGGTAATTCCTTCCACTGTTAAATTTTAAGACATAGTTGTATTTCTTTACTTATATTTTTCCTTAGATATAGATTAACAAGAACAGGTGAGAAGTTCCTGTTGAATAAGTTGAAGGAAATGAACCCCACGCCTGTTAGATCATCTACTTAATTGGATTAATCTGACTGCATCTAATCACATTTCTGAAAATCACTTTGTGATTCCGATGATCAGAATATTGCATCTTAACAAACTTAGCTAAGATAAAAATAACAAAAATAAAGATTAATTTATGGTTAGTCCTGGAATACGTTCTTAATATCTGGATGCAAGCCTTCACCAACTTTTTCGAGGGCTTCTTGTCTAATTCTTTTTATCTCTTCGTTTTTCTCTTTAAATTCAGATTTGGAATAGAGCTTCTCCGGGTGTAAGAAAACGTCATCTACATATCTAACTGCTTTGGGTACCTTAAAACCAGTTGGTGAATCTATCCACTCTTCAAGACCCCTTCTTAGTAAGGAGTCCAGAATAGAAACGGTCTGCTTCAGCTTTATATCCTGATAGGAATGACCCTCACCTATACCACCGGTGTTGAGCAAGTAAAAGTTGACATTGGGGATTCCCTTCAATATTTCATAAAATCTGTTGGCGTGGTAAGCTCTATCACCGGCAACGAATGGGTCGTAGAAGAAAACACTTCTGATCTTACCTGCTTGAGTTGGATCTCCTGCAGAGGATTCCATCGCCTGTCCAACTACCATCAGAGCAGCAGCCTGTTCCAGAGTCAGTTTAGATATAGCAGGAATTATTGGTCCCCTTGTTATCAAGATGAGGTTATCTACTCTGTCCACATCAACGTGGTCGCTGGCATGCATGAAGTCTCTTCTCTGGATGACTGCCCTACCGTTGGAGGTCTTCTCAAAATTATAGAGGTCAAAATCCCCTTCTTCTGTTACATAAACGTTTTCACATAAAGTTTCGGGTTTCATTAGACCGTAATAGATCTCCATGTGGTCTCTGGGGTTAACACCCTCTGTTTTTACGAATGTCCCCCCTGCCTCAAAGCCATAAAATGAACCATCAGGATAGAGAGTACCACCATCATCCTGAATGAGCCATGATTTTTCTCCCTGCTTTCTAGCCAGGATCTTGGAGGTCAGAATTGTTTTTCCATTGGCGGAGAGAGCCATCAGCAGAGTTCGAACTTTTCTGTAATCACCATGTACTGACTGAAGATAGTCTTCACGGCAGCCACCATGGAGGAATAAGCCTCCTTTCTTGACTTTGGCTCTCCAATCCTCAGCAACAAAAACTCCTTTTTTGTACTCTCCTATGTAATTACTATTCCTGACTATTTTGATTACCCTACCGTCTTCCAGAATTGCCAGTCTTATTGTAATATCTTTCTCTGGGAGGGGTTTGGATTTATTCTCTTCAAAAGCCTCATCAAAGAAGAAGATTATCTGATAATCCGGTTCCTCAATTTTCTGTCTTCTCACATGGAAGAGGTTACCCCCTCCATAGGCAAGGTGAGCAAAACTCTGGGGTACAATTAATCTCACAGTTGTGTCACTACTTTTATTTCCTACGACTCTGTCAATGGCGATAAGATTTTCTTTGCTAAGGTAATCTTCACACTGCTCCAGGAGCTTCGTCTCTTCCTCTCCAAAAAGGTGATCTTTGCTATTTTTTGTAAATTTAGCCGCTCTAGAAGTTGGGTCGCTTTCCGCCACAAAATTCCTGTGTATTGTCTTGACAACTCCTGGCTGTTTTTTGACCATATCTTTTAACTCTCTTCTGGATGGATTTTCAGCCAATCGGCCTTCTTCCAACGCCTTTTTATATATTCTATCCGCAACATTGGCAAATTCTTCCAAGTCCAACTCTGACATATGATTACACCCTTTTCAACTTAAACTCAACTGGATTCCACCAAAAACCCAATTTTTGTATTAACTCCCTATTCTCAAAGATTCCAAAAGGAAGTTTTAGTTTTTTAATTTCCATAATGTATTTTTTCATTTATATTAATTTGATTGATTTGTTATATGGGATATCTTCCCTGTGTGTATGGCCATACGGAGACCGCCGTTCTTTTTAATTTTTCAAAGTTGAAATCAATTCCTTAACGCTTCTAAACCTATATTTCTCAAATTCTTCTTGATTGACTCTTAAATAAGACCATTTATCTTTAGTTAATTGATTAACATCTTTACACCATTGTTTGGCTCTATTATCTTTGTGTTCTACATCAACATCTACTCTTCCTTTTGTCTCAACAATTATATGCTCTTCGTTAGTGGTTAATATTAGGAAGTCTGGATAATACAATTTCAGATTGTCTTTTGTATCCCTATATTCTATATAAAACTTCATTTTAGGAACGAGCTTGCTAAAAGCTTTTACATCATCTGCACCCTCTAAAAATTTTGAAAACTCTATCTCATATTCGTTATCACATGGAACATAATTAAAAATAGTTCTATTAGCTGGATATACGAGTTTTGACCAAACAAATGGGCTGGTATCAGATAGTTTTATTGTATCTTCCTTTTGTGGTTCTCTCTCAGTAAATGTCATGTCCTTAAATGACTCTACAAATAAATTAATCAATTTTTGTTGAACCTCTGGTGAACTCAATTGATACAATGCCCGATAGCCGTCTTTTGGATCGTTGAGATCTATTTTTCGAGTGAACAATTTTTCTTCAACATATTTTTTTACCAAAGGATGGAAACTAGCAAATGCACCAGTGATTTTTAGTTGTTTAAGGATTTTATCTGTATAGTATGAGATCACAGCTTTTGGGTCTTTAAGAACAGGCAAATCCCATTTTCTATGTACAACTTCCATATCTTTGAGCATATCCGTACCGATGTATTCCTTATCCAAGATTTTGTTTTCTAATTCAATGTTCAATGGAGGAAGTGACTCAACTGCTTCAATATCTAAATTAAATTCCCTGATAATAATTCTCTGGCTCAATACAGGTATCTCAATGTCGTTGTCTAATTTATCCTCATCGACAAATATTGTAGTTAGATCAAGAGGCTTATCTATATCAAACTCACAAAACTTAATTCCTTCCTGAGTTCTTAACTCATCGAGAATCTCTGTCAAAGCAGGCGGTCCTATGACCTCAAGAACATTAATATGTTTATCTGGATTTGCGTATTCATCTGGGAACATTTTCCTTAAACCACGGCCAATAACTTGCTCTGGAAGCACTTTTCTTTCAGAACCATATGACCGTAACCCCACTATCACATTTACATTGTTAATATCCCAACCTTCGTTCAGCATCATTGTACTCACAATAGCATCAATACCTTTTGGAAATCTATCTTTTAATTTGGGATCTTGCTTTATCTTCTCTGGATAATCTATATATTTAGCTGCTCTTCTAGCAGGTTCTAAATCTTTTTTCTTTATATTTCCAGTGCTATCTGTATGAATTAATAATACTCTATCCTTCAGATCTGGCTCTGTATTAACATAGTCATAAACATCATCAGCCTCTGGATTCTTTGGGCATTGGATAAATAAAATAGGTCTCTTCTCCAATTGCTTTAATGCTTTCTTATACTCTCGCCATCTTCTTATCCCTGCATCAATCCATCCTCTATATCGTTCATGTGCTTTCTTTGAGGCAATCTCTTCAGCACCTTTAACATTACCTTTCAATGGTCGCTTTACAATGTTCATCTTAATGGCTTCTTTAAGAGAAAAATCCACAATACACCAAGGAAAGAAAGCTCCTTTCTTTGTTTTTGGCGTAGCGGAAAAATCCAACTCCATATTAAAACCCCTGCCATAATCATTTTCAAGAGTTTTATGGAGGTTTAGAAGTATCCTCTTCCTTTCTTTCTCAAAACTGTATATATGGTGTGCTTCATCCTTCAATATCATTATATTGGGGCAGGAACTTAATACCTCTTTTATCCTGCTCTCCTGGTAAATATCATGTTTTTTAACATCTTCAAGCGCCAGAACATCATCTACATATTCTTCTACTTCTTCTTTCTTCTTTTTTCGTTCCTCTAACTGCTGAATATTGGTTAAGAATATTACCTCTTCTGGAATAGTATGAATAGGATCCTCTTTCAGGATTACCCTAATGTTAAAATCTTCTTTCCACTCAGGCGGTATAAATTTCCATTTTTTGAATATTTCACCGTCCTTAAAATCTCTTGTTAGCCTCTCATAGATTACATTTTTCTCCCCTGCGATTATTAAGAATTTGGATGTGTAATCGTGTTTATTCTCCTTTAACCAGTTAAGGTATGACCAAACTATAGTTAAAGCCATAACAAATGTTTTACCCGAACCAGTAGCCATTTTAAAGGCATAAAGAGGATATTGATCATAAGAGGGATCATATCCTCTTATCGGCCCTGCTCCAAAATCTCTTGCCATATCTATGAAATTCCTTTTTTTCATTACCTCATAAACATAAATAAGTGTCTCGATTGCTTCCCTTTGACAGAACCAGAAATGAAATGGCTCATCGTTTACCAAAAAATCGTCATAAAACCAATATTGTAATAGGCGTCTGGTAGTGTCAGTTACTTTGGGATAATCTTTCTTCCGCCATTCATCAACAGCTTTTCTCAATTTATTTGCTAGGTAAGTTGGGCTCGGTCTTCTTCCATCTGGTTCTAAAAGTTCATACGGTTCAACTATATCTCTAAAATATGTTTGTTTAACTTCTTTCATTTTATACCCACCTTTAGAATCTTATTTGTATCGTTCCCGAACACATCCACAACCTTTACCATTACCTCATATCCTCCAGCATCATCATATCTGTGTTTGGCTTCATAATCTACCTTTGGATTTTTCTTTACTCTAAAACTCTGCCACTGATTATGAAAAGTATCGCCTTTGTAATCCCAATCTATTGCCCAATAATCTATAAGTTCTCTGGTATCATTTACTTTGCTTGCTATCTCTGCGAGTTCGGCTGTCGGTGGAAGCTGAAAATCTGTTATTTTCAAAACTAATTCTTTGCCTTTGACTTTTGTTTCGATTTCTAAATAAGCCGCTTCTGGGAATTTAACATATTTAGCCAATTCCTTTTCTACCACCTGTTCAGGAATTTTCAACAATTGCAAGTCAAATCCCACAAGTGAAGATTTTATTTCATTTACGGATGGCATCTGAACCAATTTTAAATCAACTCCATTCTTTTTTGCCAGTGCTTTGCCAAGCTCATTGACTTCATAACCCCACTCCCAGCCTAAAACATCTGCTTTGTTGAAGTTGTTTGCCCTGCATTCTACAACAACTTTCTCCACTTCTTCCATGGTTACAGGGGCATTTAAAGGGCCAACATGAACTGCTCTGTCTCCTTTTGTTCCGTGAATGTATATAAAGCCAGTTAATGGCTGTGCTTGATAGAGTTTGAGCATAAATGCAAGATATTCGCCTTCTTTCTCCTGCCAATAAATGGTTTCATAATTGCCGATATTCCAGAGCTCAAAGGGTCTTGCTGGCTTTTCGTATTGCTTGCCATTATTCTGCAAATCCTTTGAATTGTGTATATCCAGCAATCTTTTCCTTGTAACCTGAATGGCAAACTTGGATAAATCGGAACCGATCCATCTCCTGCCAAGTTTCTCTGCAACCGCTTGTGTCGTGCCAGAGCCACAGAAAGCATCAAAAACGATGTCACCAGGATTTGAGGAGGCGAGGATAAATATTTTTATCAAATCTTCTTTCTTTTGTGTAGGAAAATCTAAGTATTCATCCCCATGAGCAGTAGCCATAGAAGGAATATCATCTATTACATCATATCGATATTTGCCAGTTATTTTCCATTTTCCATTTACAAATACCTGATTTGGATAGTGCTTTACTTCTTTTGACCACTGCTTATACCATTTTCCCTCCTCATCCTGTTTAAAAACTCTTATATTATCATAAGGTATACGAATATCATCAGGATTGAAGATATGCTCTCCCTTATTTTTAGCATATAAAAGAATTGTATCATGCTTGTCCCCATACATCTTTCTGCTATTAGTAGTTCCTCTAAAAAACCAGATTATTTCATTAATGAGATTCTCATGCCCAAAAATCTCATCCATCATTACCTTAACATAATGTCCCACATGCCAGTCCAAATGAACATAGATAGAGCCATTCTCAGCCAGTAACTCCCTCATCAAAACCAATCTCTCGTACATATACTTGAGATAAGAGGCAATTCCACCACTCCAGGTATCCTTATAAGCCCGCTTCTCAATAACGGACGGTTCTTTCTCTATTCGCTCGTTCCCAAGTTTTGTTCTAATTGTGAAGTCTGCTCCAGTGAAAAAAGGCGGGTCAATATAAATCAGATTTATCTTCCCAGCCCATCCCTGCTTAATTAAAGAGGACATCACAAGTTTGTTATCCCCCCAGATTAACTTATTTTTCCAATCCTTTGGGTAATTCTCAGGCCAGTGTTTCAATGATTCTTTAAATTCTCCAAGCCCTTTTTGTGTCCTTCGAGGTTTGTTAATCGTTTCAACTACCTGAAATGGAAGATTAGGACGTTCAATAGGCTTCTTTTTGCCTAATTTATGGTCATCATATTTATCATACCAGAGCAGTTCCACATACTTTTTGTTATTGGACATTTTTATCATCTCATTATTTTATTATCATATCTTTTTAAGTATTTTCCCTTCTAAGAATAGTGATATACTAGCTTTATCTTCTTTTAAGTATGGAAGATCTCCTATTTCTCCATAGATTTCTAGAGATTCTTCTAAAAGTTTTTCTTTAGATTTTTTTGAGAGGGTTGTTTCTTCTAGCCAATCTTTTATTTCTTCTTCTATTTTCACAACAATCTAATAAGTATTTAAAGTTTTATTTTGGTAATGTAATAGCAATACTCTAAGAATTTTTTTAGCAAAAGTTATTTTAAAAAATAGGGAAATTATCTTTAATTCCTGCTCCAATTATGGAGCAGATATTTCCTGGAGTTCATAAAAAAGGAAATGGTTTATATACAAAAGGGAAGAATCTCGAAGAGTGGAATCCCTATAAATCAAAACCTGCAGCAGCGATTTTACTAGGTTTACAGAATTTTCCTGTAAAAAAAGGACAGAAAATTTTATATTTAGGTGCTGCCCACGGGACAACACTTTCTCACTTCTCAAATATTGTTGGTGACAAGGGACTTATTTATGGAGTTGAAATTTCTGCTAAAATAATTTCAAATTTAGTTGAAAAAGTGAAGAAAAAATCAAATGTTGTTCCCCTACTTGAAGATGCAAGATTTCCAGAAAAATATGGGTGGATTGGAAATGTTGACTTAATTTATGAAGACATTGCCCAGAGAGACCAGGTTCAAATCCTGAAAAGAAACAAGGTTTTTCTGAAAGAGAGGGGAATTATTGTAATTACCCTAAAAGCAAAGGCAATAGATTCGGTAAAAGAAGTTAAAGAAATTTATAGGGAAGCAATCAAAGAATTGAGTAAAGATTTTGAAATTTTAGAAGTTTTGGATTTGGAGCCTTATGAGCACGACCATCTTTTTATTGTTAGTAAGATGAAATAAATATGAAAGTTATTGCCCTGGGAGCAGAAGCAAAGATTTATTTAGATAGGGATAAAATATTCAAGGAGAGAATTTCCAAAAAATATAGAGAAAAAGAATTAGATGTTTTTTTGAGGAAAAGGAGGACAAAGAAAGAAGCAAAATTATTATCAGATGTGAAAAGGCTTGGAATAAAAGTCCCTATTTTGTTTGATGTGAAAAATTTTTCAATAGGGATGGAATTTATTGAAGGAAAAAAATTAAAAGAATATCTCAACAAAAATAATTATAGAAAACTCTGCAAGAAAATCGGGGAAGCTATTTCAAAGATACATTCGGCTGATATAATTCATGGGGACCTAACAACCTCAAATATTATTGTCAAAAATGAAGAACTCTACTTTATAGATTTTGGTCTCGGAGTAGAAACAAAAAGTTTGGAGCAGAAAGCCTCTGATTTACTGACTTTAGTTCAAAATTTCAAATCAGTTCACCCAGAATTTAATTGCTGGAAATATTTTTTGTCAGGTTATAAAAATAGAGAAACAGAGAAAATTTTGGAAGTTTTTGAAAAGATGTTAAAGAGGAGAAGGTATATTTAAGTTAGTTACTAAATTATGGTTGAGAAAGCTTGTAAGGTTTGCCATATGCTGACAGAGAAAAAGGAATGTCCAGTTTGTAAAACAAAAGAGTTAACAGAGAATTGGCAAGGAATTGCTATTATTTTTAATCCTGAAGAAAGTGATGTTGCAAAAGAGTTAAATTTCAAATTATCTGGAAAATACGCTATTAAGGTATAATTTTCTTATATATATCTATATGTATTAATTATGGCAGTAATGGAAGCACTACCCATGTTGTTGACGAATCTCGGAGAAAGTACAATTGCTTTTCTTCCTAACCTGATAGGAGCATTGATAATTCTCTTATTGGGTTATATAATAGGAAAAGTTGTTGGAGTGGTGATTAAAAAAATCTGCAAGAGTGTAATGATTGATAAATACATAAAAAGTAGTGGATTTAAATTAAGTTATCTATTTGAGATAGCTGGGTCATGGATAGTTTATTTAGTAGCAATACAAGCAGCATTTCAATATTTGGGTATAATAACCTTGGCAATGTTTATGGATAAAATTGTATATTTCATACCAAAGGCTGTTGGTGCAGCAATAATCGTAGTAGTTGGTTACATCTTGGGTAATTTCTTTGAGGAGCAAATAAGATTAAGCAAAGGAAAATATAGGGATTTAGTTGGTAAAGTAGTAAACTTCTTTGTAATTTATGTAGCAATTGCAATGGCTTTGCCGGTTATAGGGATAGACACAATGCTAGTAAATAGCATACTATTGGTAATAATAGCAAGTGTTGGTCTTGGATTTGCCATTGCAATGGGTCTTGGATTGAAGGATGTTATTGCAAAGGAAGCAGATAAATACATTGGTGATGTAGAAAAGTCATTTGTTAAAAAGAAAAAATAATTTTATTTTTTAGTTTTTTTAAATTTTAATATTTAATAAAGTATATTCTTTGAATATATTATGGAACCTGTAACTACAAGGCTTAAAAAAGGTGGGAAGTATTTGAAATTTTAGTTTATCCAAGGGAAGCTCTTGAGTTCAAACAAGGAAAAAAAATAGTAGAAGATGTTATTGTTTCAGATGAAATATTTTCAGATATAGAGAGGGGTGAAAAAGTATCCTCTCAGGATTTAAACAAAAACTTTGGAACTGAGAACAGGATTGAAGTTGCAAAAAAAATTATAATTGAAGGAGAAATACAAATTCCAAAGGAACTAAGAGATGAAATACTGGATAAAAAGAAAAAGCAGATTGCGGCAATTATTTCAAAGACAGCAATAAATCCTCAGACAAAGGCACCACATCCAATTGAAAGAATTTTAAGAGCTATGGAAAATATAGGAATTAATATAACTTTTTATAAAAGTGTTGAAGAGCAGGTCCAGGAGATAATAAAAAAAATTAGAGTAGAAATCCCTCTATCAATTGAAAATCTAAAGATGGAAATAAGAATTCCAGCAAAATATTCTGGTGCTGCCTATGGAAAAATCAAATCTCTTGGTAAAATCCTAAAGGAAAACTGGAATAGTGATGGAAGTTTTTTCTGTTATTTGGAAATCCCTGCAGGACAGAAAAATGATGTCTATGATAAACTTGGATCTTTAACTCATGGGGAGGCTTTTATCAAGGAGAAATAAAAATTAAATCAAGTCAGTTATACAATAAATCCCCGATTGTTTTAAATAAAATAACTGCTCTGAAATCTTCACAGCACCTGCACCAAATATATTCCTATCTGTAACCACACTATCTTTAATAGTAGTATCGGTTTTTCCTATAAAATCAACCCTATGCCTGCCCGGTATGTCTCCATACCTTATTGCAACTATTGGAATTTTATTTTGTTTTTTTGCTGAAGCTACTTGTTCCCTTACTTCATCTGCTGAAGTTCCTTCAACATTTGGGTCAAATGGAGCATCTAATAGAGAACTATCAAATTTTTCATCATATTCCGCAGGCCAAATTGCTTTATCTATATCAAAATCTAAACCTTCTTTATAGGAATAGGCTTCAAGCAATGCTGGTCCTATGAGTCCTACTGCAGTTCCAGAAACATCTTTTGTTTTTCCAGTATGATGCGTTTCTATAACAACAGGATTATAACCATATTTTGAATAAAAAGGTGCTTCTTTTCTTAATTCAGCGACATATTCGTTTACACCAGGAGAAAAGTTGGGTGCATACACGAACTTAACATCATTTTCTTTTGCTTTTTTTCCCAATTCATCCAGCATTTCTTGATTTAAAGTTCCGTCAGAATTTTGATAAAACTTTGTTGTTCCAACTACAGCATTTACACCTTTTCCAAGAACCTTTTTAGTTGTTTCATACCCCGCTTCTGGACTTACAAAAACAATTGCAGTATCTGTATTTTCTAATGAACTGCGCTTCCAATCTTTATAATTGGGATCAATTATTTCACTGATTTTTTTATGTTTCTTCTTTAATTCTTCTTCAACTATATGCCCCATTCGTCCATATCCAACAATCGAATATCTTGGTTCGGTTTTCATAAAATTAATGATTTTAAAACTTTAAATAAGTTATTTTCTTTAAATAATCATAATTTATTTAGAAGATAAACTAAAAAACCTTCAAGCCTTCCTGAATCTCAGCAAGTTCCTTACCTTTTAAATTTTTTGGAATAACTGCTCCTTTTGTATTTGCTAAAATTTCAGCTCCAGGGAAACCCTCATAAAATTCCAGTTTTTTGAATTCAATCCCAAGAGTTTTTTCAAGAATTTCAATTTCAGCATCTTTACAATTTTTATGCACAATTCCAGCTTTGTTTGTTACTGTGGCAAGAACTCCAGGAAAAGGTAAATCCGAGATTGTTGTTGCCTCTGTTTTCAGTTTCAGTTCCTTTTCAAAGAAATATTTTTTTTCTGCAAGATAAGGAGAGAGAATACAACCTTTATCGTTGCACAAAACCAGATTTCCCAAGGTTGTAAATATTCCTGTCAGTTTTATAACTTCTTTTTCTAAATTTTTTATCTCTAAGTCTGAAACAAGTTCAGGAACAAACATATATTTTAAATTTGCCGCTGAAAATAATCCAATTAAGGAAGAATTATATAAACTTATCTTCTTTATTTTAACCTCTAAAGATTCTGATATTTTTTGGGTTTGGGCTTTTTTAACTTCTGCAGGAAGATACCCTACACTTTCTGTTATTAATCCCAGTAGACCTAAAGTTGGACTCCCTGAAAACTCTGTTTGATAGACTGCCATAAATAACTACTCCTTATTTTTTTCAATAGCAAGTTTTACATCATTAAGCATTATTGTTTTCCTGTCTGCGTGTCTTGCAAATCTATCTGCTTTTTGAATAATTTTCTCCAATTCTGAAATCAAGTATTCTGAAATAAATAATGCCGTATCTTTGCTAATTCTTTCTGCACCCAATTCCCTTGAAAGCCTTAGAATAGTATGTAATGGTAACTCAGATTTCTTTTTTTTGAACATAATTATCTAAATAGAAAAAAAGAAGCAACAGAATAAAGACCTTTAATCAAGAAATAAAAAAATAGGATTATTATAACTAAATTACCAAACCCGTAAGAAAATAAAATGAGAAAAACAACGATTAAATCCAAGAGGGATAGAAATATGAATAAAGGTGTAATTGTGGGCAGAATCGGGATAAAAGAAGAAATCCCTCTTAAAAAGAGAAAGAGAATCAAAATAAGTGCGATTGGGTTTTCTAGGTAATTTAAAAAAAGCAGAATTCCTGTAACGATATCAATAAAGCCCATCAAGTCAAAGAACGACATTATAACAATTTAATTTTTTATTAATATTATGCCTCAGTAGCTCAGTAGGTGGAGCATCTGGCTGTTAACCAGGAGGTCGAAGGTTCGAGTGAAGACTTTTCTTTCCTAAAAGAAAATTCCTCAAAGTCAAAAGAAAGGGAGGTTCCTGCTTCGCAGAGATATTATCTCCTGTATTTTGACTACGGAAATCCTTCCTGAGGCGGAAGTCTTTTGTATATGTTACTTTCCTTAGAGAGATAGCAAAACAAGGTGCATATATGAAAGAGTATAAAAAACAACAATCAGAGAAAACTTAGTTATAGAAGATTGTTAAGAATTTCAGAATATAATAAACAATTATTGATAAAACATTTAGAAGAAAAACAATCAGAGAAAGTTCATATCTGTGTATACCTTTACTTGCTACTTTAATTTCCCTATTTTACTGCGAGAGGCACGAAGTTCTAGAGCAAATTAAAATGCAAAACTTAAAATTAATTATACAGGAGATATAGGAAAAACCTTTACTAACATTAGGGATAGATTTAATAAATAATCTATGATTAACTAATTATATGCAGATTAAAAATATTTCAAAAGAAAATAGACTAAGAGAAAGATTTCAAAAATTAGGAGCATCTGCTTTGAATGGTGTTATACAATAAATAATATGCAAATCCAGGAAGTATCAGAATGGTTAGATAAGTATAACAGTAAAAATGAATCCTTTGATTTAGAAAAAGAAATAGAGACTATAATAAGCCAGAAGAATTTTCTAACAAAAGAAGATTTGATAAAAGTAGTAAAATGGAAATTTTATAAAGGTTTAGAAAAAAATAGAGAAAAGGCAATTAATTTTCTTGAACAAATGGATGGTTCGGAAATAGAAAAAATTACTCGTGAAGCATTTGAAACCGAAGAAGAGAGTAAAAAAATAAGAAAATTATGTAAAATTAAAGGTGTAGGAATATCTTTAGCAAGTTGTATTTTAACATTTCACAATCCGGAAAGATATTGCATTTTTAATACTCATGTATACGATGAAATTTTTAAAATAGAAACAAGACCAAACGATGTCTTTTCAACCCCAGATTACTACTTGGATATGTTAAATGAAATAAGGAAATTTTCTGAAAAATATAATTTGAAGGTTAGAGATGTGGGAAAAGCGCTCTTCAAAAAAAATTGCGAGGAAAGTAAATCAAACAACACAAGAATAAAAGATATTTCTCAAGATGAGAGGCCTAGAGAAAAATTAGAAAGACATGGTCCTGATTATCTTAGCAATGACGAGTTACTTGCTTTAATACTAAGAACAGGCCATCAAAAAGAAAATGCCACTCAAATGTCAAACAGATTGATAAAGGAGTATGGCTTAGATAAACTTTCAGATTTATCATTAAAAGAACTTCAAGAGATAAAAGGAATTGGTTTTGCAAAAGCTTGTCAAATTATTGGTCTATTTAAGTTTAATAATAGGTATAATAAAGCCGTTAAAACAAAAGAAATGGTAACAATAGAAAAACCAGAAGATGTTTATAATTATCTTATTGATGAATTAAAAGATAAGAAAAAGGAATATTTTTATGCTCTTTTATTAGATAGTAAAAATAAGATAATCAAGAAAGACTTAATATCTGTTGGAACCTTAGATAATTCTTTAGTACATCCGAGAGATGTTTTTAGGGAAGCCATTAAGAACTCAGCAGCAGGGGTGATATTGATGCATAATCATCCGTCCGGAGATCCAGAGCCCAGTGATAATGATGTTGAGATAACCAGAAGGATCACAAAAGTAGGAGATCTGTTAAATATAAAGGTTTTAGACCATGTGATAATAGCAGAGAAGGGATGGGATAACATAAAAATAAAATATTCCTAAATTATTTTACTATTTAAAATTTTTATTAGACTTCTTTTTGTATTTATTAAACTCGGAATATACTAACTCAAATAAGGCGGATTCAATTTTCTTCCTTAATTCTTCATTATCAACTATTTTTTTATAAGAATTCATGTTGCTGTTTAAGAGCTTACTTAATTCTCTATCTAAATATTTAGGAAATATTACATTTACGTTTTCCTTCGAGTTATGTTCTATCTTGTTTTTTAGTTCTTTGTCCTCTAAAAGGTTGTCTTTTACTCTGCCTAAGAAGACTTTATCATCATCTGTAAAATCAGTCCCAAATGCATCGTTAAGATCCTTAATGATTTTTGATATTTTTGCATTTATGTCAGGAGCATATTCACCAACACCAGCGGAGATGGGTTTTAGTTCTCCTTCAGATTCAATTTTTATTTCTTTTTTACCTTTCTTTACAATTTGATATGAATCAATATCCACATCCTGTAAAACACTAAATGGAATAGGATTGTTTATTGTTGGGAGTTTTTTGCTTAAGAATTTGTCAAATATAAATAACTTTTCCAGATTAATATCAGAAAAGGGAATAAGTTGTGATAGAAAAGAATAGATATTTTGATACCTTCTCAGAGTTTTCTTGAATTCAACCTGCTCTTTCTTAGTTTTTTGCCTGAATTCATTTACAACAGGACTTAAGATATTGTGCAATTTAGGTTGTGGTTCTCCTTTTTTCCATGCTTTAACAAAAGTTTCAATATCAGATTTATCAAATACTTGATAATCCAATAATTTCTCCTCTAATTCATACAACTTATGCGGGTCTGTAGCTTCTTCAAGGAATGTAGTTTCATAATATGGCTGGAACGCCTTTTGAATTACCTCTGTTTTGTTTGCAAAATCCAGAATTAAGGTATCATTCTTATGTGGTGGATAGATTCTATTTACCCTGCACAGAGTTTGAACTGCAGTAATTCCATTTAACATTTTGTCAACGTACATCGTGTGTAATAATGGCTGATCAAAACCAGTCTTATATTTATTAGCTACAATTAAAATTTTGTATGGGTCTTCCTCAAATGCATTTTCAATTGTCTTTTTAGCTGGTAGATCATTCATAGAATTTTCTGTGTATTCCTGTTCGTCATGTTTAACTACGCCTGTAAAAGCCACTAAGCTTTTAATTGAATAATTATTTTCCTTAATTAGTTTGTCAAATGCCTTTTTATATAATACGGCATGGAGTCTTGATCTTGTCACAACCATTGCCCTGGCTTTGCCATTAATTTTATGGATTGTAGAACTCATGAAATGATTCAGCATGATGTCTGTTTTTCTTGCTATTGCTACCGGATGTTGCTCTACAAAATTTCTTAGTAATCTCTTGGCTTTTTTCTCATCATATTCGGGATCATCCTGTATTTTCTTAACTAATTTAAAGTAGGTTGGATAAGTCAAATAATTCTTGAGAACGTCGAGAATAAAATCTTCTTCAATTGCTTGTTTCATTGTATATCTATGAAATGGGTAATAATGCCCATATTCATCGGGCATTCCAAACATCTCCAGGGTTTTTCTTTTAGGAGTGGCTGTAAATGCGAAGAAACTTATATTTTTCAGATTTCTGTAAGATTCAATTTCCTTAAGGATTTCCTCATCAACTTCATCCATCTCTTCATTAACTTCATCCATTCCTTCATTGTCTAATGCTTCCGCCCCTTCAAGACTATTCGTGCTGAGAGCTTGTTTCATTTCTCTTGCCATTGTGCCAGTTTGAGAAGAGTGTGCCTCATCAATTATTACTGCATAGTTCCGTTTTGGTAGGTCTTTAACCTCTTTTAAAATATACGGGAATTTGTGTAGCGTTGTAACAACAATATTGCTTCCTGTCTCCAATGCTTCTCTAAGTTGTTCAGAGTGTTTTTCTATTTTTTCTACTATCCCCTTTACTTTTTCAATAGATTGCACTTGATTCTGAAGCTGCTTGTCTATAACTCTTCTGTCAGAAACAACAATAACCATATCATAAACCCTGTTGTCTAAGCTGTTGAATTTACTTATTAAGCCGTGTGAAAGCCACGCAATGGTTTTTGTTTTCCCGCTTCCGTTACTATGTTCAATCAGGTAATTCTTACCAGGTTTTGCATCTGCTAACAAGAGATTAACACAATCCAATTGATGGTATCTTGGAAAAATAGGTTTTACTTCTCTTGTATCCTCGTTTTTTTCCATATAGATGAAATTCGAGATCAATTTTGATAGTTTGTTTATCTGCAGAATATCGTTGTATAAGTATGAGGTTTTATAATCGTTTTTATTTACTTCCGGGTTTTCAAGCCCCTTATTAAAAGGTAGAAATCTAGTTTTTGATCCTTCCAGTTTCGTTGCCATATATATCTTTTCATCGCTCATGGCAAAATGAACAAAACATCTCTGGAAGATTTTTTCTCTGGGGTCTCTTTCTTTCCTGTATTGTTTTATTGCTCTCTCAACACCCTGGGAAAATGTATCTTTTAGTTCAATTGTGATGATTGGCAGTCCATTAATAGAAATAACCAAATCCAGCCTCTTGCCATCTTCTTTCTGCTCGTATTCTAATTCATTAATAACAGAGAAAATATTTTTATCAAATTTCTCAAACAAGTCAGGATTTTTATGTGTATTTGGTTTTGGATAGAATAATTCAAAGTGGCAGCCAACATCCTTAAACCCATTTCTCAAAACATTAATCGTTCCTTTTTTATCAATTTCATTCACCAAACGATAAAAGAATTTTCGCTCTGCTTGTTCTCCGTAAACCCTCTGAAACTTTTTCCATTCTTTTGGTTGAGTATCCAGAATAAATTTTAAGGTTAATTCAGGGTCTATGCAGGAAGCTCTATTGTAATTATGGTTGCCTCTCTGATGATAACCAGTACTGACTAAATGACTGATAATATCATTTTGAAATGATTTTTCTGAAGTGTCTGTATGTTTCATGTTTCAACTCCTCTTACATCAACCTTGCCTGTAACAACATAATGAATTAAGGATTTTTTATATTCTTCTAAAAGATTGACTTTTTGTTCTATAAGTTTTATTGTTTTATCTATTTTAGCGGTGGCTCTGTCTAAAAAATTGGCGATGGCGGTTTGTTCTGGTTTTGGTGGATATCGCATTGGAAGATTCATTACATCCTCTGTTGAAATTGCAGTGTATGTTGAACCAGTTCCTATGCTATTTAAATAGTCTATACATGTCATAAGTTGATAATAAATATATTTCAAGTTAGATATTTTCACACGAATTGCACATAATCCCCTACCAATTCCATATTTTTGATCCGCTATGTTTAAAGCCCCTATTGGGGCCCTTACAGATAATAGAATGGCATTCTTTAACGTATATTTATTTGCATTATCACACCAAGTAGAAGGCTGTGGGTAGAACTCTGAAAAATCTGCATTTCCCTGTAAAAATGGAAAACCTATATTATCATAATTATAACTTTCTGAATCAGGAGATTGACCCATTATTACAGTCTCCTTAAATTTCAACTTTCTCACTTCCCACCCCTCCGGAATCTTCCCAATCCATTTTATTCCTGAATCCTTTAATTTTACATTCGGGTCAAGCCCTTTTGTTACAGCACGATTTATCATGGCGGTTCGCTTTTCTTTCAGAAGTGCGATTAGTTTTTTGTCTTTTTCAATCAGGACATTAGTTTTAGCAGTTTTTTTATCTAAAAAGTTTGTGATGGCGGTTTGGTCGGAGAAGGGAGGAAAAACTAAAAATTTATTTTTTACATTTGTTGCGGTTAATAAAGGCTGAGCATTAAGAGTGACATCAATAGAAAAATCAATAATATTTAATGCATAAAACAAATGTTTTGATATTATTTTCTTTGTATTATTAAGTACTAACGCATTATCTGAAACACAATAATGGCCTTCAGCATAATTTATTTCACCTGAAGATCCTACTCGACCAATAATAACCTTTTCTTCCTTAAAAGTTGGTCTTTTACATTTTCCAATAATGCCGTTTGCACCATATAGTGGAAAGTTGCCTTCATCTTTTCCATCTGTACCACTATAAACTTGAGTAACAAATTTTATCTTTCTCACTCCCCACCCCTCTGGAATCTTTCCAATCCATTGTATTCCCGAATCCTTATATTTTGGATATGGTTTGAGTTTCATATTATTATTCCCTTCCCTCCAAGGCATCATTTACTAATTTATCGGCATAGTGTATGAATTTATTTGACCTTTTTGTGTGATTATAAACCACCTCTTCAAATGCCTTTTCTTTGTCTTTAATAACATAAAATAATTCTCTTAATTTTTCATTTTTTATTCTATAAGCCCCGCTCAGTTGCCTAACTACTAGTTCACTATCAAGAAAACACGTTATTTTTTTCCTACAATGTGCAGTTGCTAATTCTAAAGCTTTGATTAATGCCCTATATTCTGCTTGATTGTTTGTGCCCTCTCCAATACATTCTTTGTGTTCTGCAATTTGGTTTTTATTTTCATCAAAGAAGACAATACCTATAGCTGAAGGACCAGGATTACCCCTACTTCCTCCATCTGTATAAACATAAAGAGTTGATATTTTTAGATTTGTTTTAGACCTAAACTCCTCTTTCAAAAGCTCCTGAATCTCACCAGTAACCTCTTTTATGTCTTTTTCAATCTCTTCCAGAGGTCTTGGTGGCTCGTATTCGTAAAAATATTGAGTGAAATTAATCTCATAGCCAATCTTGTCCTTTTTTCTGTCCATCCATGCGTCTGGATAATAAGGCTTAACCTCTCTATCAAAATATTCTTCAATATCCTGCTTCAATGGAACCTTCTCAGAATCTCTTAAATTTGAGTCTGGCTGTTTTTTGCCTTTGGCATCTAAAACATAATCCGCAGAATCATCATGCTCAGACAAAGCACGAATAATATTTTTAATAAAATTTGGTGATAAATCAAACTCTTTCAATGCTTCTTTAACATTTTTCTCAAATTCATTCCAATTCTTGTATAAGTTATTCCCAATCTTTTTTAATGCACTAACAATCTCTTCCTGTTTCTTCTTACCTTCCTCTTCTTCTTTCAGTTTTAATTCAGGATTCTTTTTCTTACTCTCAGCCAATTTTCTAAAAACAGGAATTGAATAAAGATTTTCCAGCCTTTCTTCTGTGACTTGATAATTCAACTGCAAAGGTCTTTTAACAATAACTTTAGTATAGCCAAATGCTTCATTATCAAAGATTTTACAATATTTGTTTTCTTCAAAATCGTCATACAACTCAACAATCTCCTTAATATCGTCAGCAGAAAGCTCATTCCTTTTTTTCCCTAAACTTTTCCGCATTTTTTTAAAAAAGGAAGTAGCATCAATCAACTGTATTTTGCCAACTCTCTCAGTTGGTTTTTCATTAGTCAATACCCAAATATATGTATAGATGCCTGTATTGAAAAACAACTGGTCAGGCAAGGCAATTATTGCTTCAACATAATCGTTTTCAATCATCCACTTTCTTATATCGCTTTCTCCCTGTCCGGCATCCCCCGTAAATAAAGGTGAGCCGTTTGTAATCACAGCAACTCTTGATTTCTCCTTTAATTTCATCTTGGAAATCATGTGCTGCAAGAATAACAACTGCCCGTCATTTATCCGCGGTAGTCCCGCTCCAAACCTTCCTTCAAACCCCTTTTCAGCTTCGTTTTTTACTGCATCTGCATCCAGCTCCCATTTTCTACCGTAAGGAGGATTAGAAATGATAAAATCAAATTTATTATCAGGGAATTGGTCTTTTGAAAGCGTGCTGAAAGGACCCTTGATATTCTTATCGTTCTCTCCTTTCATCAGCATATCTGCCTTACAAATGGCATAAATCTCTGGATTGACCTCTTGTCCAAATAAAACAACATCAACTTCCTTATTTATACTCGTGATAAAATCTTCACAACTTGTGAGCATGCCACCTGTACCACAGGCAGGGTCATACACGGTTTTGATAATATTCCTCTGTTCCAGATTCTCGCCATTCTCAACAAAAATTAACCTGGTCATTAATCCAACAACATCCCTAGGAGTAAAGTACTCTCCTGCTTCCACATTTGACTGCTCTGCAAACTTTCTAATTAACTCTTCAAAAATAGTTCCCATTTCGTGATTAGAAACAATATCTGGATGGAGGTCAACTTTTGATTCTGAGAATTTTTTAATTAGCCGAAATAAAAGATCTGCTTTAGCTAATTCTCTGATACTCTCTTTAATTTTAAAGTTCTCAAAAATATCCTGAACATTGCTGCTAAAGCAGTCAAGATAATGCATTAAATTCTGTTCAATATTTTCCGGGTCTTCAAGCAGAGCTTTAAAATCATATTTCGAATTATTATAAAACCCTAATGGATTTCCCTTTTTATCCTTTGCCGCATCTTGAAGAACATGTTCCTTATTTTCAAACTGATCTTTGTACCTATTATAAGTTTCAAGAATTACTTTTTTTGAATCCCTTAAAGCACAGTCAAATCGTTTAAGAACCATAAAAGGGAGGATTACTTTTTGATATTCATTTCTTTTATATACACCTCTCAGCAAATCTGCCAGATCCCAGATAAAACTAATCTTTTCTTGAAAGTTACTCATAGTTATACCCAAGTTTATCATTCTTTTTAAATTCTTCCTCAACAAAAATCTCAAACTTTAAATTTATTTCAGTAATTTTCTTCTGAGCCATAAATAAACTGATAAATTAAAATATTGATTGAAAAACCTATTCCTAACTTCTTAAGGACTAAATCTACTCTATAAAACAAAAACTAAAAAATCTAAAAATGAAAAATAAATTATTTTTTCTTTGTTTCCTTTGTTTTTTTTGGTTTTTTTACTTCTTTTTTCTCCTTTTCCTTCGCTTTTTTCTCTTTCATTGTATCCCTGATTTCTTCTGCTTCAATCCAGACTACAAGCACTCCTATAACTAGTAAAATAAGTCCTATTGAACCAACGAGAATTGTCTCCAGACTAAGAAGAGAGTCTACCAATTCCACTGCTTCAAAAGCACTGTGATACACATACCATGCTATTCCTGCTATTGCCACCAGCAAACCAATTATCAACTTTACTACCGCGTTCATAATGTACCTAATATATTAATTAGTTTAGTATTTTTATGGTGGTATTCAGCAAGTATATTCAGAAAGCGTGGAAAAAACCCAAAGAAAACAAGTTATACAAAGAGAAATTGATAGATTTCAGGAAACAGAGAGTTATCACAAAAATAGACAAGCCAACAAGAATAGATAGGGCTAAGACTTTGGGTTATAAAGCAAAACAGGGTTTTGTTGTTGTAAGAGTAAAAATCAAAAAGGGAACAAGAGTAAGAAAGAGGGTAACAAAAGGAAGAAAGCCTTCAAAACTTGGGACAAGAATCCCAGCAAAAAAAAGCAAGCAGGTTATTTCAGAAGAAAGGATTGCAAAAAAATTTCCTAATTTAGAAGTCCTTAACTCTTACTGGGTTGGAGAAGATGGAAAAAGCAAATGGTACGAAGTTATTTTAGTTGACAAAAACCATCCCCAGATAAAAAATGATAAATCTATTAACTGGATTCTCTCAAGGAAAAACAAGAATAGGGTTTTAAGGGGTTTAACTTCTGCAGGTAAAAAATCCAGAGGTCTAACGAAGAAAGGTAAAGGTGCTGAAAAAATCAGGCCAAATATTGGAACAAAAAGAGGACAAGGAAAATAGTTATTTATCTGTGCTTCCAAAACCCCCTCTGCTATTTTTTTCAAATATTTCAATATCAGAAACTTCCTCTAATTCAGGTCTCTCAAATCTCAAAAAAACAATCTGCCCTATTCTCTCTCCTTTTTCAATGACAACTTCTTTTTCTCCTATATTATAAAGATTCAGTTTTATTGAATCTTTTTCTCCGCAATAATCTAAATCAATAACTCCTACAGAATTTAGCATTATCAGATTTTTCTTAACTGGGAGAGAACTTCTGATAAATATCGCAGGGAAAAAATCTTTTTGGTCAGTTCTGATTATTATTCCTGTATCTACCAATCTACTGGATTTTGCTTGAATTTTAACCCTTTCAAGTGAACAGATATCATAACCAACAGAATCTTTTGTTTTATAGCCAACATCATTTATACCCTTAGGTACATAAATTTTTACTTTACTCATATTAGATTGCCCCTGCTGGGATTTCCAAACATCTTTTCTTTTTCTAAAAGGAAAGGGATGCCTTTGAACCCAGGTCCCCGCCTATCTCCATTTCATAGACTTTAAAGTCTCAAACCTTTCTCATACCTCAGATTTCCCTATTTGCGTGTAATACATAAATTTGTTTCCTTAGGTTGTCAGACCTTCTTTTTTAAAAGAAGGAATGACTGCGAAAGGGCGGTATCCTTGACCGGACTAGACAACAAGGGCATAAATTATTTTTAAGTTTTTAAAGAAGTCAAAGATTCTCTCTCAAGAAAGTGTAATTTTCCTGGGACAACAATAACACAGGGAGAGCAGTTTAAATTAAGCAATTTTCCTATTTTATCATATTTTAAAACTTGTTCCTCACTTCCAACTTTGCAAAAGACAAGTATTTCTGTTTCTTTTGAAATTAGTTTTTTCCTGAATTTATTTTCCAAATCAAGAAGGATTTTTAACCCTTCACCACAACTCATCAATTTTTCTTTTGTTATATCCAGCAAAAACAAAGTATGGGCTTCCTGTTTTAAATTTTCTTCCAGAATTTTATAGGGTGACTTAGAATAACAAAAAGGAATTGTAGAAATTTTTCCGAATTTGTAGATTTGCAGTCCAGTCTCCCCAAGAGCAGAAAAAATTGAACTCGAATGGATTATTTTGGTTCTAATATTTTTTTTCTTTGCTTCTACTAAAATAGAAATGTGGGTTGTTGCGATTAGAGGGTCTCCTGGAACTAACAAGGCAACATCTTTTTTCTTAGCATCTTTTAGAATTTTATTAATATTATCTTCCAGGTCTTCCCTCTTTAATTCCTCTACTTTTATACCTAAACTTTTTAGATTACCATTCCAGAAACTTGTATATTTCTCAATAAAAATTTTATCACATTTTTTTGCTATTTCCAGACCTTTAAGAGGTATATCTTTCTCATCCCAGAGACCGAGTCCTATTAAATATAACATAGTTCTTTTTTTGGCTGAAGCCTTTTTTTAAAAAACTTCATTATAGAAGTTTTAAATCTTTAACAATTTCATCAATTTTTTCGTCCTCTGCTGGACCAATCCCTAAAGAAGTGATTGTTGCTCTCGGAACCTGTGTCAGCCCAGCATCTATAACAAGAAAATTTGAGAGTTTCTTTTCTCTTGCAATTTCCTGAAATTTAATTAATTTGGATTCGTCTTCAACTTTCAAAACAATTTTTTTACTTCCTTCTTTATCCCACTCCTCTCTTCTCTTTTTTTCTGTTCTTCTATAAGCCCCTAAACTTGCGTGGGCAACCTGAGATCCAATCTTCCCTTTACCTAATTTTAAATCTTTCCTAACAAGAATTACCTGTTTCATTTTTTTGGGGTTGCAATAACTCCTCCAAGACCGGAAGCAGCAAATTTGTGAATAATACCAGATATCATATTAGAAATATCTTGTATTTCACCTGCTGAAATCTCAATTTTTTTAGGTTCCAAAACTTCAATTGAACTTGGTCCATAAGAAATTGCTATCATTATTAAAGTTTTTAAGTCTTTAACCATTACATCAGTTTCTACAATCTGGGAATAACCCTTTTCTACTTTTTTCATTGGCTTCTTAACTTCTTCTATTTTGCTAAAGTTCTTTTTGTATAAAAAAATTGTTTTTATTTTTTCAAGTTTTTCAATATGTTCTCTCAGACTTTTCTCAACAATTTCCTGAGTTGTACCAAGAACTTCAAAAATAAGATTAGATTTCATCCATTTTTTTTGTTCTAATTCCTTAAGTTTTGCCTTTATTTCTGCGTCCATAATTAAGAGGAAAATATAAGTTAGTGTTTAAAAGTTTTGTTTCTGAATCCATATTATTTATAAGCAATCAAAAACCTGTTAGATTGTATTTTGCCATTTATTAAATATAAAAAAGTAAAACTTATTCTTATATATTATATAAATATAATTATGGATACTAAAGAAAAATTTTCCAAATCTGGAATAAAAGGATTTGATAAATTAATTAGAAAAGGAATTCCAATCGGTTCAAGTGTGCTAGTTGAAGGAGGTCCTGGTTCTGGTAAAACAATTTTTTGTTTACAAATTGCTAATAATGCTTGTTTGAGAGGAAAAAAGGTTTTGTATATGAGTTTTGAGGAGCCAGAAAGAAAATTAAAAGAACATATGCATGGATTTAACTGGAATCCAGAAAAATTTGAAAAACAAGGATTACTAAGATTAGAAAGATTCAGAGCAATAGATATTTCAAGATCTGTTGAAGCCATGCTTTCTGAGGCTAAAAGAGAATTATTAATTGATATACACCCTATTTTGATGCCAAAAGATTTTAGTCCTGATATCGTTATTGTAGATAGTCTGTCAGCAATAGCAGCAGCTTTTAGTGGAAGAGAAAGTAGGTTTAGAATTTATATGGAGCAATTTTTCAGGTATTTGGAGAGAAGCAATATTACAAGTTTTTTAATCAGAGAAGTTACTCATCCAACGCATCTCAGAACGTCTTATTCAGAAAAAGGTGAGGCTGTAAGTTTTCTTGCAGATGGAATTATTGTTCTTTATGATATTTTAGACAAATATGGGAAAAGAAGTTCTGCCCTGGAAGTTTTAAAGATGAGGGGAATAAACATTAAAAGAAAAATTGTTGAAATGAAAATTGTTGAAAACAAAGGTATTGTTGTATATCCTAACTTAATAATTGGTGAAAATATAAAGACTAGGTTCTCACTTACATAGCCATTAAAAATTAGCTCTTTAATTTTCTTTTTAATCTTTTTCTTCTTCGATAAACATCTATTTCATAAAAAATTCTTTTTACAGGATTCCTTGGCTTCTTCTGTTTCTTCTGGATTTCTAAAAGATCTTTAGTTATTTTCTCTAAATCTCTATCTTCCAATTTCTCTACTTTCTCTTTTGTTTTCTTTCCTCTCTCCTTTTCTTTTATTCGCTGTCTCTCTGATTGTTTTTTCTTTTTTTCATCCATTTTCCGAATCCCTCTCTTAATCAGATTTTCTTTTTTTTCCTCTCTCCTTCTTTCAGGTTTTTCCACCTTAGCAATATTAGCCTTAACTAGAGGAATTTGTCTGTTAATATCTCTTATAAGTTCTCCGAACTTATCTGTTCTTACTGTGTAACTGTTCTCTCCAAGTCTCCCTTTTTCAAAATAATCACTCTGAGTTCTTTTAATTAATTTTTTTAGAATCTCTTTTCTTAATTCTAACAATCTTAATTTCTTTTTTAATCTGTAAATTTTTATTCTGTTACGTAAGATTATAAGAGTTACTGAGATTATAAGAATAACAGAAATTATTTTCTTAAAATTTTCTCTGATGAAATTCTCAAAGGTTTTTGATACTGCTTCATAAAAAGCTCCTATTCTTGCTGCAGTGGATTCTAACTCAGATAATTTTGTATAAGTTTTCTCTATTAACTTCTTTGCCTTCTCATACCTCTCATCTTCAAATTCTTTAAGAGCCTCAGAGTAAATAATCTCAGCTTTAGTTGTATTAACATCACTTTCTTTTATTCTCAACTTTAATGCTTTTAATTCATCTGCTAAAAGAAAGGCTTTTTCTTTTAAATCTTCTATTTTTTTTATCTTCTCTTTTGCAAGAGAATAATCAGGTTTCCCTCCTGCTTTTTCTAGGGCGACCTGTGCCTCATACAACTGTTTTGCCTTGAGATAAATATCAGAAACCCTCTCTGTAGATAAATTTGCTTCTTTCATCTCCTTAATTTTAAATTCTGCCTTACTCAAACTGTTATTGGTCCCTATTGCTTCATCAGATAAACCAAAAACAGGGGTTAGTATTAAAAGAAAAGTTAAAAACAAACAAAAAATATTTCTTATCATTTTTTAAACCACCTTCTAAATATACTTTTTTTTAATTTTTTTGCCTTTTCTTTCAGTTCTTTTCTCTTTCCTTCAAAATTTCTGAATCTTTCTGCTAACTTAATCCCTCGCTTCCTACCAATTTTTTCCTTTCCCTGTTTCTCAAGTTTTTTTCTTTTTTTCAACTTAGTCCATAACTTTGGTTTCCAGGATAGAATTCCAACTACCAACTTTCTAAACTTGGATCTAATCCCTGTTTTTCTCCTAATTTCTTTTTCTGCTTCCAAGGTTGTAATTTTCTCCTGTATCTCTGAAAATCTCTTTGCATAACTTTTCAATCTGTCTTCATAGATTCTAGTCTCTAACTCACCTTTCTCTAAATAGGCTTTCTGCATTTCTGACATTAGTTTAAGTAGTCTGTTTCTTTCTAGTCTCAGTGCTTTTTCTACTCCTCCAAATCTAAATATATTTGCTTTTTTTGTTTCATATGAAATCATACTTGAAACCACTGTGCTTAATCTCTTTTCATATTGCTTCATTTCATCTATGTATTCATCCATTGAAAGTTTTTTAAGTTCAAAGCATTCTTTCTGGGCTTCCTTTATTAATCCTATTAAAATGCCTTCTTCTTTCTTCAAATTCCTTAACTTTAGTTTTATCCTAGATAATTTTAGTTCAAAGAATATTCCTATAGACAATAATATTAAGACTGCTGTTAAAATTCCTAATTTACCCCAGTTTTCTTTTATGAAATAACCTATAGAAAACTCTCCTTTTGTTTCTGCTGCATAAGTTAATTTTGCTTCCTGTGTTCTTGATAGAGATGTTGTGTAATCTCCTCTTGCAAAAGCAGCCTTTGCCAAATTTAGAAGTCTCTTTGTTTTTTCAACTTTTATCTCTCTTTCTTCTGCTTTCTGAATTAAACTTTGTGTTTCATTAATTCCTTCTTTACTTGAAAAAGCTTTCTCTTTACTATCCAAAATTTTTTCAATTGTATTCTTTGTTTTTATATAGTTTTTATTTTCTATAGATTCTTCTATTTCTTTTATAGATTCTTCTATATCTTTTGAATAAAAGTTTGATTTATTAAATTCTTCCAAAACTTCTTTACTTTTGTTCAAATTTTTCTCTGCCTCAGCCTTTGAAATCTCATGGATGATTAAGGTTACTAATCGGTTCTCTTTTAAGTCTGTAAGTTTCTTTCTTGTTATATTATTTTTTATTGTTGTCTCATTTATTGTTGCATTAATTGTGAAGTTTAAATAGTATGTTCCTCTAGTGAAATATTTAGGGGCTGTAATCTGAACTGTGAAATCATAACTTTTATTTATTGGTATAGACTCTACATATTCTGAATCTAAAGATAAATATTGAGAGAGATATCCAGAAACATTTACATGCACATCTTCCATTGGACCATCAAAAATGTTTTCTACTGTTAGAGTGAAGTTTTTTTGCTCTTTTCTAACAACCTCTAAAGTTTCTTCGGTTTGCATCAATTTCTTTTTTTGCTCTATTGTTAATCCTGTAGGTGCTGGTGTTGGTGCTGCTCCACCTCCAGTAGGTACTGTTTTGGAAACTTCTTCTATACTTGGATTCTCTACTGGTATTTTTGGTAGTCCAAATTTTTGAGCATCTACACAGTTTGAGCAATTTGTATTTAAATAAAGAAGATAATTTCCAGTTGGGACCTTATCTGAAACCGAAATTGTATAAGAGTAGGTCTTATAATTCTCTCCAGACTCATAACTAAAAGAACTTACACTCCTTTTTGTGGGTGCTACCGAAAAACCTGAGGGTGATGTAAAGAAAACAGATGTATTAATCCCAGTTTCATTTCCAATATTCTCTATTCCTACAATCAAATCTGTAGAATCTCCAGCTTTTACTTTTTCTATTTTTGAAGTTCCAGTAAGTTCAAAATAAGGGCCTGGTGCTATTATTTTTATTTCTGGCTCCAAGTTTATTGTTGTAGTATAATCAGAATTATTTTCTGTACAATTCAAGCAAGAGCAATCAACTGGAATTTCTACACTTGCAATTCCTAATTTCTTTCCTGTTGCATTTATTTCTCTTGTCTTTGTTTCTGCTGGCTCCAAGTCAATAGAAGAAGAGTTAAGAATAAAGTTTCCAATACTTCCTGTTGGTGTCACTTTTACAGAACTAGAATTTGGCAAACCACAAGTATAATTAAAGTCCCCACTATCATCAAAATTAACTGTTCCAAGAGTGAAATTCTGGTTGATTATTGCAGTATCTGGAACTCCGGAAATATCCACTGAGATTGTATAATCATCCCATACCTGCAACAATTTGGTTAGGTTGTATTCTGAAGAATAATTGAAAATGTTATTATAAGTATCGTTGGCTAAAACATAATAACTCCAGTTTCCTTTGGTCCAATTCTCTAATTCTATTTCATAAGTTCCATTTCTGTTATTTCCTGAACTCAAATTCATCTCTGTTGAACTCCAGTTTGTTGAACCTAAAGAATCATTCCTTCTATAGTAAACTAAAACTTTCTCCACTTCCAAATTATCTGTTATCTTTGCTGAAAGGGTAATATTTACCTCTGGGTCTAAATCTGCTAAACTTGTTGGAGAGTGGGATATTGAAGTGATATTTGGGCTTTCTGTATCATTTACTGTTATGTTTATCTTTGTCCAGTTATTATTTCCAAGCCAGTCAAAAACAGTTAAATTTAGGAAAGCGAAACCTGCATGTAAATTTGTTAAATTAAATTCTGTTTTGTTTTTGGAGAAATTTAAATTTCTTGTTTCATTTTCTTTACTCTCATAGCTTATATTCAAAGTTGCATTATTTAATCCACCTACTTCCCATTCCTGAGAGTTATCCCTAAATTCCAGAATACAGGTAATGTTATCTCCTTGGGTTACAGTTATTGTTCTGTTGGTTACATTTTCTTCTGTTCTATTTTGTGTGGTAATATTACAACTTGAATTTATCAATTCTGGAGGGGTTGTGTCTATTGTTAATTTTCTTGTCTCTGAATTTGTTGTATTTAGTTCTGTTCCATCAAACAAATCTGTTACAGAAACATTCCAATGGTAGACCCCATCGGTCAGATTTATTACATCACTCTCATTTGTTGTATTTGTTTCATTTACCAAATCTCCGGTTCTGTTATAAATAGTCAAATTATAGGTTAGATTATCTGAATCTTTATCAGAACCGCTCCAATCAAATTCAATGGTTTTATTTGTTGAGTTTGTACTATTAATTGGAGTGCTTAAAGAAATTGTTGGAACAACATTTGGAACTACAACATTTTCTGTTGTTATATTGGAGCAGTTTCCTGGATTAGATAATCCATTAGTTAAATTCCCATCACAAACTTCTATGGTAATATTTATTTTCTGATTTGGAATTAACCAGGTTTCATCTGAAGTAGAAATGTTTTGGTGACAACTTGCTTCTAAATCAGTTCCATAATCTATTTCCAATACTCCGGTTTTACTGCTCTGGTTAGTTTGGTCAGAATAATAAACAGTGGAATTTTTGAAATCGGTTTGGTTATCCTCATCTGTTGTGATTGTTGAAGCTGAAATTCTATGTCCTGAATGTTCCTTGACAGTTATACTTTCTAAATCAGGAGGATAATTCTGAATTGTTACAGGAGCAGAACAGTTTTCATCAGAGACCGCATCATACTCATCTATAAGTTTTAAGCAAACACTCCAATTTTCTCCTTTCTTTGTATTTTGGTGGGATAAAGTCTTTGAGGTTTGATCAGTTCCATTTCCATTTTTATACCACTTATACACTTCTGAAGAAATATTATCACCTTCTGGATCATTATAGCTGTAGTTAACTCCCAAATCTATTATTGTGGTTGGATTTTCCTCACTAACATTTATTGAAGTTATTTCTGGTTTGCGGTTTGGAATTTCTTGACTCTTGGTTGGACTGCTAGCAGTAGAACCTTTATCATCCTCAAATATGAAATAAGTGTCAACCAGAGTTCCAACATCAAAGTGAGAAGTGTTTATCTCAATACTACAATTGATTTTATTGCTCGAAATATTTGTTATATCTCCAGTAAGAACAAAACTATTGCTGTTTGAAACATTTATTGTACAATTCAAGGTATCCCATCCATCCAAATCTTCTCCCACAGCATAGGTTTCAAAAGCATGTTCTCCTGGGATATCAGAAAAATCTGGTCCAGAAACAACCGTTGGAGCAGCATTTCCTCTAATATAACTTCCAGAAGTTGAGGAACTTTCAAATCCATCGAAACTTTTAACTTCATATTGATAGGTTATGTTTTCTTTTAAACTTAGGTTATAGATTTCCCAGATATAACCATTTTTTGTTCCATTTTCATTCTTTTCTAGATAGAAAATCTGGGTGTAAGTTAAACTTGAATTTGTAATGTTTATTAAACCTCCAGTATAGGAAATATTGGTGGATTCTGTTAACCAACTCTGGGAAACATTTGTGAAGGTTGTATTTGTTTTATTTAATCCAAGTTCTCCCAATCCATTCTCATTTACCTTGACTTGTGTGGTATTATCTCTAAAGTATTTGAGTCTTGTTTCTGTAATATTTATTTGTTCAGACTCATTTGTGGAATAGGTAAAATTATTTATTGTATTTGGAGTCAAATTTATTGAGGAATTATAATAGTTTCCTTCTGAGGCATTTATTTCGGTAACAAATTCACTATTTATACTTAAATTCACAATTCCTTTGCCATCCAAAGAAACATTTAATTCAGCTGGATTTAAAAGATTGCCTACATCTATTTTATGAGTTCCTGTTGTGGTGTTATTAATTTTCAGCAAGGTGTCATCTGCTTTCTCCTCTTTCAGATACTCATAAAATATTGTGAGATTAGCATCTCCACTTGAGCTTATATTCTGCAAATCTAAGATATGATAATCGGTAGAGTCATTCAAACTCAATTCTGTTGTATTTATTGCTATTGATTGATTGTGGTAGTAAACAGTGAAATTTGTCCATTCAATTAAGTCATTTTCATTATCAGTCACATTCGCTGTCAAATTTATATTATCTACACCAGTTAAATTCTCTGGCTCTGTTTTTACCCAGTTTATGGTTGGATTTGTATTAATAGTGAAGTTGATCCCGGATTCATTAAATTCAGAACAATCCCAGTTATCACAGGCTTTCAATTCAAAAGTATAATTTTTACCATCTTCTAACTGAACTCCGTATCCAAGCTCCATGGTTTCACTTTCAGTTATATTATTATCAAATTCATAGCTTCCAGAAAGTTCTTTGGTCCAAGCCTCTATCTCTATTGTATCATTTTCATCATCTGCTGGATTTGTCCAGTTTATTAAAGGATGATGGGTCACAACATGAGTGGAATCATTGAAAGAATCATTTATTGGTAGACCTAAATCTTGTGGAATCCCTGGAACCCTGTTTGGAATCTGCTGGCTTACAGAAGAAGAATTTGTTTTATCCCAGGAATCTGCAACTTCTACAACAGAATCTATCCAATCTTCCACATTGAAATTTGAGCAAGTTGAAGTATTCACCTTCAAATAACAATCTCCAGAAACTGGACCTGACATATCTACTTCACAGGAAGAACCAGAAGTAGTATCATTTAAATAAGCTTTACAGGTTAAGGAATCTGAATCTGGATCACTAACCGAAGCTGTAAGATTAAACGCATGCTCTCCGGATATTGCACTTGCACCCGCACTAACTGTTGGCTCATGGTTTATAATGGTGTTGTTGTAATGTGCACTGGTATCTGTTGCTCCTGAGGTATCTTCAATTACACTCCAAAACTCTATGTTTTCCTCAACATCAACATAAGCAGAATTGTTGGTGATTTCTGCTATACAGGAAACATTAACTCCTCCCTCGGTTGAGCTTAGACTCCCATCAAAACTATTTTCTGAACCAGAAGCATTATAATGGATTTTGCAATTAGATAATTCATCTGTCACATTATCAGGGTCTCTTACCGTAATATTTATATCAAAACCATGAGCATCACTCTTATTTGTATAAGCAACATCTTTTATTCCTGGAGCTCTATTTGGTAGCTGATGAGTCTCTGATTCTGAATATCTTTCAATTCCATAGTTGTCCTCAAAAGAGATATTGAGAGTTAGATCTGTTCCCACATCTGCTTCCAAATCTCCTCCACTGGTATTAACAAGTGCCTCACAAGTCCAAATTCCTGAGTTATTTACTGGTGTTTTTTGTTTTGTGGTTGGAGAACATTGGGGACAGTGAATATAACAGTCAGTAAAACTATCACTTACATGGGTTGCATTTGCAGAAATATTAAACTCATGTATTGTCTCAGAATCTTCAAAACTCAAATTTGAAATTGAAATGGTGTTGATATGGATTGTTCTCTGTTTAGTAGAATTCCAATTAAAAGTATCATTGGTCCAGAAATTGAATTTATGGGTTTGATTCTTAACCGAGAGATTATCATAAAACCTCCACTCTGAGGAATTATATTTCTGGAACTCAGACTTATAATGCATTTTGATTTCCTCTGCGCTCAAAGTTCTGCTGTAAATTCTGACTTCATCAATGGTACCGTTGAAATAATTGCCTGCTGAGTCTTTTCCAATTATTACATTTCCTGAGGAGTTGGTTATATAAACTGTCTGATTTGCGCCTGTAACTCCATTGACATATAGAGTTCCGCTGGAGTTTGCTATATGGTACCATTCAGAATCTGTGGCGTTCTTTTTCCAGTATTCTACTGTTTCTATTGTGGAAAGAGAACTGATATTGATATAATCGTCTATTCCGTCAAATTCTAAACCTTTTCCAAATCTTCCTGTTGTCCATTGGGCTCTAATTATATTTTCAGGGCCAATGCTCTGACTTAAATTGAAATTCTGTTCTGTGGTAATTCCTCCTGTTTCTGGTGCCCCAGCCTCAGAATTTCCATAGTAAATGTAAAAGTTGTCCCCACTATCCTCTCCAGCATCTATCTGAACACAAGATTTGAACCAAATTTCTGTAGCAGTTGAATTGAAAGAAGTTGTGTTGGTCCTATTGACTTCGTCTCCACTACACACAATCCTCAAATCATCTCCATTCGCCAATAATTTTCCAGTTGAAACCAAACTCGCAGTATCTAAAGTGAAGTTAATCGGTTCTCCAATTGTCAGATTTGTTGCATTGTTATTCGTAATTGTTAATTTCTTTCTATATTTAAAACTCTCATTCCACCAATCACTTGGTTTTGCTATTGCCCCATTATTCCCATACTTTGAAATATCCACCACCTTTGTTGAGTTTTCTCCAATTGCAGAATTATTGTTAAAATTCAAACCCAAAACCAAATTTGAATCATAGAAACTTGAATTTGTCCAGTTTGTTCCATTATGCCAATTGAACTTGAAAGAATCAAAATGAGGTTCATCAATTGTAAGATTTATTTCTATGTAGTTTTCTGTTTTGTAGGAGTTGTTATCAGGAGTTGGGTATTCCCAGCTCATGTTTGGTTCTGTTGTATCTAATAGAATTGTCCTTGTTTCTGTTTTGTTTTCTTTTTCTGCTGTGTCATTTACTGTTGCGTTTAGGTAATAAGTATCATCTGGTAAACCTGTGTAGTTTATATAGATTTGTGTGTCTGAAGTTGTGTTTTCTTGGTATAGACCTGTTGAGTTGTAGAGGGAGAGAGTTAGGGTATCTAGGTTAGGATCACTTGCTGTTAGGTTTGCTGAAATCCAATCTTGAGAGTGGTTTCCTGTTTCTGTTGTAGGACTTACAAATTGTATTTCTGGGTTTGTAGTATCTAATAGAATTGTCCTTGTTTCTGTCTGGTTTGTATGTCCCAGAGTATCATTTGCCCAGCCGTAATAAGTATAAATTCCATCTGCCTGATTTGTTACATTATCATAAAATCTCCACTCTGAGGAATTATATTTCTGGAATTCAGATTTATAATGCATTTTGATTTCTTCTGCGCTCAAAGTTCTGCTGTAAATTCTGACTTCATCAATGGTACCGTTGAAATAATTGCCTGCTGAATCTTTTCCAATTATTACATTTCCTGAGGAGTTGGTTATATAAACTGTCTGATTTGTACCTGTAACTCCGTTAACATATAAAGTCCCACTGGAGTTTGCTAGGTGATACCATTCAGAATCTGTGGCGTTCTTTTTCCAGTATTCTACTGTTTCTATTGTGGAAAGAGAACTGATATTGATATAATCGTCTATTCCATCAAAACTTAATGCAGGACCAAATTTGCCTGATGAATCCCATACAGCACCATTAATTGTTCCATCATTTTGTTGTTTTGAAATATCCACTGCTTTTGTGGAATTTTCTCCTATTGCTGAATTATTGTTGAGATTCATTCCCAAGACTAAAGAATCATTATAGAATGTATAGTTTGTTGTGTTCCAGTTGAATTTGAAAGTATCTAAGTTAGGTTCATCAATTGTAATGTTTGCTTCTGTCCAACTTCTATTTATTGTTGTTCCGTTTGGCTCTGTTGGGGGAGTAAAGTTTAGGGAAGGAGAGGTTGTATCTATTGTTATATTTGTATTTGTTGTTGAGTTTGAATAACCTACCCCATCATAAGCGGTTGCAGTTATGTTATAAACTCCATCTGGAGCATATAGAGATACTGACCAGTTTTCAGAAGAGTTGGTTGTTGAGTTGATTATTGTTCCTCCCTGTTTTATTGAGATGTTGGTATAATTTAGGGTGAGGTCTGTTGATGTTCCGTTTATGATGTAATTATTTACAACAGAATCTGAAGAAGGATAAGTTATTGAAATTGTTGGTGGAGTTGTATCTATTTTTATTGTCTCATTCTTTGTTTCTTCTGAATTTCCTAATATGTCCTTGCTTCTGAATCTGATATAAGAGGTTCCTTCAGTTGTAATCTGAAAGTTTGAGGTTTCTTCTGAGCCGATTGTATATGTTGGCTCTGGTGTGGCGTATTTGTGAACAAAGTAATCATCGAAAAGTGCATATTGATTAGTTTCGGCATTTTCCCAAATTCCAATGCCTGTCTTCCCTGAAGCAAAGTCGCTAGAATTAAATTGACAAATTTGAGTGCCATCAAGAAAAGCTGTGAATGTTTCCCCCAGTATTGTACTCTTTAACTCATACCAAGTACCGTATGACAAGCTAACACTACCAGTATCCATGCCAGTACTACTTCCACTAACAATTTTTCTTCCTATAACACTATCATCATCAATGTCTAGTTCAAAATCATACAAATTATCTAAATCTTGAGCACGAAATACCACTCCCGGTCCATCTCCAGCCGGTCCATCGTATAACAATTTAGTATGAATGGCGATATCATCCAAAACTGGGGAAGTCACTACTGGCTGAAAATGACCAAAATCTGAAGTTTCAGTTATCTTGGCTTGATTTGATGAAACATTTGCCTCTAATGTATCTTCCCAAATACTCCAATTTCCATCTATTGGTCCATCTGGTCTGTTAAAATCATCAAAGGTCTCAAAAGTCTTAGTTCCATTTGAGGCAGAAGGGGCAGAAGGGTTGCCGTAATACATGTATAAAGTTTCCTGTGAATTTGCCTCGATGAATGGAACTTTTACCCATGTTTTACTCTTGTTTAGGTAATATTCCAAGGATGATTTTGTTATGTTCGCTGTTCCATTAGTAGAATAGGTTATGTTTGTTGAAGAATCTAGCCATGATTGGGAGACATTTGTGAATGTGTAAGAGTCTGTTGTTAGAGGCAGAGTTCCGAGACTGTTTCCCTCAACATAGACTGTTGTGGTATTAGACATCGAATCATTTAGATAAGTAGTTGTTAGGGTTGCGTTTCTAGATGAAAGCCAGTCTTCAAGGGAAACAAAGTGAGAAGCTGAGCTTGTTGTATCTAACTGGGTTGAGTTCTCTACTATTTCTGTGTTCTTCCCAATCCAGTAAGGGATTTCCTGCTCTGTTGTGTCATTCAGATAGGTGAATCTTAGATCATCAAAGTCAACTTGCATGTCAGAGTCATAGGGTACTGAAATATTTACTTGGTAGTCTGAGACATTGGTGATAAAATAGAGTAATGTGGATTGTGTTATGTTGATTAAACCAGTTGATGAGTAGGTTATGTTAACTGGGTTTGCCTCTGTTAACCAGCTCTGGCTAACATTTGTGAATGTGTAGGTATCTTGGCTTAGGGGCACGGTTCCAAGTTGGTGGGTGTTGACATAAACGGTTGCATCTTCTGTGGCTGTATCGTTTTCGTATTCGACTGTCAGATTTGTGTATTCAGAAGATTGGTTATTTAGGTCATGGATTTGGATGAAATGAGCCAGAGAGTTTGAATCTACCTCCAGCAGGGTTGAATTAGTTCCTGTTGTTGTAAAGTTACGGCCCGTAATATTTATTTGTTTTCTGTAATCCCAAGGATAATACCAATTTGGAGTGCAGTTATTGGCTGTATCATTACAGTATTGTGTTATATCACAGCCTGATCCAGAATCAGAGCAATTTAAAGTTACATTTACATAGGAAGAATTTGTCCAGGTATCGAAGGTGTAATCTGTTCCATCTTCTTTAACTGCTGTTGCATTTGTTGTTGGTGGAGTTGTGTCTAATAGAATTGTCCTTATTTTTTGTCCTATGTTTCCTAAAGTGTCATTTGCTGTTGCGTTTAGGTAGTAAGTATCATCTGGTAAACCTGTGTAATTTATATAGATTTGTGTGTCTGAGGTTGTGTTTTCTTGGTATAGACCTGTTGAGTTCCAGAGAGTTAGGTTTATTGTGTCCAATTCTACTCCTGAGTCTGAAGCAGTTACATTTGCTGAAATCCAATCCTGGGAGTGGTTTCCTGTTTCTGTTGTAAGACTTACAAATTGTATTTCTGGTGGTGTTGTATCTAAGGTTATTGTCTTTGTTTCTGTTTTATTGGTATTTCCTGCTGTGTCATTTGCCCATCCATAATAAGTATAAGTTCCATCTGAATCTGTTACATTATCATAAAACCTGTATTGGGTTGAATTGTATTTCTGGAATTCTGACTTATAGTGTATTTTTATTTCATCAGATGAAAGAGATTGATTGTAGATACGGACTTCGTCGATTGTGCCGTTGAAAGCTTTGTCAGTACTAATTGCTCCATCGTAGTAATGAATTCCAATTAAATGATTGGTTTGAGATGTTGCCATAGAGGCAGTTCCACTGGAGGCATCAAGTTCCCCATTCACATATACTTTCATGTTTGAAGAATCTCGTGTTGCAACAACATAATACCATTCATTTTTCAAGATACTTGTATTAGAGTGTAGTCTGTTTGCTGTTCCGTCTGGATCTTCAATCGAAAATTGTAACTTGTTAGATTCTGTATCTGTTGATGCCATCACGCCGAAAAATACTAAATCCCCATCTGCACTTGCCCAATCACCTCTATGGAAAATACAATCTTTTGTATCTTCACTTCTTCGTTTGATCCATGCAGAAATGGTTATATCGGTGGGACTAAGCGAAGGATCATTGGTAATCTCCACATAATCATCCGTCCCGTCAAAAGAGAGAGCCTTACCGAACTTGCCATCTACATACTGTGCCCTGATTACATTTTCTACTCCTTTATCAACAGTTAGATTATAACTCTGTTCAGTAGTAATTCCCCCTGTTCCTGGAGTTCCAGCCTCAGAATTTCCATAATAGACATAATAATCTGAGGTTGAGGTTCCACCGTCTATCTGTTCCTGAGCATTGAACCAAATCATTGTATCTGAGGAATTAAATTCAGTTGAGTTTGTCCTGTTTATTTCTGTAGTTCCATTGGTTATTCTAAGATCAGAACCGTTAGCAAGTAGCTTTCCAGCATCTGTCAGACTTTCTGTATCTATCGTGAAGTTTAGTGGATCTCCTGCTGTAAGATTTGTATCATTGTTATTCGTAATCGTTGGGTTCTTTCTGTATTTAAAACTCTCATTCCACCACTCACTTAGTTTTTCTATTGTTCCATTATTCCCATACTTTGAGATATCCACTGCTAATGTTGAATTCTCTCCTATTGCAGAATTATTGTTGAGATTCATTCCCAAGACTAAAGAATCATTATAGAATGTGTAATTTGTTGTGTTCCAGTTGAATCTGAATGTACCAAGATCCGATTCATCTATTGTAACATTTACTTCTGTCCAGTTTCTTGATATTGTTGTTCCGTTGGGTTCTGTTGGAGAAGTGAAGTTTATTGTTGGAGGGATTGTGTCAATAGTAGTTATATCAGATGTATAAGGAAGTGCTGAATAAGTTACATTAGTTTCATTATGAATATCTGTTACATTTGACTGAATTGTTGTTCCATTAGTTGCAGAAGAGTTTAATTCAAATTGTATTGACCAATTCCTCATTTCAGTAATGGCTAGGTTTATACCTAAGGTTATAGGAAAAGCAGGATCAGAAGTTTCATTTATAATATCACTAGTTTCATTAAGAACTCTAACAGCAGTTATATTTGAATCACTAGCTGTTCCAGTTTGGTTAATAGTAACATTGTCTAAAGTATTGCCTGTATTGCTAGTATTAGACACATTAAACCAAAGCATGGACACATTTACTCCTGCTTTAGAATATTCTGGGGCTAAGTTTCCATCCTTTGCAAAAATCATAGGAAGAACAAATAACAAAATCATCAAAATAGAAACACTCAACAATTTAAATTTATTTGTTGGACTGAAAACAGACTTAAAATATTTTTCCATAATCAAGTATTTATAAGTCTATATAAAGAAAACTGTTCATAATATTAAATATGGTTTTTCTTGTCGTGACTCTTGCTTTCTTGAGTTTGTCTGCAATCTCAGAAATTGTAACTCCCTCTCTGTCTTTTCTTAATATTCTAAGAATTTTCTTTTCAATATCCATATTTGTCATACCTTTATGGAGTCTATAAATATAACAATAGTGTCGAGGTATATATAGGTAGAAGAACTGTCGATAGACACTTTAAAGATAAACAGAAACTGTTTTGATGGAAAGTTAGAAGAATCCTATGGTAAATTATAAACCTTTATCTGAAGTGGGTATAAGTATTTTTCAACTTGCCTCTCTATTATCAGTAAAAGAATACAAAGTTCCGAGATTTTTAAAATTAAGAAGAATCTTTCCATTTTTGGATAGGTTAAAACCAGTCTATTCCTATGGACAAAGTTCTAAAGATTGTGTTTCTAATGTAGGGGTGATACTGATTTCTTTCCCTCACTTAATTTTTCCATCATTCTTATTGTTTCATCTCTATATTTAATCCAATATTTGCATTTGCTTATTATTTGAGACTCATTCTTTATTTTTTCTCTTTTCATCACTTCTTTTCCATATTCGCAATCTTTACATGTTGTATAAAGCCAAAAGGGACAAGCAAACACCATTATTTCTTTTCTAAAGATGTTTTTATGAGTTTTTCAATAGTTTCCCTAAATTCTCTTCTTTCTTCTTTCATTTCCTGCAAAATTTTCTCCATGTTTTCTGCAATTTTCCCATATTTTACATCAACCATATCAAATCTCTGAATTGTTTCCTGGTGAAAATCCTTTAAGATAGTTTTATTTTCCTCCCTGGATTCTCTCATTTCTTCTGTGCCTTCTCTTATTACCCCAATTGTCTGGTCCTGTTTTTCTAACATTTTATCTTGTCCCTCAAGAAGTTTTTCATTTCCTGAATCAAGTTTGTTGCAAATTTTTTCATTACCACTTCTAATATCTTCGGACAGTTTTTCATTACCACTTCTAATATCTTCGGACAGTTTTTCGTTACCTTCTTTTATCACCCCAATTGTCTGGTCTTGTTTATCTAACATCTGGTCTTGTTTAGCTGACATCTGGTCTTGTTTTTCTAACATTTTATCCCCCTGCTCCAAATTTTTCTCTCCTAATTCTACAGACCTATAAAGTAAGGTTCCTGCCATATCAACTCTTTCTCCAAGTTCTTCTCTCCAGTCTCCTCTTTTAATCTTAAAATATTTAAATTCGTTCTCTGCTTCTGCAAATTCTGTTTCAATTTTCTCAACAAAAATTGGAAATTTATTTATCTTTATTTTTTCAATAAATTTTCTTAAAATTTCTTCTTTTCCTTCTGCAACTATTTTAACATCTCCACCTTCTAAATTTTCAGCATACCCAACAATTCCAAGTTTTCTTGCAATTTTCTGAACTACATCCCTATAACCAACTTTCTGGACTTCCCCCTCTGCAACAATTTCTGCTCTTTGCATAATTATAACTTTAAAATCCTTTAAATATAGATGAGGACATTGCTTCCAATATCAGCATTCCTTGTGTCTCTATGTATCAATACCTGTTCCCCCAAGCTTATTTCTCATAACTATCATTATTTTTTAAGAGTTCTTCAACTCTTTTCACAAATTGGGTAGCCCAGCTTATTATATTTTTTGCTTCATCTTCACTGACTATCTCAACCTGTTCATAAACTGCAATATGTCTTTTCTTTCTTGTTTTGTTAAAGATAAATAACATTTGATCAGCAAATTCTCTGCCAAATTTGGATTTCACAAATTCCACAACAGCAACATGTTTGTATTTCCCTTTTGGCCTATAACCTTTTGAAAACATCAAAGCTCTACCCGCCTGTAACATTGCATTATAAGCAATGGATAAACACCAGTCATAATCTTTATCTTCAAAAACATTTTTCGCAGTTTTCAAATCTCTTTTTGCTAAGGATAATGAGTTCTCTACAAGGTTCTTATTTACCCCAACTTTTTCCCACATCTTACGCGATGATCTTCCTGAGTTCATTTTCATCTCCAACAAGCATTATTACAGGGTTTTTACCAATTTCATTAAGCAAGTGGTGTTTTTTTGCCCTCTTCATAAACAAAGATTTTTTCCATAAAATATAATTAATTTCTCTTCCAGTTTGTTTTTCTATTTTTTGAATAATGTCCATCAACTCATCCTCTTTGATATCACCAATAACAAATAAATCAATATCGCTCTCCCTACTTTCAATACCTTTTGCAAAAGAACCAAAAATAAAGGCAAAATCAATTTTTAATTTCTTTAAAGATTTTTTTATCAAATCTCCAAAATATTCTGTTTTTATAAAAATGCTTTTAAGTTCAGCAAATATCAATGAGTTTCTGTTTATCTGGAATATGCTCAGGTTTCCTTTTTTTGATTTTAATACAAGATTTAATTCTTTTAGCTTTTGCAATTCTTTTTTAACATAAATTGGCGTTATTTTTACTTCTCTTGAAATCTCTCTTAAATGAAATTCTCTATCTGGATTAAAGATTAACAACTCTAAAATTCTCATTCTCGTTTTTGAAGTAAATAATTTCTCTAACATTTTAATTCATAATATTAGGTATACAATTATATATAAAAAGTTTACTTAAAGAAAAATTAGAAAGAATTGAAAGACTGGAAAGAGGGTTGCAGAAATCTAAATTAACAGAAGAAAAGGCAGAGGAGTTAGTAAACAAGATAAGCGAAGGTTTAGCTAAAAGGTATATTGTATGGATAAACTATAAGATTCGTTGTAGATGCTAATGTTGTTATCTTCTTTATTGTTTCCATCTTATTCTCTCACCTTGACTTAATTTGTTTTTATTCTTTAAATTAAGCCCTTGCTGTTTCTAATCAATTTCTAAAATGCCTTGTTTAAAATCCAAACAAATTCTAAAATTTCTAAAAAAACTTAAACCAAGCAGACCATCCACATAACTTTTTGCTGGCAAATCATGAACTACTACCTTAACATTTTCTGCTTTTTTCCCAAATACAGAAATTGATTTTATAATTAGTAAAGGAACTTTTTCAACACCTGATACCGTTGTCATATCTATTCTCTCCTTTGACAATTCGGGTTGATAACCTAAAGCTTCTGCGATCTCCCAGGGAATTAAAACATAAGTTGCTCCAGTATCCAAAGCCATTTTTACTTTTTTAATTTCATTTATTCCTTCCATTTTAGGATTTACACTAATTATCGGTTCTTTTGGATTAAAATTACACTTTACCATTTTATCACTAAAAATGCAACAGCATAACCTTTTTCTGGAATTTTTCCTGTGTAAAAATGATAAACATATTTTCCTTTCATTTGCTTCATTGCAGCATAAGTATCATCTCTATTCTTACTGTGT
Source organism: Candidatus Aenigmarchaeota archaeon LH_S6 (assembly GCA_023659935.1). Classification (GTDB taxonomy): domain Archaea; phylum Aenigmatarchaeota; class Aenigmatarchaeia; order QMZS01; family QMZS01; genus QMZS01. The sequence continues at coordinate 1,454 of JAGXOK010000004.1, read as the reverse complement.
GCTATTAATTTAACATTTACTGGTTCTTCCAACTCATTCTCACTTAAAACCTCAACCAAAACCCACTCATCTTTAAATTTCTCTTTTATTTCTTCTATTGTTTCCATCTTATTCTCTCACCCTGACTTAATTTGTTTTTATTCTTTAAATATAAAGGTGTAGGGAATAAAATAATCAATTCTCTCCAAGAAGCCTAATTTCGCACACTTACTTCACTAAAAAGATAGATTAGTTGTAACTAATATTTTATCTTCTCCTAATTTTTTGTTTAGATAATCATTTGTTGTGTATCCTTTTGTGTCTATAGAATATGTTTGTGCCATAATTTATAAAATTTGGATTTCAAGCTTAAATTCTTTTATATCTATCAAATTTAGCTTCTATAACTTTGTTATTTATCATTTTAACAACCTTCTTCTCCGTTATAAAATTTATATTTGTACAATACTATTGTAATAGTCAAAAATCAAGGTTTTCTCAGGTTAAAACAACTACTTTGAAACCATTAATTGCTCATGTAAACAAGGATCACATGTTGTATAAAGCCAAAAGGGACAAGCAAATACCATTATTTCTTTTCTAAACTGCTTTAATAAATCTTTCAATAGTTTCCCTAAATTCTCTTCTTTCCTCTTTCATTTCCTGCAAAATTTTCTCCATGTTTTCTGCAATTTTCCCATATTTTACATCAACCATATCAAATCTCTGAATTGTTTCCTGGTGAAAATCCTTTAAGATAGTTTTATTTTCCTCCCTGGATTCCCTCATTTCCTCTGTACCTTCTTTTATTACCCCAATTGTCTGGTCTTGTTTATCTAACATCTGGTCTTGTTTAACTGACAATTTTTCATTACCACTTCTAATATCTTCGGACAGTTTTTAATTTCCTGAATATATTTTCTCATTAGTCTTGTTAATGTACAAAATTGCTGCACCCATCCTGTCTCCAAGTTCTTCTTGTATATCACCATATTTTATTTTAAATAATTTAAATTCTTCGGTTGCAGGTTTAAAACTCACTTTTGTTTCTCGAACCTCAATAAAGTCTTTCTTTATTTTTATTGCCTCAGCAAATTTTCTTAAAATTTCTTCTTTTCCTTCTGCAACTATTTTAACATCTCCATCTTCTAAAGTTTCAACATATCCAACAATTCCAAATTTTCTTGCAATTTCCTGAACTACATCTCTATAACCAACTTTCTGGACTTCCCCCTTTGCAATAATTTCTGCTCTTTGCATAATTGAAATTATTTTTTATATAAACATTTCTTTAAAAGGAAAACTGAAGTTTTATTTTCTAGAATTTAGATAGCAGAGTTTTGCTTTTCCTATTTTCCTAATTTTTATCTTTCTTTCCCCCTCAATTCTGTAGATATATTTTGTCATGGTGTGTCTGTGGACTTTGAGTTTTTCTGCCATCTCGGAAATAGTAATTCCCTCTCTGTCTTTTTTTA
>JAGXOK010000049.1 GCA_023659935.1 Candidatus Aenigmarchaeota archaeon LH_S6 | reverse complement strand
ATTATGTATTTTGGAAAAGAAGAAGTGATCGTTCCAGATACCTCAATTTTGGTTTCAAGAAAACTCACAGAATTGATTGACAAAGGAAAAATAAAAAAAGTAAAAGTCTTAATTCCAGAATTTGTTATTGGTGAATTGCAGGCTCAGGCAAATAGAGGAAAAGAAATAGGGTTTCTTGGTCTTAATGAAATAAAAGAGTTAAGAAAGCGGAAAATAAAACTTGAGTTTGCCGGGAGGAAAGCGACAGTAGAAGAAATAAAACTTGCAAAAAATGGAAGAATAGATTCCCTAATCAGAGAAGTTGCAAAAGAATACAAAGCAACTTTGTACACAAGAGACCTTGTCCAGAGTCTCGTTGCTGAAGTCTTTGGGACCAAAGTTGTTTATTTACCTTCAGAGAAAGAAGAAAAAGAACTAGAGTTTGTCCCTTTTTTAACAAAAAACACAATGTCTGTTCATTTCAAGTTGGGTTGTGTGCCTCTTGGAAAGAGAGGAAAACCTGGAAATTTTAAACTAGAAAAGTTGAGAAAGGAAAAATTAAGTAAGAAAGAATTTGAGAGTCTGGCAAGGTCTATTTTAACAGAGGCAAGAAGAGAAAATTATGGTTTTGTTGAGTTTGAATATAGTGGGGCTATGGTTCTCCAGATAAGGAATATGAGAATTGCTATCACAAGACCTCCTTTTTCAAGTGCTGAAGAAATTACAATTGTAAGACCAATTGTAAAACTTAGTATAGATGATTACAAACTGTCAGATAAATTAAAAGAAAGGATAAAAGAAAAGGCAGAAGGTATTTTGGTTTCTGGACCTCCTGGCTCTGGCAAATCAACCTTGGCGAGCAGTCTGGCGGAATTTTACCAGAAACAGGGGAAAATTGTCAAAACAATGGAATTCCCGAGAGATTTGCAGGTTGGGCCAGAGATAACCCAATACGAACCTCTGGCAAAGGATTTTGGAAAAACTGCAGAAATTTTATTGCTTGTCAGGCCAGATTACACAATCTTTGATGAGATGAGAAATTCAACAGACTTCAGGATTTTTGCTGATATGAGACTTGCAGGAGTTGGAATGATTGGTGTTGTTCACGCTTCAAGTCCAATAGACTCAATCCAGAGATTTATAAAAAAAGTTGAGTTGGGAATGCTCCACAGTATCATAGATACAATTATATTTGTAAAAGATGGTGAGATAAAGGAAGTCTTCTCCCTAAATTTAAAAATAAAAGTGCCAACTGGAATGGTAGAATCTGATTTGGCAAGACCACTAATAGAAGTAAGAAGTTTTGAAACAGGTAAACTAGAATATGAAATTTACACTTATGGAGAAGAAACTGTTGTTGTTCCTATAAAAGAAAGAACTAAAGAAATAGGGGTTAATAAATTAGCAGTAGAACAAATAAAAAAAGAAATAAGAAAATTTGATTCAAAGCCAAAAATAGAAATTATTTCCGGGGATAATGTCAGAGTTTATGTAAACAAAAATGTGATTGCAAAAATAATTGGGAA
>JAGXOK010000048.1 GCA_023659935.1 Candidatus Aenigmarchaeota archaeon LH_S6 | reverse complement strand
TTCTAATAGCTTTGTTATTTTTGCTTCCATTAATTTATCTGGAAATAAGAAAATAAAAGACAAATAGAACTAAAGAAAAGATAATTCAACAATTCTTCCAGATATAATCTTACCTATTGTAGTTTGCATCTTAACTTTTTCTAACCTTTTTGCCAGTACAACATCACCAATGACATCTCTAATCCAATTTGCAAAATCATTTCCCTCTTCATTTACATATTCTAAAAATGTTCCTCTATCAAGTTCTTTAATCTCTCTTGCAAGTTCTTCAAGGCATCTAATTATCCTACCATTTTTTAAATAAAATTCCTTTCCCCTCTCAACTTCATTTAAAAACTCTTTATCCATATAATTATTTTTTATTCTTTTAATATATTTTAATTTTAATTCTAAATCATTTAAAACATTCATAAAAACAATATAGGCATCATAAGGGTTTTTGTATGGACTGAAATATTTATGAACATCCCCATCAGCAAACCATTTTGTGCACATATAATAAAAATGGTCTCCTGTTTGTAACTTTCTCCACCTATCTATTAAGTTTTTGTCCCCATATCTTAAAATTTCTCCTTCTAATTTGTAAATCTTAGATAGTGCTTCCTGCTGCATTTTATTACCAAGCCAGGCACTCATATCCCTTTCTGTATCTGCCCAAGAAACAATAGTTGGAAAGTCTATTTCAGCGACTGGTTTGTATTTTTCTATAGATTCTGTTGGAGTTATAAATCCATCCCCCTTTTCTAATACTTTTAACGGAAAATGTCTGAGAAATTCAAAAATTCCTGTTTCCTTCCATTGGTGTTCTCCAAATGTTTCGTAATCCATAAATAAATTCACAAGATTTCCATTTCCGTTGTATCTACTAATCCAATCCGCGAACTTATCTGCGGTTAATGGCCAGTCTTCCCATTTTCTTTCAGAGAACCTGAAAGCAATGTCATCACTTAGCCTGTAATGTTTAAGTAAAAGATTTATATTACTGTTTTTTCCTTTGTAAACAAAACAAGGATTTCTCCATTCTAAGACTTTATCCCAGCCTTCAGCAAGAATTCCTTTATACCCGAGTTGTGCAGCAAACCTACCAATTTCGTTCTGGTAAGCTAATTCTGTATTTCTAAAAATTTTTGGTTTAACTCCAAAGACATCATATAATTTTTTTTCCTGTTTTTTTATCTGTTTTTTAAATTCATCTAGAGAAAATACTGAAGCAAGAGAATGATAGTAAGATTCACAAACTAAATCACAACATCCTGTTTCCACTATTTTTTTAAAACTTTCCAAAACTTTTGGGTATTTTTCAAGTTGCTCGAGTAAAACTCCAGTTATTGAAAAACTGACCTTAAATTTCCCATCTGTTTTATGAATTAAATCAAGCAAAATTTTGTTTGTTGGAAGATAACTTTTTTCTATTATTCGCTCAAGGTACTCTTTATTTCTTTCTTCACCAAAATAACTTTTTTCTGTTCCAATATCAAAAATTCTAAAATTGTTTATTCTGATTGGCTGATGAACATGCATATAA
>JAGXOK010000047.1 GCA_023659935.1 Candidatus Aenigmarchaeota archaeon LH_S6 | reverse complement strand
ACTTTGAGTTTTTCTGCCATCTCGGAAATTGTAATTCCCTCTCTGTCTTTTTTTAATATTTCTAGGATGTCTTTTTCTATTTCTATATTTATTATACCTTAATGGAGTGTTTATAAGTATAACAATAGTGTCGAGGTATATACAGACTAAGGAACTTTTTCTATTTTCTCAACTTTTATTGGATTATTATCAGAGTCCAAAAAGTAATATTCTAAATCTTTGTTTTCTTCTAACTTCTTGTAAATATCTGTTATTTTTGATAATTTGAAATTATTTAAATACTTATTCTCTATATTATTAGTTATGGAAGAAGTTGTTTTGAGGATGCAGGTGCCTGAGGATTTGGCTATTGAGTTAAGAACGGTTTCCAAGGTAGAGTGGTCATTGGTTGTTAATAAATTGCTGAGAGAAAAGTTATCCAGATTTGTTAGGTTGAAAAGGATTATAAATAAAAGTGAATTATCTGAATCTAAAGCATTTGAAATCTCAGATAAGATTAATGAATCATTAGCAAGAAGATATGAAACATTATATAAACAAGTAAATGGTTGAACTATGCTTGTTGTAGACTCAAATGTTGTTATTTCCTGTTTATTGAGGAAAGGTGTTCCATACAGAGTATTTTTTATGAATTCATTATTTAGGAAATTTGAACTTATTACTCCTGAATTTCTTTGGGTTGAGGTTGAGAAACATAAAGAAGTGTTACTAAAGGAAACCAAACTCACAGAAGAAGAGTTTGAGGAGGTACTTTGGTTCCTGAGGGAGGAGATAGAAATAATCCCTGCTATCCAGTTTTTGGAATTGTTGCCAAAAGCCAAAGAGCTCTTGCCAGACCACACCAAAGATGCGTTATATTTAGCATTGGCATTAAAGTTCTCCTGTCCTATTCTTTCCGGAGATAAGAGATTGAAAAAACAGTCTGTAGTTAAAATATTCTCTCCAAAAGAATTTTCAGATAAATTATAAAAGTTTTGCCCTTTTTAATATAAACCTTCCATAGTGGTTTTAACCACAGTTGAAATTTAAAAAACTGCAAAACTTATATCTATAATTAAATTGTTTATAACAGTGTTATAATTTGTATCTATGGTATAAACTTCCCCCTATACCTAAAACCAATATCAAAATAAGTACAATCCAAAGAGGAAAAGATGATTTCCCCTCAACAAAAAAAGAGTCCTGGGCTTCAAATATCTCCCCAAGATAATCTACTGAAACTTTAAAAAAATATTCTCCTGAACTAATATCCCCAGGTAAATCTAATTCTAATATTTTTGTTCTCTTATCCCAAGTGGAATTGTACCCGTTTTTTCTGTTATTATTCCTACTCTCTCAATAGAATAGGTTATCAAAACATTTGTTTCTAAACCTGTATAATTTAAAGCATCCCTATAACCAACTTTCTGGACTTCTCCCTTTGCAATAATTTCTGCTCTTTGCATAATTGAAATTGTTTTTTTATATAAACCTTTCTTTAAAAGGAAAACTGAAGCTTTATTTTCTAGAATTTAGATAGCAGAGTTT
>JAGXOK010000046.1 GCA_023659935.1 Candidatus Aenigmarchaeota archaeon LH_S6 | reverse complement strand
CCTATATCCAGAACAGCAGCATCTATTGTTTCCCTGCTCTCTGATGACTTTGGTCTTATTTTACCTCTCTTTCTTTCTCCTCTCCAGATTGTTATTATCCCTATTTTAAAGAAAAGGAAGGAAAAAGAGATTTTTGATTATTGCAGTGAAATAAAACAAAAATTAAATAATTATAAGGTTAGAATTGATAAAAGAGAAAAAACAGTAGGCTCAAAGTTTTATGACTGGGAATTAAAAGGAGTTCCTTTAAGGATTGAGATTGGAGAAAAAGAATTGGAGAAAAAAGAGGTTTGTTTGTTTAGGAGGGATAAAAGAGAAAAAAGTTCAATAAAACTGGAAAAATTGATTGATAAAATAAATGAATTGGATAGGGATATTGAGAAAAATTTAAAGGAAACAACAAACAATTTTTTTGAGAAAACAATATTTGAGGCTGAAAGTGTAGAGGAATTAAAGAAAAAAATAAAAAATGGATTTGTGAAAATTCCTTTCTGCTCAAGAGGAGAAGAAGGAGAGAGATGTGCTGCTGAATTAAAGGAAATCTGTGAAATTGCTGGAACTTTATATCCTGAAGAAAAACCTCCAAAAGAGAAAAAATGTATTGTTTGTGGTAGAGGGGCAGAAGTTTATGTCTATGCTTGTAAAAGTTATTGAGCTTTCTTAAATCTCACTTTATTAATTATGGAAATAATAAACAAAGAATTGAGTATAGTGTTAAAACAAGCAAAAAAAGATAGAGAGTTTAGAGGATAATTTGAAAGATTTTGAAGAATTTATAGATCTTATTTTAAAGATCAAGTAAGGATAAAAATTGTGGTAAAGGGTTATTTATAATATTTAAATATTAATTATGGAAGCAATGTGTAAGGATATTATAGGAAAGACGATTGTTTCAGAGGAAACTGGAAGAAAATTTGGATTGGTTGGAAACCTTAACTTCATCGTTGAGAGTGGGGAACTTATGAATTTGGTTCTTGAAGCACCAACAAAATCATCAGAACAGGTAAACTTAGAGACAGATGATGGGGGGAGATTTCTTGTTCCCTTTTCAACAGTAAAATCGGTTGGAGACTTTATAATTGTCTCTGAAAAGGAAATTATTTAATTTTTTATTTATTTTTTGTGATAGTTTAGGACACTCTATTCTAAATTACTTCTCTAATTCCTTTAAAATCTCATCTATCCTATCTTCAGCAATTACTGTTAGCCCAAGTCTCATATCTTTCTTAATCTTACTTAGTTCTGCTTCTGTTTTTTTCGTATCTTTCCCTTGGTTTTTTAATTCCCTGATTTTCTGTTCTACTTTTCCTATTTTCTGACTTAAGGTTGTTATATTTTCCCTGGTTTGTTTCTCTCTCAATTTCCTAAATTTCATTTTTGATAAGCCTTTTAGTGTTTCTCTTTTTAGATAAATTACTCCAGAGACCAAAATTATCACCGCAATCACAAAATAAATCCAGTAATTCCTCTCAGGTTCCTCTATTGGAGCAGAATTACAACTTAAAGTTGTTCTGTTACAACCATATTCACAACTCTCTGCTA
>JAGXOK010000045.1 GCA_023659935.1 Candidatus Aenigmarchaeota archaeon LH_S6 | reverse complement strand
TTCCTATCCCTATTATTGTTTGACCTAACTTCCTATTTATTATCTTAAATTCGTCCAATATTGGGATTAAAATCGCTTCTCCAACAGTTGCAAAAGATAGAGCAACGAGAATAGATATAAGCCATGAACAATTAAAAACAAAGTGAAGTAATAAACTTCCAAATATTGCTTCAAAGAAAATAATGAAAAATGTCGCACCAAAAATAAACTTACTTTTAGTTTTTAATTTTTTTAAATCTAGTTCAAAACCAATTATAAAAAGTAAGAAATACATTCCAAGATGAGCCAAAAATTTAAATGTTGAAGAAGATGTAATCGGATAAAAAGGATTATAAACAGCAAGCAAAGAACCTAAGATTAATGCAGCGAAAATCCACGGAATTCTTATTTTTTCTATTAATCTGCCGATGATAAATGTAAATAAAAAAGCAATTGCCAAGAACAAAAACATATTTATCATAATTTATATTATTTCTCGTTAAAAGATTCTTTCTTTTTTACTCATAACTTTCAAAGCATCAAAAACAACTACTATAGACAAAGACACTAAAGCTGCAATAATTATATTAAATATTCCTATTTGGGTGGTCTCAAATATCAGATTTAGTGGAGAATAAATTATCAATGCTGTTAATAAAATACATACCGCAGAAGCATAAACTAAGTATTTATTTGTAAATAAAGCTAGTTTATGTACAGGGGTTTTAAATGACCTAAAATTAAATGCATTTGCTATTTCAAAGAATATTAAGGTTAATAAACCTGTAGTTCTGGCTGTTGTTATAGCTATACTTTCTGCGACTCCTTGCGCAAGAAGAACTTTAAGAGTTAGGTAAAATACCCCTAAAGTGCCGAGACCTAGTATAGTCCCAGCAATTGCAAGCAGTAAAATTAATTGTCTGTTCAGAATACTAGATTTTTTTCTTGGTTTTGCTTTCATAATACCCTTATATGGTGGATTAAAACCTAAACTAATTGCTGGTAAATCATCTGTAACCATATTCATAAACAAAATCTGCAGGGCAAGTAGAGGTAAGGGTAGACCTAATAATATTCCAAAAAATATGACAAACAACTCTGCATAATTGCAAGAAAGCTGATAGGTAACAAATTTTTGTATATTGCTAAAGATTGTTCTTCCCTCCTTGACAGCAGAAATAATTGTGGCAAAGTTATCATCTTTCAAAATCAAATCTGCTGATTCTTTGGAAACATCTGTTCCACTTATACCCATCGCTACACCAATATGTGCTTCCTTTAGAGTAGGGGCATCATTCACTCCATCCCCAGTCATAGTAACAATCTCTCTATTTTGTTTAAGTGCCTTTACAATTCTTAATTTATGTTCTGGTCTGACTCTGGCGAATATTGTTGTTTTATTTACAATTTTTGAAAGTTCATCATCTGTTAATTTATCCATTTCTTCTCCTGTAAGGACTTCACCAGGAAGCCTTATTTCCCTTGCTATTTCAACAGCAGTTTCTTTGTTGTCACCTGTAATCATTTTTGCTTTTATTCCCGCTTCTTCACATGAAAGTAAAGCGGATTTAACTTTTGCTCTTGGTGGATCTTCTATAGCTACTAAACCTAAAAATACCAGGTCATTTTCAAAGTTGTTTTTATCAAAAGAGGAAGTCTCTTTATAAG
>JAGXOK010000044.1 GCA_023659935.1 Candidatus Aenigmarchaeota archaeon LH_S6 | reverse complement strand
AAAAAGGGCAAAACTTTTATAATTTATCTGAAAATTCTTTTGGAGAGAATATTTTGAAAAGCAGGTTTATCGGAAAGAAAAAATATTACAGTGTGCTAAAAAACCGTTCTGAAAGAAAAAAGGGTCTTGAAGAAAAATAAATATGATTAGGGGTATTTTATCTGGAAAGGGGGGAGTAGGAAAAACAACAATAACAACCAATTTAGGATTAGCTATGCACAAATTGGGAGAAGATGTTGTTGTTTTGGATGGAGATATAAAAAATCCTAACTTAGGATTGCAATTAGGTCTTTTTAATTATAATAAAACCTTACAGGAAGTGATTGAAAGACAGATTTCCTTGCTTGAGTCCCTCTATATTCATGAAACTGGGCTCAGATTTATTCCCGCCCATATATCTTTAAAATTCTTGGAAACAGACTCTTCCAAACTGAAAGGTTTTTTAAAGGGCATTCCCTACAACCTGTTGATAGACTCCCCTCCTGGTCTGAACAAAGAGAGTTTATCTATTTTGGAGAGTTGTGATGAGGTTTTGGTTGTTTCCGAGCCTTTTCTGCCAGATGTAACTGATTGTATAAAAACAATAGAAATGGCGAGAGAATTCGGTGTGAAAGTTGGTGGTATTATTTTAAATAAAATCAGAAACAAAGACTATGAAATAGGAAAAGAGGAAATAGAAGGAACCACAAACACAAAGGTAATTTCAACTATCCCCTTTGATGAAAATGTTTTGAGAAGTTTAAGTTTGAAAAATCCTATAGTAAATTATAAAACTCTATCAGAATCTACTGTAAGCATTTTTCAGTTAGCTTCTCTGTTGTCTGGTAAAGAATACAAAATCCCAAGATTCCTAGAATTTAGAAGATTATTTCAGATTCAGGATTTTCAAAATAAATTCCTAAGATTATTTTACCCTATATAGATTTTCCAATAAAATTTAAATACCCATAACCTCAATAACTGTACCGATAATGAGGACAATTACTCCTAGTATAAATAACAATAAAGAATCCTCTAATATAAACCTGAAATGTTCTCTTCTTTCTTTATGTCTTGCCAGAGCAACTGATAAAATACCTCCAGCAATTCCTGCCAAAATATACCCTGAAAATTCAAAAATTCCGTGAGGTAGATAAGAAAACAAAACAAGAGGTAGTGAAGGCAGACCTACTAGATTTCTTGCTCCCTGACCAACTACCACTCCCAAAACACTTGCATTCCAGGAAATCAGAAAAACTGCCCCAGAAGAATAAAACAGGGAAAAGGCAAAACAAACCCCCATCACACCTAAATTATTAAAAAGAATTTTTGGGAAAATTCCTCCTGTTGTAACCTGTCCAGTAATCTGAGAACTTGTTGAAATCTGGTCTGAGAATATCAGAGAAGTTGTCCCTGTTGGCAAAACAAGATAGGAAACAGAAACTGTTAAAGCTACTCCTAAAATTAGGTAAAAATAATCTACAATCAAATCCTTGTGCCTGCTAAAAAATCCCAGAGAATAAAGATAATTCCAGAAATGGTCATATTCCTGCCTTCCCTCTTCATATTTCAGTTGTTTTATTGTGAGTGGTAGAACTGCAAAAGCAATTAAAAATACCAAAAAAAGCCCTCCCTGCTTAAGAAAACTTGATATTATAATTGCAAGAATTGTCCCTATAATGCTAAGAATAAAAATT
>JAGXOK010000043.1 GCA_023659935.1 Candidatus Aenigmarchaeota archaeon LH_S6 | reverse complement strand
TAGTGCAAGCAGAGAAGATTATAGCACCAAAGAGAAAGATCGAAAAAGCAGCTGGAAAAGCTTTATCACTAGAGACTAAAAAAAGTAGAAAGATTATAGCACCAAAGAAATGAAAAAATGATAATCAGGTTTTTATTTTTTGTCTATCTTGTTAAAATTATTTTTAATTGAATTATTTAATGAGCCTGTTAAATAGTCTTCCAGGAGTTGTTAATCCAAAAACAAGATTAAATTTTAAGGATAGATTAAAATGGACTGGAGTGGGTTTATTACTCTTCTTTTTGATGGGTTTTATACATGTTGCTGGAGCTCAAGCTGGAGTTTATGATAGATTCAGGCAGGTTTCTGTTTTAATGGGTTCTGAATTTGGAACTCTTGCTACTTTAGGAATTGGCCCAATAGTTACTTCTTCTATTCTATTGCAGGTTTTGATTGGCTCAAAAATTATAAGTTGGGACCTAAATACAAGGGAAGGAAGGGCAAAATTTCAGGGGACACAAAAACTTCTTGCAATTTCTTTCTGTTTTTTTGAAGGTTTTGCTTTTGTTTTATTTGGTGCAGTTCCTGCCAGTACAACTTCTCTAATACCAATTATAGGTTTACAAATTGCTTTAGGGGGTTTGATAATTATTTTTTTAGATGAGGTGATAATGAAGTGGGGTATTGGCTCCGGAGTTTCTTTATTTATTGCTGCAGGAGTTTCAAAGGTAGTATTTATTGGTTTGTTTTCTCCTTTTGAAAATGCAGGAGCGATTCCACAATTAATTCATGGGCTTTCTGTTGCGAACTTTACCTTAGTTGGTATGGCTGTAACAACTATTACTGCAACTGTTGGAATTTTTGCTATTTGTTTATATGCCCAGTCAATTAAAGTAGAGATTCCTCTAGCATTTTCCCAGTTGAGAGGTTTTGGGAGGAGATGGCCCTTAAATTTCTTTTATACTTCAAATATTCCGGTAATTTTAGCGGCAGCATTACTTATAAATATATCGATGATGGGTGCAATGATGGATTCAAGAGGGATAGGTATTTTGGGGGAATATGATGAATCTGGAAATGCTGTTTCAGGATTAGGTTATTATTTATCAGCTCCATATGATGTTCTTCAAAATGCCCTATTTGGCACGGGACCCGTAGACTTACTTAGGGTTTTAACTTATCTAGTTTTTTTGACAGTTCTCTGTGTTGTATTCGCTCTATTCTGGGTTGAGACCGCAAACATGGGTCCAGAGGCTGTTGCTGACCAGATTTCAAATGTTGGAATGCAGATCCCAGGATTTAGAAAAGATAAGAGAATTTTGATAAAGGTATTAAGCAAATATATTTACCCTCTTACGGTAATGGGTGGAATTGCTGTTGGTGCCCTAGCTGCTTTGGCTGATATAACAGGGGCTTTGGGTACAGGAACAGGAATTTTGCTTACTGTAATGATTTTACATAATTTCTATGAGAGAATTTCTCAGCAATATATGGAAGATATGAATCCGGCTGTGAGAAAGTTCTTTGAATAGAGTCTTTTAGAAAAAAGTTTTTTTGGAATTTCTTTCTTTTATTAACCAGCCAAATTAAAAAAGAAAATCTTAATTATGATAACTCCGATAAGAGTAGTTATAGGAAGGGAAAAAATGGCCCTTAACTATATAGAGAGTGAAATAAACCTAAGAAATCTGGATATAAAATCAATTTTATTTCTTGAAGACTTGAAAGGATATATTTTCCTTGAAGGTGAAGAAGAGGATATAAATGGAGCAATCTATGGAGCCCCTCATGTCAAGGGAATTATATCCAAAAAGGTAACAATAGGAGAGATAAAAAGGTATTTGGTTAAGGAAAAACT
>JAGXOK010000042.1 GCA_023659935.1 Candidatus Aenigmarchaeota archaeon LH_S6 | reverse complement strand
TGGTTCAGAGTGCGATCTCAGAATCTCCCGATTTTAATGAGGGGAGAGTGTCAATTCTTACTTTAGAGATTATATATTTCAATATATCTTTGGGGGATAGACTCTTAATTCCATTAGATTCTGAAATGTTTTCATAGAGGTAGTTATTTTATTCTTGAAAGCAAGTTATTGATTTCTTCTATATCAATCTTTTAGAGGACAGGCCCTTTTTCTCAGAAATATAAAAAGGATAGATTGGCTCAGCAAGATAGAGAATTAGTAATCTCCATTAGGATTTGAGAAGGGGATGAAGGAGTAAAGAGATTACTGGGAAGAGAAGAGAGAAGATACAAAGACAATAAATCTTAGTTCGTATAATCCTAAAAAGAAGATTAGTACCAAGTTCGAGATGGATCTGGTGAACCTAATTCTAAAACTCCTGAAGAACATGATTCTCCTTCTATAGTTACTGAACCTCGATGGTTTTTTGTTTCTATATTAGTGCCAAGCTCTTTTATACCAATACAAAACTTGCTATAGTTCCAAGGGACTGGAACTGTTTTAGGAAGACCTTTTAAGGAAGTTGTCTTTATTTCTGCGAGAGCTATGTGCTGACACTTATTTTTTTTGTTATGATTCTCATAATTGTCTATATGTTCTGGAGTTGTACCTAGATGGATAAATCTTCCTTTGTTATCCCTTGGTTGGTTTTTATGTCCAAAACACCATACTATATCAACAGGTCTTCTATTATGCTTATAGTCTCCAACCTTCAATGTTTTTTTCATAATATACTTTATTTGAATTTCAAAATCTTCTTCGCTCAGCTTTAATTTTTGGTTTCTTGCCAACGAATAGCATAAAATCAGGTATAGAACCCCCCTGTATAAACTTACTACATTATTTTGGAAACGTTGCACTAGAAATTTTAAATTATTAACTATTTTTATAAGTTTTTATATCCTTCCTCATTTTCATAAATACTTCTCTCTTTTATTTTTGTTGGCTCTTTTTTTGAGAGTTCTCTTTTAAATTCATAAATATAATCTGTTCCTGCCTGAGTCATCCTTTCATCGTGGGTTACAATAAAAACCTGCTCAAACAACTCTGTAATTTTTGTCCTTAAAACTTCAGTCAGGTTTTCAATTGTGTTTGAATCTAAATTAGGGGTTGGCTCATCCAATACTAATAGTTTTAGGTTTGGTGCGAGAACTATAGACAATGCAATCCTCATCACTAAAGAAGCAATTACTCTCTCACCTCCTGAAGAGAAACCTTCTACATTTACCCACCTATTTTTCAAATCACAGAGTTGTAAAAGGTAATCCCTATTTTCTATTTTAAATCTAATCCCTATATAATCTTCGTAAGGATAAATATATCCCCACAGTTCATTCATTACCTCATTCAAAGTTTTAACAAACTCTCCTCTTAAAACTTCTTGAATTTCAATCAAGCTATCTGCAAATTTTAGAGTTGTAGACTTGGCATAATCTAAAAATCTAACTTCTTTTTTGTTTTTTTGCAAAAATTCCAAATCTTTCTTTATTTGTCCCAAACTTTTTTCTTTTTCTGTTTTCATCTCTTCTTTGTACTTGAGATCTAGTTTAGTGGTTGACAAAGACCTTTTTGCCTCTTCAACTTCTTTCTTTAATCTATCAAATTCCAACTCATCAAAAGAAATTTTCTTAATTTCATTTTCAATTTTTTCTTGCTCTTGTTTCAAATTTCTTACCTTCTGTTTTTTTGTTTCTACTAACTTTAGTTTTTCAAGTAAGGTCTTCAAATCCCTAACCTCTTTCCCTATATCTGACAAATCTATTTTTTCATGTTTTATTACTTCCAGCCTTTTTTTAAAATTAGATAGATC
>JAGXOK010000041.1 GCA_023659935.1 Candidatus Aenigmarchaeota archaeon LH_S6 | reverse complement strand
CTATTATTCTATCACTTGGAAAAACATATAATGGGCCCTCTATGAGCAAAATAGAAACCAAGAATATTAAAAATAAATATAGGGGAGAATATCTAAGTTATTTTAATATTTATGATACATTAACAGGAACTCTGGCAGCTTTTATTGTAGGTGTATTGCTAGTATATTTTACACCATGGCAGATTTTATTTATCTTCGCCATATTTACCGCAGTTGGTTTTATTATAGGTATGATTCTTTTCAAAGAAAAACTTCAGGCAAGGGATAAAAATCTATATAATGTTTTTTAAGTACCCATCGTATTGTAACCATCCTTCAGGAAACCAAACTCATAAGTTTTATTAATATATAAATAAATTATATATTATGAGGATTGCTTATTTTATCTGGGAATATCCTCCTTTAATGGTTGGAGGTCTTGGGACTTATGCATCCCAGATGGTGCCAAGACTATCAAAGTTTGGAAATGAAATTACTGTCTTTACTTTAAATAATGGAAAATTAAAAACAAATGAAAAATTAGAAGAGATAGAGATTCACAGACCAAAAGTTATGGATAGTACAAATATTTTAGATAATGTAGTTTCCGAGAAGCTTTTAAAATGGGGTAAGCATTTAAAATTTTTCAATGATATCTTTTCCTACAATTATCTTTCTGCAGCGAAATTTATAAACGAGGTCTCAAAAAATAAAAAATTTGATTTAGTTGTTATAAATGACTGGTTGTCTAGTATAGCAGGATTGATAATAAAACAGAATACAAATCTTCCTGTTGTCTTTCATGTACATTCAACAGAACGGCAGAGAATTGGAGACGGAAGCCCCACAATCAAAGGATTTGAAATGGAGATGGCAGAAAAAGCAGATTCTGTAATTACTGTTTCTTATTCAATGAAAGAACACTTAATAGGTTTGGGATATCCACAGGAAAAAATAAATGTTGTCTGGAATGGTTGTGATACAGATAAATATAAGGAGGAAAGAGTGAACTGGAAATTAGTAGAAATGCTAAAAAAGAAATATAAAATAAAAGAAGAGGAAAAAATTGTGTTTTTTATCGGAAGACTAACATGGGTAAAAGGTGTTGAAAATCTTGTTTCAGGATTTCCTTTAGTTTTAAAAGAATTTCCAAATACAAAATTAATCATCTTGGGAAAAGGAGAAGAATATCAAGATATTGTTAAATTGGCAAAAAGATTCAATATTGAGGACAAAATTATAATTAGGTCGGAGTTTGTTTCAGAAGAAGAGAGGGTTGCACATTATGCTTTGTCCAATGTTTGTGTTTTTCCAAGTTTTGCAGAACCCTTCGGAATTGTTTCTCTTGAGGCAATGGCCCTAAAAAAGCCTGTTGTTGTTGGTGCGAGTGGAATCTCTGGATTTAAAGAACAAGTTGTCCCAAACGGAGAAGAACAGACAGGAGTTCATATTGATGGAAAAAGACCTGATGATATTGCCTGGGGAATAAAAGAAGTTCTAAAAGATGATAGGGAAGCAAAGAGGATGGGGGAACTTGGAAGAAAAAAAGTAGAAGAAATTTTCAATCTTGATAAAGTGGCTTCAGACACTTTGTTTTTATACAGAAAAGTTGCAGGAAAATAACTATCTTATTTTAGGCGTAATTATTCCCAAAATCATATTTCTTTGATATTTTAGCTTTCTACTAAACAAATTAAAAGATTATTTGAGTTGCTTTAATCGACTTCAGATATTCGAATAAGTTATATCTATTGAGTTCCCGCTTAACATTAAAAAAACAGAGGGGAGTTTAGTCCCTTCTGAACAGATTGTCTCGCTTTATGAGAATAGTATATACGGAAGTCTTAAAAAAAATTATAAATAAGAGTGTTTATTGTATTTATCTGTTTCTGATTTTATACTTAACCAAAGGCAAGAAAACTCCCGATTTTAATGAGGGGAGATGAATTGCCCTTAAATAGTTTAAAAACATAATTAAATATGGACGGACATGTCCTGTA
>JAGXOK010000040.1 GCA_023659935.1 Candidatus Aenigmarchaeota archaeon LH_S6 | reverse complement strand
GAATAGGTATAATAGATTAGAGAACTACCTTTATTATCTTCCTCCAAAGTTTCCGCATATTCAAAATAACTCTGTCCAATTATGGAATTTGTTTTATTTATTGAAACCAAAGCCCTCTTTCTATGCAGTTCTATTAAATAGTCTATATTGCTTTGCAAAGTCTCTGAAGCCAATTCTGCATTTGCCCTGGCCTTTAATCCAATTATAATCGCAGCATAATAATTCTCAGAATTGTAGTTATCTCTTGCTTTATCCAAAAAATCATTTGCCTTCTCCAAAAACTCATTTTTAGTTGTGAGTGAAATGTAAGTTAAAATTGAAGAAACCTCTGAGAGTATATTATTAGAAACCTCCTTTAAATCTTGTGTTGTTTCTATATAATCTGGGAACTGATTTGAATAATTCCTCCATAAACTTGCAGTATATAATCTCGTGTCTGCCAAAGAAGCGTAATGAATTCCCTGTATATAGTCCCCATTGTAATAATGTTTCCAGGCAATTTCAACGTTTTCCTGTGCTTCAGAAACTCTTTCTTCTGTAATTGCATATAATTCTATGTTTGAAATATTAACTTCAAAAATTTTTTCTTCTACTCTTTTTAAGTATTCCCTTAAAAAAGTTTTTTTATCTTCTGTCTCCAGTAAAGAGATTAAATTAATCCCATATTTATAAGAAATTGATTTTGAAAAGGCTAAGGAAGCACCAGAATAATAATTTTCTTTTTCATAATTTTCTCTCGCCCTATCTAAAGATAAATCGCAGAGGGCAGAAACTTGTTTTTCATAGTTGTAACCTATTTTTGAATTACTGAGTTCTTCTTTACATTCTATTTTTAACTTAGCGGAATAGTTGAGCAAATTATCTGCCAATTTTTTCATGGCCTTCTGGTATTCTTCCGTTTTTTTAAATTCTATATCTTCTGTTTTAATTTCATAGTCTGTGAAGTATTTGAATGCTTCCTGGACAGTTTTAATTTCTTTAACCGTTAAATTCCAGTGTTCTTTTGAATATTCTTTTAAGTTTATTTTTTTTGGGGTTTTTTCCTCAATAACAAGAGGTCCTGCCTTCTCTTTTGTTGTTTCCTCTTTTTCAATAACACTCTGTCCATAGGGAACTAAAAATGTGTTTCCCTTCTTTGCAACAGCCTCTGCTTTTTCAATAACTTTAGAGACTTGACCTATTGAGCCATCTAAATTTACCGTTCCTGTTAAGAGAATATCATTGTTAATTTCTACGTCAAGAAGGGAAGCCAAGGTTGCAACAGTCATCGCTGCACCCCCACTTGGACCCCCGACAATCTGTGCCTCTGACCTGATTGTATAAAAAAAGTCATAGTTCGAGCAATCCAAATACAAAGTGTCACAGGCGACCTGTTTTGCAATTCTTGCTGAAGCCTGAGTATCAATTTTAGTTAAAGGCCAAGTATCAACATATACATCTCCAGAACCATTTTTTATACTAACAGTCAAAGTTGCGAGAGCCCCCCTGTAACCATAATCTGTTTCCTGGACGGCAGGTAAATAACTTGTTGTTTCTTTTAGCGCTAAGGTAGGGGTTAAACTAAATAAGATAGTAACCACCGATAAAATCAACAAAAATCTTGGTTTCATAAACATAATGATAATTTTAAAATATAAGTTTCAATAAATAAAGCACTCATTTAATAATTCTTTAATTACTTCCTTTTTTTCTTTATCTATTTCAACAACAATAATTCCTCTCTCTGGCTGTCCATAACAGATAATCCCATTTTCTAATTCCAGTATAACAGGCAAAACAAGTAAGTCTTCTTCACCTTCAATTTCCAGAAGGCAATTCTTATATTTCAGGGATTCCTTTATTTTTTCCCTTGCTTGAGCTGAAATTGTCCCAACTTTATTTTCTGCAAACAGAACTTTTTTAAATTTTTGTTTATAATCATACTTTATCTCTTTTCTCTCAATTTTGTAATCAACAACTGCCAGTTTTGGTTTTAAGCCAAGTTCAAGAAGGGTTTGAGTTACTTTATCCCCAACAACTATTATTT
>JAGXOK010000003.1:47919-47994 GCA_023659935.1 Candidatus Aenigmarchaeota archaeon LH_S6 | reverse complement strand
CTATTCATCAATTTCACAGGTTTACCAGATGATACCTATTCCCTAAACGCAACAGTAAATGATACTCTGGGACAT
>JAGXOK010000003.1:0-47820 GCA_023659935.1 Candidatus Aenigmarchaeota archaeon LH_S6 | reverse complement strand
TACAAATAAAACAGAAACAAGGACAATAGAAATAGACACAACAAACCCAACAATATCAATAACCCATCCTTCTTCAGATTCCCTTGTAAACAATTACATTATAAACGGAACCTCATCAGACCTTAACCTAAACTATACAAATATATCAATAAAGCAAGGAGGTACAATCATAAACTCAACAACAAATTCTTCTTCCGATTGGGAAGTATCTTTATATGCTCCAGATGGAGTTTATAACATAACTGCAACTGCTTATGATACAGCAGGAAATTCAAATACAACAACAATAACTAATATTGAAATAGATACAATAAACCCAACAATAAACTTCACAGACCCAACAACAGAAACAGGAAATTACTCCCAAGACTGGATCTCAGCAAATGTAACTGCATCAGATACAAACTTTGATACCCTAACTCTCTCCCTCTACAACTCAACAGGACTATACCAAGAAAACACAACCTCAGACACACAAATCTATATTAATTACACGGGTTTACCAGATGATACCTATTACTTAAACGCAACAGTAAATGATACTCTGGGACATACAAATAAAACAGAAACAAGGACAATAGAAATAGACACAACAAACCCAACAATAAACTTCACAGACCCAACAACAGAAACAGGAAATCACTCCCAAAACTGGACTTTCATAAATATAACAGCCTCAGATACAAACAAAGATACTGTTCTATTTGAATGGAATGGAACTAATGAAAGTTTTGATAACCAGGATGGAGATATATATTGGGAGAATAAAACTTCCTTATCAGATGGAACTTACACAATAAAGGCTTATATTAATGATACAGCAGGAAATACAAATCAGACAGAAACAAAGACAATTCTACTAGATACAACAAATCCAACCTCAGAAATCACCTCCCCAGAAAACGATACCTGGACAAATGATAATACTCCAGAAATAACTTTCAATCTAACAGATAATTTAGATTCTGCAATAGAATACACTTTCTATATAGATGGAGATTCAAACGAAACAGGAACAGCAGATAACAACACCCTAACTTCAGTAAATCTATCAACTTTATCAGAAGGAAATCATACAATAACTGTTGAAGCAACTGACAATGCTGGAAACAAAGTAAATTCAACAACTTTATACCTAAATATAAAATATTCGAATGACAATTCCTGTTCAGTAGACAATGAATGTTCTTCAGGTAACTGTTTATCTGGATTGTGCAAACCTTCAGGTTGGGAATGTTATAAAGACTCTCACTGTTCTGATTACTGTGGCTCAGACAATAAATGTCATTCTTATAGTGGTGGAGGAGGAGGAACTTACACACCACCAGCACCAAGACAATCCTCTCTTTGGATGAAACTAACCCCAGGAGTTGCAGAAATAATGAAAATAACAAAGAAAGAAATTGGATTAAAACAAATTGAAATAGAAGTAAAAAATCAGGCAAACAATGTTAAACTAACAGTAACCAAATTAAAAGGAAAGCCAGCTTCTGTTACAAAAGGAATAGAGGGAAAAACTTACAAATATTTGGAGATTAACACGGAAAATTTGGAAGAAACCAACCTGGAGAAAGCAAAAATCCAATTTGAAGTTAATAAATCTTGGATTACAAAAAACAATTTAGATAAAAACAAAATTTATCTTTACAGGTTTGCTGGTGAGGAATGGCAGAAGTTAAAAACAAAACTACTAAATGAAACAAGTGATTATATAAACTATGAAGCAGAAACTCCAGGATTCAGTTACTTTGCACTTGGTGGAGAGGAAAAAGTAGTAAAAGTTTGTGATGAAGGAGAAAAAAGATGTTCAAATAATAACTTAGAGAGATGTTCAAATAATTCCTGGCAAATAGCAGAGAGCTGTGAATATGGTTGCAATTCAACAAGTTTAACCTGTAATCTAATAAAACCAGCAGAAATTCCAGAAAAAATCTGCACTGAAGGAGAGAAGAAATGCTCTGATAATAATCTACAGGAATGCAAAGACAATACCTGGACAACGATAGATAGTTGTGAATATGGTTGTAACAGAACAACCTTAAGCTGCAATCCAGAGCCTGAGGTAGAAAAGCCAAATTACTTAATTCCTCTATTAGCTCTTCTAGTGATTGGAATATTAGCTGGAGTTTTGGTTAGTCTTATAAAGGGCAAGAAAAGAAAAACTAGGAAGGAAAAGAAATAATTGATAAAAAATAGAAAACTCCTTTATAATCTTTATTAATATATTATGAAAAAACAAAAGGAACCTATTATAAGTTATAAAGGAATCTCAAAGACCGAACAATATATTTTATCTGTAATTAATAGAAATAAATTAGTGGTTTTTGATTTTAACAAAGTATATAGGTTAAGTGGATTGTCCAAATATAAACCTTATAATAAAAATAGAGAGACTTGCAAATACACAGCAAACTTAACAATAAAGAAGATACACGGGGAAATTATTGAAGAAATTTGCACTGAAGGAGAAAAAAGATGTTCAGATAATAACTTAGAGCAATGTATAAATAACTCTTGGAAATTGATAGAGGAATGTGAATATGGTTGCAATTCAACTCTACTAAAATGTAATAAAAAACAAGCAGAAATTCCAGAAAAAATCTGCACTGAAGGAGAGAAGAAATGCTCTGATAATAACCTACAGGAATGCAAAGACAATACCTGGACAACAATAGAGAGTTGTGAATATTGTTGTAACAGAACAACTTTAAGTTGTAACTCTGCTCCAGTAGAAAAACCAAAAGAAAAACCTATACCTATCCTAATAATCATCGCTGGAATTTGTTATTACTTATTAAAGTCCAAAAAGATTATTTAATCCTTTTGTTGTAAGAAATAATTTAATTATGGAAGTATGTAAGAAACTAAAAGGCCAGGCTCTCTCCTTTGATTTTTTAATAGCTACTACTCTATTTATTCTTATTACTGCAATACTATTAGCCCAAGTAGGTCATAATACAAAAGAGTTAAATGAAATCAGGGATAAAAATGAACTAATTGATGAAACCTATAAACTAAGTGAGATTTTTTTTGATGAAGGTTATCCAAAAAATTGGAATAGCAGTAATGTTGCAGTTATTGGGTTGGAAGCAAATAATAGGATCAGTTGGAGCAAACTTAAAAGTCTAGAAGAAATAGGATACCAAAAATCTTTGGTTTTGCTTGGTTTAAAAAATGATTATAATATAACAATTTTTGAAGACAATTCAGCTCTTTATAGTTTTGGAAAAAATATAGAAAATGCTTCTTCAATTGTTAAGGTTGATAGAGTAGGAATTTTAAATAACTCTATTGTTTCACTTCAAGTTTTGTTATTTAATTATGAATAAAGGGATTGTTTTTTCTTTGGATATTTTTATTGGAATTTCTCTCTTATTAATCGTTTTAATTTCAAGTTTTTATTTATTCTCAATTCCTAAAACTTATGAAGAGAGAAGTTATGAGCAACAAAAGTTTGTTGCAAATGATTTTCTTAATTCTCTCGCAGAATTAAAAGTTTCTGAGGCTGAAAACAAGAGTACAACAATAAAAAATCTAATTGGAAATTTGAAGGATGATGAAAAGGAACTTTCTGTGCTCAATTTTATTTTGAGCAACTGGGCTCAATATAAAGACGAAAACGATACAGTAAAAAAACAGATTGCTGAAAATGTAACAAGAGAGATGATTAATTCTGTTGAGGTTTTGGAGGGAGTTAATTTTAGTTTATCTGTCGGAGAGGATTTAGTTTTTGGAAATTATACAAACATTTCAGGTCCAATTACTGTTTCAAGTTTAATTGAAAATACTTATAGCTCAAGTGAGCCAAAATATGGGTATATGGCAAGAGCCTATTTAAATGAAATTAAAGCAGAGAAAAAAAGTTATTTATATTTCGGGGGTTTTGTTGGGCAGGGAAATTTAACATTCAATCTCTATATTCCAGAAAAAGCAGATAATTTGATATCATCCTATTTAGAAGTTTCTTCTGGTTCTAATTTTTCCTTATTTGTAAATAGGAATTTCTCCGGGAATTTCTCAATATCTCCAACAGTTGGAAACTTTAGTGCAAATATCAAATCTCCTGTAAATATATCTAATTTTAAAAAAGGAAATAATACAATAAAATTTGTTTTCAATTCAGTTAATTTAACTGAGCATTATCTTGGAGGAGGTTTTTTAAGAGTTAATTATAATACAACAGAATTTTTTGAAGAAAAGGAAGTAGGAAAGAAAAGATATTATTTTCCTGAAATAGAGGGGATTATAAATCTTTATGACGGGTTTTATGTTCCTGGAGATTTGAATAATTTGAGTGTTTATTTACATTATAAAAATAATGTAACAAATGGGGTTGTTTATCTGAATATTGCAAATTCAACAATTTTTGAAAGCGATGAAATAGGGGAAGTAAATGTTAGTTTAAACAATTCAAATATAAGTTCCTCAATATTGGGTTCTGGTTTGAGTTACAATAATTTAAGCAAAACAACAACTCCACTAAGGCTTGGAATGAAATCAACAAATTTTACAGAGCAGGAAATTGGAAATGCCGACGTCATATTAATCACGGATTTGTCTGGCTCAATGGACTGGAGACTGGATAGTGGGGAAGAAGGCATTGAACGCGAGTGCAACGATTCTGATTTGTATAATAATGATACTAAGCGCATATCATTGGCCAAGTGCCTGGACAAAGAGTTTGTTGATATAATTCTTAACACCACAGGAAACAGAGTTGGTTTAGTTGGGTTTTATGGTGATGAGAAACCACCCTATAAAGGTAGGGTAATTTTTCATAATCTTTCCACTAACAAGACCAGTCTTAAACAAGAGATAGACAACTATTTTACTAAAGGTGGGACCTGCATCTGTTGTGCTGAAAATAAGGCATATGAAATTTTGGATTCCCAATCAAACGCTCCGAGAAAAAAGTATGTTACTGTTATGTCCGATGGAATTCCTACTCACTCCTGTGGCTCTTCTACCCAAGATCTCTGTACAGGAACAAGAACTACTACAATTGGATGGGGAGCTTTACATTGCGCTGGAGATTCTGAGGACTGCACTGGAAACGATTGTGATTGTGCAATTCAAAATGCAAACTGGTCTTCGTGTAGAGTTTACAGCAAGCTAAATGCAACAGTCGATTCGATAGGATTTGGGCCCGTTTCTAACTGTCCAAATGCAAATCAAACACTTCAAGCAATAGCAGACTGTGGAAAAGGGGATTATTATAGTAGCCAGAATGCTTCTGGATTACAGGAGATTTACAGAAATATTGCCCAGTCCATTGTTTCAATAAGTTATACAACCCAGAAAGTTAGTGTTGAGAGAAATGTTAGCATAGGAGGGAATCTATTATATAATGATTCTTCTATAGAATTTAATTACAATGAAACAGAAATTGATTTTGGTTATGGTGAATTTTCTATAACCTTTGAAGAGAATTTTTCCTCAGCAGGAAATTGCTCTTTTTATAAACCAAGTGAAACTGAAATTATAGAGGGGGAAGTTACTTCTTATTCAGGAGATTACTGGACAAATCTGGTTGTTTTAACAAATTCAAGTGAAGAAAATATAACTATTTATAACTTATCAAAATATGGAGACTACAGGGATCTTGGGGATCCTTTCATAATTTCTATCCCTAGAGAAAAAATTTCTAATGGGACAAATAAAGTTCAAATATTTTTGGGAATAAATGAAACAGACAGTATTCCTGTTTCAAATGACAGTAAATTAATTTACTCCTTGAAAGTTCTAGGATATGTTGGGTATGGCTCAACTTTTAATTCTTTGGAAGAAGCAGAAGAAGATGCAAGAAATAGGCTGGAAGAGAAGATATTTAATTTAACAGGGAAAAGAATTTCAATTTTAGGGGTTAATACAGGTACAAATACTATTCATGGGGTAAGAACAGTATCTAACACAACTTTAGTTAAGTTAATCTATTCAAAAAAATAATATTATGAAAACTAAAATCAACCTTGATTTAAATGAAAGTTTTACAGGAGATTTTTTGCTGGCAGAAATTTTTTTCAGAGTGGTAGGTGATGAAGGGGAAAACACTTCCCTAACAATTGAAGTTAGTAAATTTTTAGATGAAAATTCCAATGAAATTCCTTACTCAACTATAGATGGTATATTTTCTATACCAATTAAGAATAGAGAAGAGAGAAGTAGTGGAGGAAGTGATAGAATTGGTGATAACTTGAGTGGCTTAATAAGAGCAGAAAATAAATCAAAATTTGCAGAGGAAAACAATTTAGAGTTTGAAGAGGACAAAGTAAGGGTGATAGTAGAAACCAATAACACAACAGAAGATAGGTTTGTAGTAGTAGATAATTTATCAGATTTAGTAAATAATGATATTATCAAAAATATAAGACCCTACAGGAAAACAGCAAATAAAGAGTTAATTATTCTTGCGATAATTATCATTGCTATATTTTTGGTTAGTTTAAAGTATTTAAAACAAAAATGAAAAAAGGGGTTTTGTTTTCTTTGATTTCAATTTTAGTAGTTGTAATTGTGTTTTCAATATTAATTTTGCAGAGGGAAACAATTTCCTTTGAGAGGGAGCAACTTTCCATGAAACAACAACTTGAGGATATGGATTATGCTTATAATAGTATTAGTAGAAGTTTGCACATTCTTGCTGATGTAACAACAAAGAGGGCAATAGTTTCTTCTTTGAATTATATAATAGAAAATGAAAGTTTTTTTGAGAGTGGGAAAACAGAAGAAAATTTAAAGGAATTAATATTAAATGGAACTTTGAGAGGAGAGGAGGTACCCTTTATGAAAAATAATACCTTGGATAAAGCAATTAGTGATTTGGAGATTTTTTATACAGGTGAGCCAAGAAAATATAATGTGAGTATTGAGCTAGATCCGGATAAAATTTCTATAACTATTAATGATTCTTTTCATATTTTATTCAATTCAAGTTCTGAAGTAAACATTTCAAAGACAGGAGTTGCAAGGTTTTCAAGAAAAATAAAAATTTCAGAAAGAATTTCTATCAATGATTTTGAGGACCCTCTATATTTAATAAACATAACAGAAGGAAGGGGTTCAAGGATTATAAAGAAAAGTAAATACATAGATAATTTTACTAAACTTATTGTTAGTGGTACTGGCAAGGCATGGTGTTATGGTGAATTAACAGATAATATAAATGCTGATGAATCTGAGAAAAAAATTTTTGTAAATAAAACAGTAACAATAGGAGTAAATAAATTCTGTGGAACAATTTTTGAAAATAATGAAACTTCAGTTAATATCTCTTATTTAAAGGTTTCTTCTATCTCAAATTTAACTAATTATATAAACTCAGAAATTCTGCTCTCTGGAGAAAAAGGAAAAGTATGGAATATCACAAACTTTATTAAGCATGTAGAAAATTCTTGGTATATAAATTCTACCTCAGGACCGAGTTTTTTTGATAGATTAGAAGGAAAAACTTACTGCTCTTATTGCACAGGGGGAAATGTAGGTTTAGAAACCTTTGTTGACAAAAACCATCTTTTAGGACTCGATTTGGACATAGATAAAAATGCCACAAATATTGCCTACAAATATATAAATGGAATCCTTGGAGAATCAAAAGGTCTCAACGAAAGTTCTACAAATAGTTCTTCATTCAAATATTTTAAAATAGATGATAGTTCTTATAACAATTACTTTGAGTAGAAGAAGAATACTTAAAAAAATAAAATTATTAGGAGAAGTAGTCTTTTGATATACTTTCTGTTCTGGTTACATTTAACTCACTCCCTTCCTTTATGAAACTTATTGTTGTGTTTACATCTGCTGTTCCATCCCCTGGTATACTAACAGTAAATACTGCATTTGGATTTACTGTTTCAGAACTAACACTACAATTAGCAGATGCTGAATCACTAGATGCTGTACAACTTAAGTTATTTATCCCACTTGGACCATTTTTAACTTCTAACTTTAAAGAAGGTTCCTCATAGGTATGTTCATTATATGCAAAATCACTGAAGCAAGGTGTGCAAGGTGGATTGCTTGTTGAACTACCTGGAGTAAAAGCACCCATTGAATACAATGCTCCTACTGCTATTACTATAATCGCTATTGCTATACCATATGTCATCAAGTATTCTAACGAAACTTGTCCTTTTGCCATAATATAACATTTCTTTTTAATATAAAAGGCTTTATTTTATTAATTTTTAGGTAATTTTTAGGATTTTTATTCCCTCTTCTGTAATTTCAAAAGGATGAATGAAAGTTGAGTGGTTAATCTGTCTCATCTTTCTAATTGATAAGGTTCTCTTGAACTCTTCTGCAATTGGAACAAACTCAACTTTTATAATCCCATCAACAAGAAATTCTATAATGCCTAAGGTTGATAAATCTTCACCACTTTCTGGAATTGTCCCAACCAGAAGAGAAGTAACCCCCATTTCTTTTAGAGAATTTATTAAATAAGCAATTGCAATTCTCCCAAGATACTTATCCTTAACAAATAATTCAAGTATTGAAGTAGAATCAAAAACCACTCTTTTTGCATTAATTTCTTTTACTAATTCTGAAATTTGGTCTACTAGATCATAGACATATATTTTTAGAATCTTTGATTCTTCTATTCCTGATACTTGGGTAGGGAATTCTGGTTTAATAGCAAGGATTTTCAATAAATTTTGTTCCTCTAACTTTTCCAACCTAAAACCAAAAACATTTTTGGTTTCTTCTTTAATATTTTGGACTGTTTCCTCTGTTAAAACATAAATTCCAGGTTCACCACTCATTGCTCCAAAATAGATAAAAGAAACACAGAAACTTGATTTACCCGTTCCTGTTTTTCCGGTAATTAGAGTTGTTGAATTTGGAATTAGGCCTCCTTCGATTAGTTCATCCAATCCTGATATATAAGTCTTTACTTTCTCCATATATATATTTATGATAAAAACAGGAATAGAAAAAATTGATAAAGAAATTAAGATAGAGGAAGGGAATACGGTTTTATTAACAGGCTCTATGGAACAAGTAGAGAGTTTTCCTTTTCGGTTCATTGCAGAAGGAATAAAAGATAGAGGGGCTATTTTATATATAACTTTTAGGAATCCCGCAAATAAAATAACAGAAGAACTTAAAAAAAGGTATATGGAAGGGAAAATAATATTTATAGATGTTACAGGAAAAGCACAACCAACAAATAATATTATAATTGTGAATCCTTCTGATTTAAATAGTATTTTGATTCATGCTCTCAAAGTTATTAAAAGAGAAAATTCAATAAAAAGATGCTATATAGAAGGCTATAGCAGGTTGCTCGATTATATACCTCCAGATTTAGCAGTTAGATTTTCTGCGGTTTTTATGAGAGAGATAAGTAAATGTAGAGTTGCATGTGTAATCGAAATTAATAAAATGTTGGCAGATAAATTTAAAAGATTTTTTGATATAGTGATAGAAATGAATGAAAAAACAAAAATAATGACAGAAAAATTTGAAAAAGAAATTTAAAAAATCTCTTGAGTTGGAAAAACTTCTATACCTTCCCTACCAATTTGAAATGGGACCTTAAAATTAGAAAAATCTGTAAACCTTAGCTTTTTTACTTCTAAACGTCTGTTGAAATAAGTTTTTATCTTGCTATAAGAAAGCAAAATTATTCCATCTGAAACAAATTCTTCAACACCAAATGTAGAAAGTTTGTTTGAATTATATGGAATATCAGAGATAATAATTGAAGTTATCCCATGCTTTTCAAATTTTTTTGATAGACTAAAAAGAAACCTTCTTAAATTAAATTCATTTTTTAGATAATACCCTAAGATAGAACTAGAATCTAAAACAACTCTCTTAGCATTTATCTTATTTATCAATTTATCAATCATTTTTTCCAGTCTATTTATTGAATATAATTCTTTCCACTCCATTAATTCAAATCTAACAATTTTTATTTTTTTTTCATTTTCAAACTTACTGATATTAAAACCAAATAAATATTCAAAAATATGTAATTTCTCAACATCTTCCTCCATTGATATATAAAGCCCAGGCTCCCCAAGTTCAGCTCCTTTGACAAGAAATTGTATGCCAAAAGTAGTTTTTCCAACTCCTGCTGGGCCAGTAACTAAAACCATACTACTTATAGGGAAACCCCCTCCAACAATTGAATCAAACCCTTTTATCCCCGTGAATACTTTTTTAAACATATTTAAAAAATTGGAATAGTTGAGATTTAATTTCTCTGTTAATTTCTAAAGAAATAACAATGAGAGGAATGTTGCGGACATTTAATTTATTTACCAGATAATGGATAAATTTTATTGTTTTATCAACACCATTATACAATAGAAGAGTTGAAAAAGAATCTAAGATAATTGTTTTAAATTTCTTATCTTCAACTTTTTTCATTACCTTAATTGCCAGACCAAGCAAATCTTCTGGGAAAGGCAAAAAGATACAGGTAGAGGTTTCAGAAAATAGATTTGTTTTAGAAACTAAATCCATGAAAAAAATCTTTTTAACATCAACTTTATTCCTAAATTCTTTGACCAAAATATCTTTTGGTTTATTTACTGTTATATAGATACAATCTCCTTCCTTTATAAATTCCCTCACAACCTTTTTTCTTGTCGAATCAAACTTTCCAGGACCAAATGTTATGAACTTATTCTCCAGCAGCATAAAATTATAACCCCTAATAATAAAGTAACCCTTTAAATAAAAACTTTTATATATTATGAAATTAAATACAGGAATAGAGAAACTAAATGAAATCTTAGGTGGTGGTATTGATGACAAAAGTTCTGTTCTATTACTTGCAAGTCCTCTAGTTGACAAATCAAGTTTTGCCCAACATATTTTTTCAACAAGAATTTCCGAAGAAGATAAAGGAATTTATTTAACAACTTCTAAAATACCAGAGCAAATAGAAAAAAATTTGGAAGAACACGGATGGGAAACAAAAAATATAAAATATGTTGATTGCATTTCCTCAACTCTTGGAAAAGAACAGAAAACAAAATATTTTTTAAAGGAGAAACTAATTGACGGAACAAATATTTTACCGAAAATAAGTGAGTTGTGGGATAAAGCAATAAAAGAAACAAAAGGTTTCAAGATAGATATTTTTGATTCTTTGGAAAGTATAATGGGTTATAGGATTGATGAAACTGTTGATTTTATAAATAATTTAAAAAAATCTCATGGAGGGTCAACAGCCTTTTTTTTGTTGACAGATTGGGGTTATGAAAAAGAGAAAATTGAAAAAATAAAAACTTGTTTTGATTTAGTGATAGAACTTGGTTCTGTTGAGAAAAAATATTTGTGGATGGATTATTTTTTTGTTGGGGCTAGTCCAAAGATTTTCTTTTGGATAACTCTCACTGGAGTTAATTTATATATTCCAAAAATTCTTGTTACTGGCCCATATCATGCTGGAAAATCAACAACAGTAAAAAATCTTTCAGAGGGATCTATTTCTGTTGATAGAGTATCTACAACAGTTGCGTTAGACCATGGATATATTGAAAGAAAAGGGATTATTTGTGATATTTTCGGAACTCCTGGTCAAGAAAGATTTGACTGGATTTTAAAGGTATTATCTAAAGATATTTGGGGTATTATTCTAGTTATAGATTCAACAGCTCCTGAGACTTTCGGTAGAGCAAAAGAGATGTTAAAGAAAGTTGAGGGAGAAAAACTTCTTTTTGTTGTTTTTGCAAATAAGCAAAACATACCAAACCATTTAGAAATAGAGGAAATCAAGAAAAGAATTGGCTATGCAGATATCTTACCCGTAAATGCTTTAGAATCTGAAAGTTTGGAAAAAGGCTTTAAAGTTCTTATAAATAAAATATTTAAAGTATAAATTATGGTAAGCAAAAAAGAGTTGGAAGATATACTTAAAGAATTGCGAGATGTTGGTGATATCTTAGGCTCTTTAATTATCAGAAAAGATGGTTTACTTATTATCTCTAAGTTATCTCAAGATGTTGATGCAAGAAATGTTTCTGCGATGGCTGCAGCAATTGTTGGAACTGCAGAGACATCTACAAATGAATTAAAAATTGGTAAATTCAAAAAAGTTTTAGTAGATGCAACCGATGGACAATATGTTGCTATAGGGTCTGGGAAGGAAGCTTTTCTAGTTTGTTTAATAAACAAAGATGCAAATATAGGTTTAGTTTTGATTAGTATGGAAAAAGCAAGTAATAAAATTAGCAGGCTTTTGAGTTAGATAAAATGGTAGTACCAAAGTTTATAGAGGGGATGAGCAAAGAAAAAATTGTTGAGCGTTATGAATCTAATTTAGTTTCAGTTTTGGAAGCAATAGATAAGGCAGGTACAAAAATAGCAGGTAGAGCAGGAGAAGTTTTTTTGAGAGAAATAGGCTATGCACTATCAGATGTTGGTTTTAAGACTTTGCCAAAATTTGATAAAGTTGAAGATGCAGGCAAACATTTAGAAAAGTTATGGGCTAAGCTAGGAACAGTTGGTGAACTTAAAATTGAATCAATAGAAGAGAAAAAAGGATATACAGAAATGGTTATTAGTTTTAGGGAAAGTAATTGTATTTTAACAGTTAACAGAAAAACTTTAGAAAGAGGAGCCTGTCCTTTATGCAGATTTAGTTTGTATTTTATGGAAAGGAATCTATCAAGGCTTTTAGATAGACATGTCCATGCAAGTTATTTAAAATACGATGAAAAAACAGGAAAATGTTATGAAATTTATAAAATATATAAACACAGGTAGTCTTCTTGTTATATATTAATATAATTATGGTGAAAATTGGCGAAGCTTTGATTGGAGCCGGAAATGAGATTGCTCATATAGACTTGATAATTGGAGGTAAGGAAGGTGCAGTTGGGGAAGCATTTGCAAGTTCTTTAGCAGAGCCAAAAGAGGGACATACTCCTTTGCTTGCAGTTTTGGAGCCAAATTTACAACCAAAACCTTCAACTTTAATTGTGCCAAAAGTAACAATAAAAGGGATGGAACAAGCAGGCTTAATCTTTGGTCCTGCTCAAGCAGCAGTTGCCAAGGCAGTTGCGGACTGTGTTGAAGAAGGAGTAATAGAAAAAAAGAAAGTTGAGGACCTTGTGATAGTCTGCTCAGTATTTATTCACCCACAAGCAAAAGATAAGGCTAAAATCTATGAATACAACTATGAAGCAGTAAAATTAGCAATAAAAAGAGCAATGAATAATGAACCTTCAATAAAGGAAGTTCTAGAAAAGAAGAACGCAGCAAAACATCCTTTTAGATAATTTTTATTTTTTTGATTAAACCACCTTCAGTTAATTCATCCAATCCTGATATATAGGTTTTTACTTTATCCATAAATAAAACTAAAAGAAAATAAACTATTTTCTCAAGACAACTCCTCTACCTTTTACCATTTTGTAGGGGTGTGTTTCCTGAGTATGATTAGTCCATCTCATCTTTCTTACTGTCAGACCCCTTTCATACTTTCCACCCATTCCAAGGAATTGCAGCAAAATAACTCCATCACAAACGAATTCTTCTACACCCATTTTACTAAGACTTTTCTCATTTTCAGGAACCTCTGAAGTTAATAAGCAGGTAATATTCCTCTCTTTTAGAGAGGAAATAAGTCTGTAAATATATTTCCTCGTACTATATTCATCTCTGTAATAAATACCTGTAAGACTGATTGAATCAATCACCACTCTTTTTACTTTTTCCCTGTCTATTTTATTTGATAATAAAGGCTCCCACTCTTCTTCTAACTCATCAGGGCCAAGATTCATAACCTCTATTTTCAATTTATCCAGATCCCATCCAAAAATTTTAAAACCTTCTTTTATACTCTTCTCATTTTCTTCTGTTGAAATATATAAAACCTTCTCTTTGTTTTCTGCTAATTTCTTTAGGAATTGCATTGAAAGAATTGTTTTCCCAGTCCCTGTTCCACCACTTACTAAAGTTA
Organism: Candidatus Aenigmarchaeota archaeon LH_S6; assembly: GCA_023659935.1. Classification (GTDB taxonomy): domain Archaea; phylum Aenigmatarchaeota; class Aenigmatarchaeia; order QMZS01; family QMZS01; genus QMZS01. The sequence continues at coordinate 33,899 of JAGXOK010000003.1, read as the reverse complement.
CAGAATTTTCTAAAAGACCTCCCTCAATCAATTTGTCTAAACCCGGAATTCCTGTTTTGATTCTTTTTATTTCTGCCATAATATATATTATTTATATTTAAAAGATTATTTAAAAGAAAAATTAACATTTTAATTAACACTTTTATTTACCTATAATTAAGGGATAGTGGTTCTGTAGAAATCCTCTGATTTAGAGCCTCTAAGTCAGTTATGGTAAGAAGAATTTCTAAGATTTTGAAGTTTGTAAGAAAGTGCAAAGAGGTTTTAAGTATGTAAGACCTTTTTCATCAAAGTTTTCAAAGAAGACTTGATATGCTTAGATACTCTCAGAGGGTTCATACAGAAACTTTTACTTTAAAGCAATTACGGAACAATTACGGAACAATTACGGAACAATTACAATTATCTAAAAGTATTTAAAGTTTTCTTACAAATTATATTCAGATGAAAAAATGAATACAAAAATCTTGATGAGTGTGTTAGTAATCGGATTAACTGCAATGGCAGTCGGAGGAGCAATGACAGGAGCATTTTTCAGTGATACAGAAGAATCAACAGGTAATACTTTTACTGCAGGGACGCTGGACTTGACGCCTGACACTTCTGCAGCTTTCGTCAGCGGCTTGACCAATTTGGCACCTGGAGTAGATAATGTGGCACAGTCCATAACTGTATTCAATTCTGGAACCATAGATGGAGCACAGATGGACCTAAGCATCAGCATCACAGGCGAGGCGGATGGCAACAACCCAAAATCTCCGGATGCTAGTGGCAACGATATGAGTGATACTGAGTACGCTGAAGCTCTTAAGGTTGAGACACTTACCTGGGAGGCCAATAACCTTCTTTCAGGGATTAGTGATACTAATAGTGATGGAAATACCTACATAGACCTTAAGGAGGTGGCTAATGCTGACTTGTCTGACCAGGTTGGTCTTACCGCAGATGAGAAGGAAAAACTGAGGCTCGATGTAACGCTGGATCCTACTGATAAGTATAGTAACGCTCCCCAGGGGGATGGCGTGGTCATCAAGGTAGTATTTGATCTCAGCCAGGTAGCTGACTAAACCAACTTTAACCAGTCAGGAGAGTACGGAACAATCCGAAAAAACCTTTTTTATTTTTTCACTTTAGAGATGTGCGAAATTAACCAAAATTAACAATTTTCGTTGTGAGAGGTACCAATATAGTAAGATTAACGGTAAACAAAGAGATTGCTCCATCTCAGAAAGGCAGATGCCAAAGTTGGTTTTACTCGAGAGGAGCCTTCAAAGGTTTTAAGACACATCTTTCTGTAAACCAGCTTGGATTGCCTCTAAAAGTAATTCTAACAACAGGAAACAAACATGATTCCCCTTTCTTACCAGAGTTATTGGTTTCTTGTGAACTTATTTTAGCAGATGCTGGTTATGCTTTGGAGACTAATAGAAAAGCCTGCAGGAAAATTAAAGCAAAACCAATAATAGCAAAGAATAGAAGGAGAGATGAGAGAAGATTTAAAACACCTATGATACTAAAGAAGAAAAGATAGGTTTTATCCAATTTATATTTTTGGCTTAAGCCTTTTTAATTGACTTAACCAATAAAAGGCTTAGTTGAGCAATTCAATGCAATTATAAAGAATGCTATGGATAAAGGTTGGCAGAAAGTTAGAGGGATCATAAGAAAAACATCTGTTGTTTTTGCTTCATTGAGTGCAATATTGATAACTGCTATTGACAGTATTATCTGCGACAAAATAAGTCTCAGGGAATTCAGCAGATTTAGAATCTAAAATAGTAAGATGGAAATTATCTCTTTAGTGAAGTAAGTGTGCGAAATTAGGCTTCCTGGAGAGAATTGATTAGTTTATTATTTTATTTCACACACCTTTATAAAAGATTATTTAAAAGAAAAATTAACATTTTAATTAATACTTTTATTTACCTATAATTAAGGGATAGTTTAAGAATATCAAGGATAAATCAAAGAATTTATTAGTTTATTAAATATGACTTTACTTTATTATGAAAAGGATAGTTTTAGTTTTATTTCTGCTGTTATCCATAAACTGTGTTTTTGCAAGTCCACAGGAGAATATTTTGCTGGTTAAAGATGCTCATTATGATTATAGTAATTCTGATCTTGCCCCTTATTATACTCAAGCCTTGGATTCCCTTGATTTGAATTATACTAACTGTACCGTACCAGATGGAACTGATAGTGGACCTGCTTATGATGGAGAAGGGGATTGTGATGAAGATATTGGGGGAATGAAAAACTATGATATTGTTATCTGGTTTACTGGAAACGATTATGGTGACCCTTTTTTTACTTTAACCTCTACAGATCAGGAAGAACTTCAAAAATACTTAGATAATGGAGGTAAATTATTCATAACAGGGCAGGATATTGGATATGATATTGGTGCAACTGATTTTTATGAGGATTATTTACATGCAATTTATTGTAAGGATGATATAGATGATTACAATTTGATTGGGGAGAGTAATGATGAAATAGGGGATGGATTATTAATAAATATTAGTGGGGGAGCAGAAAATCAAGAGTATCCTTCTTTAATTTGGCATAATGGTGAGGAAGCAACAGACGAAAATGTATTTGCTTATAGTACAGAAAAATCTGGAGTAGTAAAATGTGACACAGGTGATTGGTACACATTACAGAAAGATGATCTTCCAGGAGCGATAAAAGCAGATACAGGAGGTTCAGAGGGTTATAAAGTTGCTTATTTTGCCTTTGGTTTTGAGGGAATTAATAATAGTGATGAGAGGATAACAGTGATGAACAGGACAATTAATTATTTAGGGAGTCCAAAAACAGAGGGGACAAAATTTTATGCGAGAAGTCTTGATAATACAAATTGGGAGGATTTAAATATTACCTGTAATCCGGAAGCTGATTATTGTCTTAGAAAGATGAACCCTAAAGTAAATGCAACCTGTATTAATCCACAACTTTTTGGAAACATAACAGGAGCAGAGTTTTTTGTTAATTCAACAGGGGAAGGAAATGGAACAGGTATGAATGCAACTGATGGAAATTTTGATTCTTCAAATGAAGTGGTGAATGGAAGTATTAATGTCAGTGATTATTCTGGTATTTATATAGTTAATACTCATTGTAATGATTCTGATGGATATTGGGGAAAATTTGATAATTATAGTTTTGTGGTTGATAAAATTCAGCCAGGATTTAACAAACCCCCAATAAAAATAGAAGATGGAGACAGATATACCGATAAAGAAAAACCAGAAATAAAGATTAATTCTGCCGATCTGGAAGATACAGATTATATGGCTTTTTCCTGCAATAACACAAATTGGACAGATTGGGTTCCTTACCAGAAAACTTATTCCAATTTTAATATTACAGATTCAAATTTTGGTTGTAATTCAGGAGATGGAAACAGGACAATTTATGTGAGAATTAGAGATAAAGCAGGAAATTTGGGATATTATGGTGAGGAAACTTATGTATCAGATTGGATAATCTTAGATAGAAACTCTTCAACAATAAATCTAATTTCCCCTGAGGTTGATGCCTGGCTGAACTCAACAAATTTGACTTTTGTTTTTAATTTTACAGATGAATTTTCTCCTGAGGCAAACTGTTCCCTTTATTTAGATAGAACTTTAAACCAGACAAACTCTTCGGTCTCAAACAATACAAATACAAATTTTTCTGCTTCTAATTTATTAGAGGGATCTCATAATTGGAATATAACCTGTGAAGATTTGGCAGGAAACTTTAATTCTTCAGGGAGAGGTTTTTCAATAGATTTAACTCCTCCAAACACAACAGACAACTCCAGTGTAGATGAACCTTGGTATGGAAAAAATCAAATAGTAGAACTAAGTTGTTCTGATCCTAACTTGGCTGATGGCTCTCCTGGCTCAGGTTGTAACACAACTTACTATTGTATTGCAAATAAATCTGAAACTTGTAATCCAACAAAAGTTTACAATAACACTACTAAAGTAAATATAACTTGTGAAGAAGGAGAAATCTGTGAGAAATATATTAATTATTACAGTACTGATAATGCAGGAAATAACGAAAAAACAAAAAACTCTTCTTTGATAAGAATAGATAAGAAACCTCCTGAAGTGAATATAACTTCTCCTACTTCAGGATTTGTGAATGAGAATATATTAGTAAATACTACTATAACAGATAATCAAACAGTAGACCAGGTTTATTATAATTTGAGTAATTCAACTTGGTCAAACTCATCTGATTTATCTCAAAGTGGAAGTTATTGGCTTGGAACTCTTGATACAACTTCTGTATCAGATGGAGAATATAATCTTACAATTTATGCAAATGATTCTTTGGGAAACCTTAATAATACAAAGAGAGTTGATATAACCGTTGATAACACACCACCAAACACAACAGACAATTCTTCCTCAGAATGGACAGAGGATAATCAAACAATAGAATTAAATTGCTCTGATAATGGAATCGGTTGCAACACAACTTCATACTGTGTTGATACAACTGGAACTTGTACACCAAATATAACTTATAGTAGTACAAATAAAATAGAAATTGGTTGCAATGAGGGGGAAGTTTGTAAAAACTACATAAGGTATAGAAGTAATGATTCTCTTGGAAATTTAGAAGATATAGAAACCTCAAATCAAATAAAAATTGATAAAAAACCTCCTGAAATTTCGATAGATAGTCCCGAAGAAAATGAAACAAAATCTGGAATTGTAAGTTTAGAAACAACAATAACAGAAGATGTTGGAGTAAATGAATCTTGGTATAAAATTGTGAACAAAACAAACAAAAGCCAAGTTTTTGATGAAGGAAATTTAACTGGGGATTTTGATACAACTTGGAATAGCACAGCAGATATTTCAGAAAGGGAAAATGTTACTTTTCTTGTTTCAGCAAATGATTCTTTAGGGAATCCAAAATATAATACTAGCAGAAATTTTACTGTTGATAACTCTTTACCTTCCGTTGTTATTTATTATCCTAAAATGATTTATCTAAATCAAAGTTTTGATTTAAATTTAACTGCAGTTGCAACCTCTAATAATAATCTTTCTTTTGCCTCTTATAACATAACAAATTCAACAGGAGATACTGCAGCCAATAACTCAACTGCTACAAATCAGGCAGAATTCTCTTTCACCGATTTTATAAATATCTCTGATTGGTCGGATGGGAAATACAACCTAAGTTTTTATGCTAATCAGACCAATGGAAATGAGGGAACAGACTTAAATTGGTTTTCAGTGGATAGAGTAGCTCCAAACACAACAGATAGTACAAATTCAACTTGGAACAGTACTTGGTTTAAACAGAATAAAATTGTTAATTTAACTTGTTTAGATCCAAATTTATCTGATGGAACTTCTGGTTCAGGATGTGATAAAACTTTGTATTGTATAAATAACTCAGATGGAAATTGCACACCAAATCAAAATTACCAAAATCCAGTAGAAGTTAGTTGTTCAGAAGATAATACCTGTAACAAAACAGTTTTTTATCATTCTAATGACACAGTAGGAAATCAAGAAAATGTAAATAAATCAAATTTAATTTTGATTGACAAACAAGCTCCAAACACAACAGACAATTCTTCCTCAGAATGGACAAATAAAAACCAAACAATAGAATTAAATTGCTCAGATTCAGGCTCAGGCTGCAACACAACTTCATACTGTGTTGATACCTCAGGAACTTGTGAGCCAACAGATATTTACAACAATACAAATAAAATAAAAATTGGTTGCAATGAAGGATATGTTTGTAAAAATTACATAAGGTATAGAAGTAATGATACTTTAGGAAACTTAGAAAATATAAAAACTTCAGAGGAAATAAGAATTGATAAACAAGTTCCAAACACAACAGATAACTCAAGTGTAAGTGAACCTTGGTATGGAAAAAACCAAACAATAGAATTAACTTGCTCAGATGAAGGTTCAGGCTGCAATTCTACTTACTATTGTATTGCAAACAAATCTGAAACTTGTACTCTTAATGTTACTTACAATGACACTACTAAAATAAATATAACTTGTGAAGAAGGAGAAATCTGTGAAAAATATATTAGCTATTACAGTTTAGACAAAGCAGGAAATAACGAAACAATAAAAAACTCTTCTTTGATAAGAATTGATAAGAAACCTCCAGAGATAAGAGATTGCATAATAAATATATCAGAGGATCAGAATTTTAATGATAGTAGAATTTATCTTGGGGACTCAGTTAATTTTTCTACAGATATTACTGATTTAAGAGAGGTGAGCAAAGTTTCAGTTAACATAACAAATAGTTCTACAAGTGAAATAAAAATACTAGATTTAAAAAGTGGAGATCAAACAAATGGAACTTGGACTACCTCAATAACTCCAACAGAAATAGGTTTATATAATATCACAAAGGTATTTGCAAATGATTCCTTAGGAAACTTAAATGAAACCGAATTAAATTTAAGTTTTAAAGTTGTTGAACCATCAGTTGAAATAGATTTTGGAGAAAATAATGAAATTGACGCTGGAAGAGATTCAAGTTTTAATTTAACTTTCAATTTCAACAAAACAGTTTCAAATCAGAACTTAACTTTATATATTCCAGATTCAGATTATTATAGCAACCTCACCTCTTGGAATTGTGTAAATTGTAATTTTAGTAACCCAAACGTAACAGTCGGTCAGAATATAACCGGATTAAAGTTAAATACAAGTATAAGTGTAGGAACTCCAAGCCAAGATTTAAATTCAACCTGGAATCTGGAATTTCTAGGAAAAAATTATTCAGAGACAACAAAGATAAAAACACCTCTATTAAATATTACCAATATAACCTGTAACAGGTGCAATTCTTTCAATGAAAAAACTTGTATTGTGAATCAGAGTAGAGGATTTTATTTAAATTTTACGATAAAAAATGAAAATCTTACAAATCATACAGGAGAGGCTTATAATGTTTTATTTAATTTAAGTTCAGGTATAAAGGAAAAAAGTGTATCTTTAGGAGACTTGGAATCAGATTCCTCGAATTATACAGAAGTTGATTTCAATATATCAGATGTAGGGATCTATACATTAAATATAAGAGTAGAAGAGGGTACAGGAAATTATACAACAACAAAAAGTTACAAAGTTAAAGTTGAAGATATAAAACTACCAGAACTTTTAGGGAAATCTTGGAGCTCAAACCTAGATAATTTTATTTCAGATATAAATACTTCAATAAACAAGAGTTTCAACAAAAATGAGACAGTAGAATATTTTGTTAAGGCAAAAGATAATGTTGAAATAGAAAATGTTTTTGCTGAAATATTTAATAATAGTAATTATACAAATAAAAGTTTAAACTTAGAAAGCCAATATACAGAATTTGATATTTGGAAATTTACAAATAAAACCGATAATCTAGGAACTTATAATATAACAAAAATTTATCTGAATGATACCTCTGGAAATTTGGAAGAAGTTAACTTAACAGATTTCTTTGAAATTATTGAATTAAACCTGAGTTCTTCCCTCTCTAATCAATCAATAGAAATAAATAAAACCCAAATTTTTTCCGCAAATATATCAGGAAATGCTTCCGCAATCTCTAAAGTGGAAGCAAAAATTTCAAAACCAGATAATTCAATTGAAACTATAAATTTTAATTTTGAAAATGAGACCAACAACATCTATCTTTATAATGGAAATTATTCAAATATTGATCTTTCTGGAAATTACTCTGTAAATACAACAGTAATATTAAGTTCAAAAATCAATAAAACAGAGCAGGCGAACTTTAATGTATCTTATGGAAACATTTCAATAAATGCTGAAGACAGAACTCTTGTAGAAAACACAAGTTACGATCTCCCAATATTTATTGTTCCTAACAAGGGTGATTTATTAAATATATCTGTAAACATATCCATAGAAAATGAAATCATTATAAACTCAACAAATAAAACAAGTAATATAGGGGATATTTTATGGAAAGACAATTATCAGGGTAAGGGAGTATTTTTCCCAATTGATTCAACAGCGAATGGAACTACAACGATAAATATAACAGCTTATTCTCCAAATCTGAATGAAAGCAAAAGCAAAAGTATAAATATTAGCGTAATTCAAAATGATAATACCCCTCCAGAAATAAACAAATTTAACTATTATAATAAGACAAATTTGAATAATATAAATAAATTTGTAATAAATACAACAGAAAATGAAACAGCGATAAAGAATGTTTCTGTTGAAGTAACATGGCCGTATAATACTACCAAGAATAATATCTCTGCAACTTTAAACCCAAATAATTTGTATGAGATAAACTTTAATGGAACAACTGAAAATGGAACTTACGAATTTAAAATTTATTCTTGTAATCTTGCTGGTAAGTGTACAAATACAACAACAGAGGAATTTAATGTAACAAATAAATATGAAACAGTTACACTTACCTACAATCCTTACAACAAAGGAGATAAAATAGATTTCAATGTATCTGTAAAAGATGTTAGAAATTTATCTGTAGAAGGATTTAATCTAACTTTAATACTTAACAAGGATGGTGAGAATGTTACCTTAGTTAACAATACTATTACAAACTTTGGAAGTTATCAGATAGAACCAGAAGATGAGCCTGGAGCTGACAAAACAAGTGCTGCTTCTACAGATTATATAATTTATGTAAATGTAAAGAAAAATGGAAATAAAGGAGAATACGATGAGAGTTTTGTTGTCTCTGAAGAAATTCCTACAGAAATTATTTACCCGGAAACAGGGTACTATCCTCCAAATACAGGAGTAGATATGAATGTCTCTGTAGTAGATATGCACAGTGAAGTTGTAGAGGGTGCTGCTGTGACTGCTTATTGTCCAAAGTGCACTAAAGATTATGCAAGATTAACTTTTGATTCAGAAACAGGACGTTATAAAGGCAGTTCTATCTTTACAGCTCCAAACGAGAACTTTGAAATTTTTGTTTATTCAAGTTCTTATTTTGGTGGAAATCTTGGGTATACAGGGAGGATGTTCACAACAACCAAAACCCCAGAGGGGGAAAGCAAAACAGGCGGTGAGACCACTACTGGGGGCAATGGTGGTGTTCCAGGAATAACTAATTGTACCTGCACAGAGTGGAAAGATAAAGGCTGTGGTTTATCTAACTGCTCCGCAACAGAGAAGTATCAAACAAGAGTATGTAATCCAGCTGGTTGTTCAGCAGAAAAACAATGTGTTTATAATCCTGTTTGTATACCAGAAAAAGATTTTAGAATTTCAATTGATCAAGAAATACTAGAAATTGACCAGGGAAAAACAAAAAAAGATTCAATAAAACTTGAGAATATAGGAGGAGCAAAACTTTCTTTAACAATTTCAGCAGAGAAAGAATGTTGTGATTTAAATTATACCAAGAGTTTAGAACTTGAGAAAAAGGAAACAAAAGTATTACCAATTTTAGTTCATCCCAATCTTTCTCAAGGGGCAGGAGAGTATTCAATAAAGTTTAAGGTAGAAAGTGAGGGAGTAGAGAAAGAAGAAAATTTGAGAATAGTTGTTAAAGAAAATCCTTCTATTTCTTATTTAAAATCAATTAAAAATAAATTACCAAAATTAGAAGAAGAAATAAAGAAATATAAAGAAACTGGAGTTGATGTTACTGATTTAGAGATAAAAATAAGAGAAATAAAAACACTTATTGAGAATTCAACTTTAAGCATAAAAACAGATAGTCTAGATAACCTAAAAAAACAGACAGATGAAATTAACTTAAAAGTTGGTTATATAGAGAACAAACTTTTGACCTTAAAAATAAAAAAGTTCCTACTCGAAAACAAATGGAGCTTAATTTTACTAGTGATTCTTACCTTAATATTCTCTTATTTAATAACTCAAATTATTTATCCTCATTTTAGACTTAGTAGGGAAATAAGGAGCTTGGAAGAAAAAAAGCAGGGACTTGTAAATTCAAGAAAAGAAACAGAAAAAAAATATTTTTTAAGGAAAATTAATGAAAAAACATTTAAAGATATTTTAGTCAAAACCCAACAAACGATTTTTGAGGTTAGGGGGAAAATAAGAGGGAAAAAAGAAAATAAGGAATCTCTTTTAAAAGAAAAATTAGTTCCAACTGCTTTGTTAATCTGGATTATATCTTTACCTGTTTCTTTTTTTAGATACTTAAAAGGTTTGGTAACAAAATTAAAACATAAATTTGGAAAAATAAAACTAAAAGATAAAGTTAATATAAAAAGGAAAAAACTCAAAATAAAACAAATGATAAGTGATCCTAAATTTGTTAATAGAGAAGTAACACTCAAAGGTGAAGTTTCATTTATTCAGAAGACCTCCAAAGAAGAGTTTATTTATAAAATAAGAGATGAAACAGGAGATATTTATATTTTCAGTAATAAGGAACTTAAGGAGGGTGAAAATACAATAACAGGAGTTTTATGTAAATCTATGATTGGACAAATGTATGTAGAAATTAAGGTTTAGCCTACTCTTTACATAACTTCTTCTTCATCTACCCTTTTGTAGCTATGCAATTCTTCTGGTTTGAACCATAATTTAATTTCTCTTTCAGCGGTTTCTTTTTTGTCAGAAGCATGAACTAAATTGAAATAGATTCTACCTTTTCCATCAGCATGTTTTATTCCCATATGTCCAAAATCTCCTCTTATTGTTCCAGGTGGAGCAACATCTCCTGAAGTTGGACCCACAATTTTTCTTACGACATCTATCGCATCAGCTCCTTCTACTACTGCTGCAACAATAGGGCCACTTTTCAGATATTCTTTCAAATTTCCAAAAAAAGGTTTATCTTTATGTTCAAAATAATGCTCAGCTGCGAATTTTTCGTCAGCCCAAATCATTTTAAAACCAACAATTTTTAGACCCCTCTGCTCAAATCTTTTTATAATATCTCCAATTAAACCTCTCCTCACACCGTCTGGCTTTACTGCCACAAAAGTTCTCTCTATTGCCATAAATTAATCCAAAAAAAGAATTAACTAATATAAGTTTTTAACAAGGTTTGTTTTAATCAGGTTAAAACTGCTGTAGAGATTTATATTAAAAAATTAATTAAATAATGGAATACAAAATGAAAGGAATAGATATCCCTAAATATGTTATTTATTTTATTATTTGTTTATTACCTCTCATTATATTACTTGCTCTTATGACAGGGAAAGGACAACTCGCTTTTGATTTTCTTAATAATATCGTCTCTGTATTTCTTTCTCTCACCAAAGGCGCTATGTCAAGCCTTCTCTTCACATGAAACGGACAACTTTCTTGATTTTGTTTTCAGTAGTTTTTGCTCTTACAGTCTTGGTTATATGTGTTTATTTCTGGGGTGAAATTAAAAATAAATCTGAAGATATCCCTTTTTTGGAGGATGTTAGAGAAAGAACAGATATTATTGTTTCTGACAGAGTTTCTTTGGGTTGTTTTATTCCCCCTGATATAGATAAAACCGATTTTAAGAATCTAAAAGGAAATTTAAAAACCGAAAACAAAACTATGTGGGATAATTGTTTCATTGTAGAAAAAAAGCAGGGTTTTTCTGGCGAGGATAAAGAAATAGAATGGCAAGATATTAATGACTCTTTACCTCATGGAATCAAGTTAAATGGCTACTGCTATAACTTCCTCAGACCAGGCTGTCTTTGTTTGGATAAAGATGTACCAGGATGGGAAGGAAAAGATTTTTTAACAGAAAGAAGGAGTCTTGATTTTGGAACGGAATATAAATCAAGTATCGGGAAAGATTTGGAAAAACAGAGTTTTGTAGAAATAAGAGGGCAGCCTTCTGTTATTGTTGTTGAACCCGGAAAAAAACCAAAACTTTCTTTGTATGGTGGAATCAAATTAAGAGGAGAAAAAACTGTTGAAAAAGTTAGTGCAAGGATTTTTAATTCTACTTCTCCTTTATCAAGGTGCAAAGAAGAATGTGGTGATGATTATGAAGGTAAAGAACAAATAAGTTGCGAAGAAGGTTGTAAATTTGCAAACTTGAATGCTGAAAAAGCTGATGATTGTGATAATTTAAATCATGATAAAAAAGAGGGTTGTAAGAATTTTGTTTCTTTTCTTGATGACCAGCCATCTAACAAAATTGCTGGAAGAGAAAGAAGTTGTTATATTGGGGATAATTGGGATTGTTATAAAGATTGTAGAACTGCAGGTACTGAAAGTGATTGCAGAATAGAATGTGATTGCTACACAGAACAGAGATATTATGATGAAGATTCTTCAAAAATCTGTGAAAACTATTGTAATAGTGAAGATTTTGAGGGAGATTCTGGAAACTGTATTCTTGGTTGTAAAAAAGGAAAAGAGATGAACTGCTACAGGGACTGTTTTGTTGAAACAGGAAATGCTAAAGATTGTGAAGATAAATGCGGTTGTTATTATTGTAATGATACTTTTAAAGATAAAGAGTTTGACCTGGCAAATTATCTCTTCTGTGAGGAAGAATCGGTTTTAACAGGTGATGACCAAAAACATGGTTGTGAAAAATTCCTTAAAATAGAGAAATCAACCTTCCAGATAAAGACGGGAAATTATTCAACTTTTAAAATTGGTAATTTAGATTTAAAACCAGATTACAGAGGTCTTGCTTGGGCTGTGGCAACAATTACAACAAAAGAACCTCATCCAGGAGAAAGTTGCTATAATCCAAATAATTATTGTTGTTATAGTCAGTGCTGTGATGAAGTTTGTGAATATAGTGATATAGGGTGTAAAGGAGAAGATAATAAATGCAAAGATGAAAATGATTGTGACAAAAGATGTAACTGCTCAACAACCCACAGAACAGATTCAGAGTTAGATAATCCTTTTGTTCTGTGCAAAACTTTCTGCGCTTCAAGGGATGGGTATTATGGAAATGGAACAAAAATTACAAAATGCCAGGAAGGTTGTGAATGGGCTGCGAGACAGTACAATAAGCCAGAGTTTATAACTTTCCAGAAAACTGTGGATTTGGTTTTTGTTACTGATACAAGTGGGAGTATGGATGGTGAGTGGGATACTTTATGTGATATTATAGATGATATAAAAGTAGAACTTGAGGAAGAGGATTACAAATTAAATATTACTTTATATGCTCTTGGTGAAAAAAGTAAACGTATAGGTGTTACCCCATCTTGTCCTTATGTTTTACTCAATTGTTCGGATATAAATTCAGATTTGGGTTTGTCTCTTGATTGTAGTGATAGTAACTGTTATATGGAAAGTTGGGGTCCAGGAGCAGAATGGGCTGTAAAAAATCATTCTTGGAGAGAAGATATATTATCAAAAATTTTGTTTGTTGCTAGTGATGAATTCTCTTTTTGTGGGGGTGTCTCTTGTTCTACAAATGATAGTTCCTCTGTAAAAAAAGCAGCGGATGCAGCAATAGAAAATAATGTGACAATCTTTGGTTTATGGGGTAACCGGAGTACAGGGATAAGTAGCCAGTTAAAAGATTTATTTTATAATATTTCTGAGCCAACAGGTGGAAACGCCACTTTATTTAGCAGTCCTCCTGAAGTTAAAGACTTTATTACTAATACAATAACTGGACCAGAAAAATTTGAGGTAGGTTATGATAAATTTGTGAATTTGACTAAAGAAGAAAATATAGTTTCAGTAGACAACCCATATGTATGGAGAAATGTTTATGATGAAGTCTGGTCAAATCCGATTTACATTGTTGACTGGGACAAGTCTTCAGGAAATCCCTGGACCTATCCTTGTAAGGGAGATTGGAGTAAAATTTGTGCTACTTCAGAATTTAATAAATCTTTTGAAATGAACAATATAATTGAGGAGATAAAAGATTTGTATGAATAGATTATGAAAGGGGATTTCCATATCTCACCAGTTCTTGGTATAGTGGCTTTAATTATTATTTTTGTTGTAGCAATGATGATTATAACTGGAGGATTTTTACCTATTACAGATAAGATCACTGAAATAATTCAAAGTGTGCTTAGTCCATTTATAGGAATATTATCTTAATTATGATAAAAGGTGTGCAATGGAATATATTGTTTGGAATTTTGATATTAGTAACTCTAGTTTTTATTATGAGTGGCTTTTTGATTTTTAAATTTCAGGGCCAATATATATTTGATTTTCAAAATAAGACTGAATTAAAGACAGTTTGTGAAATGTGGAACTGTGAAGAACCAATTCCTTCCCGTTTAATATCAGAATGTAATACAATATCAGAATGCAAATCTTATTGTAAGAATCTTGGGGCTCTTATGTCAAAATGCAAATGATGAAAGGAAGTGCAAAAAATGCTGTTTTATTAGTTATTCTTGTTGTAGTTTTACTTTTTGTTATTACCTCTGCACTTGGTATGATTAAAGTAATAACAGATAAAAAAGGGTTATATGAGAGAATGGCAAATCCCTTGGTTTTTACTGCGGAAGAAGTTGTAAAGTATGGGACAGAAAAATTTGTTAATACATGTGAGAAGTTTATGAATGAGGTAGAGACTATTTTTGTTTATGATGAAGTTGAGAGAGAATGTTCGAGATGGTACTCAAACTGTGTGGAAAGTGAAGAGAATCCGCCACAAAATCCTTGGACAAAACCCGAAATTTTAGAAAAAGACCTGGAAACAATGAAATATCTTAAATCTGACTGTAGAACATCTGGAATAGACAAATTAAGGGAGAAGTGGGCAGACAAGAGCCCAAATTTTGCCAAAAAAAACGAATTTGAACAATATAACCTAATAAGAAACGCCTGTGGCTCAACTTTGGTCAAGAGAGTATATGATTAATTATCAGAGTGAAATTCTGTAAAAAAATTTTCACAACGATTAAAAACCCCAAACTTAAATAACCTTTATACTTAACCAAAGGCAAGAAAACCAAGGTGAATGAATTGCCTTGGATAAACAAAGCATTTTCAAACTATTTCAGGAGGGAGAATTTTGCTACTTTATCAGATGGAACTGTTATTGATAATCCAAGATTTCTTAAAAAAACAGAAAGGAAACTCAAAAGAGAACACAGAAGATTAAGCAAAAAGAAGAAGAGGTCTATTAATAGGAGTAAACAAAGAGTGAAATTAGCAAGGGATTATGAAAACCTAACAAACCAAAGATTAGATTTTCTACATAAATTAAGTTATCACCTTACACAACAGTATGGATATATTGCAATAGAAAACTTAAATATAACAGGAATGGTTCATCATCCCTATTTAGCAAAACATATTTTAGATGTCTGTTGGGGTAAATTTGCTGAATTGCTAACCTACAAAGAGGAAGAATCTGGTGGGTTAGTTAAGCAGGTTATACCAGCAGGAACAACAATAGATTGTAGTCAGTGTAGTTGTAAAGTTCCAAAAACTCTAGCTATAAGAACACATAGATGTCCTAATTGTGGGTTAATAATATCTAGAGACCTAAATGCCTCAATTAACATCAAAAATAAATCACTACGGCAGGACTCGGAATATAAGTTTGTGGAGAGAGGAGTTCACCTCTTAAATAAGGTTAGCCTCCCGGAGAAGCAGGAAGCCTCTTAACTTGTTGGGGGTAATTCACCCATGTGCAAACCTATAAACTGTAATCCACTTATCAACAATAAAAAGTAGTCAGGGAAGGTGTATTATACAAATAACACTATCTATAAGAACACATAGATGTCCTAATTGTGGGTTAATAATATCTAGAGACCTAAATGCCTCAATTAACATCAAAAATAAATCACTACGGCAGGACTCGGAATATAAGTTTGTGGAGAGAGGAGTTCACCTCTTAAATAAGGTTAGCCTCCCGGAGAAGCAGGAAGCCTCTTAACTTGTTGGGGGTAATTCACCCATGTGCAAACCTATAAACTGTAATCCACTTATCAACAATAAAATCTTGTATAGAACCTAATATCGGTATATTTGAAACATCAAAACTAAAAGAACCAATATTGCTACCTATTAAGAATAATATGAGAAATAAGACTATTATAATAACAATAGCTAAAATAGAACCCTTCCCCATACTCAAATTAAATATTAAGAATTAATTATATTATGCTTAACAAAAGTGAAAAGAAAGGAATAGAAATAGAATATTTCTTTTTTATTTTCGGTTTGATTTTTGCGATTTTAATTTTAGGTTTGTGGCAGCAGATGGGAATGGGTTTAGCAACACAGAGGATGAGTGAATTAAAGATAAATACAATTGCGCAAATAAAAAATACTTTGTTTTTAATGCAATCTGCCCCTGTTAAAACTTACACCTGTGTGAGTTTAAGAAATTGTAATCGAGTAACTATTCATCCAACTTACATAGAAATATGGGGTCCTAAAAACAAGCGTTTTAATGAGGGAGCATATCTGTCAGATTCTTTGGTTGGGAATATGGATTTATATGAATATACTAAAAGTTCTTGGGAGGTTTTAAATGTTGATGGTTATACAACACCCTGTGAGGTTTTTCTCTGTTTTGAGAAAGTAGATGAAAACTCTATTTATATAATTGGGCCAACAAGTGAAAAATGAGACGAGGTCTTTTAACTTTACCTCCAAATATGATTGGTTATATAATAACTCTGGCTATATTTGTCGGGATAATGGCTATGATTGCGATGTTTTGGTTTAATTTTCAGACAATTCCAACCGAGACTCCAGAAAAGGTAACAGCCTGCGACCTTGCTTATATGCTTTCTCTCTGGAATAATTTAACTGTTTATCCAAATATTTTTAATAAAACTTTATTAAAAGAGTGGAAAACTACAGGTGGAAGGGAAGAAACAGCAAATTCTATTTTTGAAAATATGTCTAAATTCTTTTTACCAGATTCTGACTATTTTATGCTTATCTCTGATGGAAGCGATGTTTATTCTTTGTATGTTCCTCCAGAAAGTAAATCTGTTTATAAGAAATGTGGAAATCTAAAAATATCTGAAAAAGATTATAAAAAATTAGACGAAACGTTGCAGAATTATATTACAAAAAGCGGAAATATAGATTTTATCGAGGGAAAGCCCGGAGAATTGCCACATAACAAATTAAGTTCTATTTGTCCTCTGACAACCTTTGTTGCAGATAAGGATAATGTTGAAATTGGCGCAATGGTTACGGGGTTAACAACTAATTTGGCAACACAATTAAGAGATGGAATTTATCAGGTTGGAGTTAAAGGAAAGCCTCATGTTTTTTATCGATTAGGTCCTTATCCGGAAGGTTGCCTTGTAAATGGTGGTACTAACGAGAGAAAATCTAAAACATTAATTAAAGATATTCTTACAGAAAAGATAATTTTAAAATTACCTGTAATTGGGGGTGCAATTGGAGATATAGATTCTTGGATAGATGAAGCAATTGGTAGTATACCTTTAGTTGGTGACCTTTATAACTGGTTAAAAGGAAAAAAAGAAGAAGCTATTGAATGGATGACAACAAAAGAAGTTTACGCTAAATGTGGTTTCAAATGGGATTTTAATAATACAACAAATGTTCTCTCAGTTATTCCCTCAAGTAAAGGAGAGGGAGATTGTGAATTAAAGACAAGGATTCCAAGGCGAGTGGTAAATGAAAGCAATTTGTCAGCAAAAATCTGCAGGCCAAAGGAAGCATATAAACATACTATAACTGGGCCTGGTGGACTATACGACCTGGAATTTTTCCTTCTTGTTGAAAATGTAAGGGAAAGTTGGGGTGAGGATAAAGCAGAAGATTTTTGTATAAATAGATGTGAAACAAATTTACCTTGGTATCTTAGTGAAGGTCAATGTATAAATTATCATTGTACCGACCCTAAGATTAGAACTAAAGATTGTGGTCATAATATGGCTTGCGATTTTGCAAAGTCACAAATGCATCTTTTTGATGAACTCCCAAAAGATGCAATTGGTATAAAATATGTTGTTGTTGAAACAGAAAAATTAGAGGATAAAAGTATTGATGAAATTATTGAAGATAAAGAAACTTATGCGATTGTATCCGCTTGCTCTTCTTGGCCAGGAATTTTTAATTGCACAGTTGCAGGAGATTGTGTAGAAACTCATTGTGTTGCTAATGAATGTGCTAAATGTTCTGAAGAATACTGGAGTTTCTGCTCTCCAAATTATTTAGAAAATCCTCCTTCCGTAAGTGAAGGTTTATATACTTGCCAAGAAGTTTTAAACCAATCCTGGCCTTCAAGAGAAGAAATGTCAGAATGCTTACCTGTGATTTTGGTAAACAGAACTTTTAATGGGGAAGAAATAGATACTATTAATTGTTCAGCAAATGAAAATGCAGAAATAACATGGAAAATAAATGCAAGTGGTCTCTGTTGCGAAAATTTGACAAAAACTGAAAAAGGATTATTTGTATGTGAAGAAGATACTGGTTTTTGCCCAAAGATGAAACTCTGGCCAAATTTAAATTCTTCAAATGTTGCTGTGTTTGATGATAAAAATTATGTTTTTAATATTACACAAAAAGTTTGCAGAGGAGAGTATTCTTACAACAATGCTGAATCTGCTTTTATTGTTGCACATTATCCTGTGAAGGATAAAACAATAGAATATAGTTTGAAAGATTCTAGAATAGATATCTTAATATGAAAACAAAAAAAATGAGAGGGGGAATCGAATGGTCTGTTATACCAGTAATTCTTATTTTTGTTGGGCTATTTGTCATTACCCTGACAATAGGTTTTTATTTCAGAAGTGTTTTAGTTGGAGAGCCAATAGAAGTAAAAACTTATACAGAGTATAGGTGGATGAATTATTTTCCTTCTTCTGTTTTATTTTATCTTTCTTATTCTCCACAGAGTTGGAATACTTTGAATGAGTTGGCAAAAATGGAGTATAGTAAAAAAGAAGTTTTGAGTAGAAAGGAATTTGTTGATAGATATTCTTCTGAGGTTGATTTAACGGAATATAATGAATTGATGGATAAACTAGAAGAAAAGACAAAAAAACGAGATAATTCTTACATTATTAAAGACAAAAAAGGGTTAATAATTTCTTTGGGTCTTCCAAGAGATAAACTGGAAGGTTTGAAAGTAAGTTTTCCAGAAGAATATCCTTATAATTGCTTTTACAAAGATATGCCAATTTTTTCAAAAGAAACAAAAAATATGAGGATTAAGTTTGTTTATTGTTGTGGGGATATTAAAGAATGTAGTGCTTATCTGACAGGTCCAGGAAGAAGCGAATGTAATAATGACCCTTGTGGAGTAGGTCCGTGTAAACTTGTTGTATGTGGAGGAGGTAGCAATGTAGAAAAATGCAAAGTAGAGGAGCAAGGGACAAGACTCTGCTTGAAAAATAATCCACCAGAAGTAGAAGATATTGGTGTAAGATTTGAAGGGACAAGTGAGTGGGATAAAACAATTGAAAAGGGATTTGAGGAGGATACAGAAGTAGAATTTTTTATAAATGTAACAGATGATTTTGATATAGATGAAATAATTTTAGACTATGATGACAGTAGTTATGATACAAAATTTTCTCCAACTGATTCTTACCATGAATTCAGTCATACCTACACAAAAAAAGGCGATTATAAAATTACATTTACTGTAATAGATGATGGTAAGAATGAGTGGAGTAATAAAGATAATAAATTGAGTGTTAAGTTAACATAGTTATGAGAATTAAAAAAATGAAAGGGGGAATTCAAGGACTTATGATGATTCTTACTGTAGTAGCTGCCGGTTTATTTGTTATTTTAATGGGCTCTGTTGGAGAAACTCCAATCTATTATCATACTCTGCCAGAAATTCAGTTTTCTGAATTATTATCTTCTTTTACCCACACAGAGACAAATCTGAAGAGAACAATAGAAGAGGATTCAGACAGATTTTTTAGTAATATTCAAGAAGAACCTATTTCATGGAATGATAGTTGGGGAGATTATTCACGTTTTATTGATTTATTCAGTGAAAGGTTGGGAGAAGCAGCAAATGATTATTTCGCCTCAAACTATGTTTTGGAAGGAGCAAAAGTTAATGCTTCTATTATAAACACTTCTGGTTCTGGTAGTAGTTTATCTTATGATTATACAAATAAAAATTTAACCTGGAATTATATTTATAGGATTTATTTAAGTAGCAAAATGTTTGGCGAAGATGTAAAAAATGAGATAAATACAACAAGAAGAATAAGAACAGAATTTGACTTTATGGATTTAGGAGAAGTTTATAGTTGTGCGGACAATTTCTTTACAAATATGGGTAGATATGAATTTCAAAAATTAAATTCCAATGAACTTAAAGCTGGATTAACACAAAAACTAAATGAAGTTTTAGAGGATATAATTGAGTGTGAGGATTTTGATTTCTCTCTAAAAATACCAATTTCCTGCGGAGGTTCTGATTGTGATTGTAGGGATATGGAAGATAAACCTGTTACAGTAACTTTAATTCTAAGTCAAAAAGGAAAGGGAGCAATAGCTTTTTCAGAAGAATTCAGTAATTTTGTTTGTGGTAGTTTAGAAAATCATTGTTCAGAAGGAGCAGACTGTGGAAGTGGAGAAGATTGTGTTTCAGGTCTTTGTGGTTCCTGCTTATCTTCTGGACCACTTTGTTCTCCAGAAGGTTCAACAAACTCCCTATCAAGTAGAGAATATAAATGCTACAAAATCAAAAGTGAAGAGAAAGAATACAAATGTCTAAAAAATCAGGATAATATTGAAATAATTTTAGATGATGATCTAAGACCTAAAAAATGGAAAAAAATAGACCTAAACTGTGGAGAAAAGCACAAAACTTTAGAGGTGCAGGGAGTGCCAGATTATTTTTTTGAGTTTAATGGTGTCAAAATTGAAAAATGTGATTTAGACCTTTGTGACCTAACAAAAGTTCCAAGAGTTAATGGAAGATTAACAATTTATGCAGAGTCTAGTGGTTATGAATATGGACTTGGTGGAATAAATATTAATTTTAATTTGTCTAGGTATATAGAACGATTAAATAACAAATTTAAGGATTTTACTTATCACTTTAATGAGTTGAATTGTGATGAATTTCAAAATAATGTAGAAGAGGAAATTAATAAAACAATAAAAGAAACAGTAATTGAAGGATATACCTGGGATGTAACTTTGGATACTAAGTGCACGGGAACTAGTTCAACTACTTGGAATAATGAACAGTATTCTCGTCTCAAAATTGATTTTATTGAAGATTGTCCCCCTAACAAATTAGTAGCAACTTCCCAATATATTGTAAAATATAAACCATCTTAATAACCAATCCTTTTTGATATATTAATAAAATGCTTAAATTATGGAGATGCCATTGAAAGTTGTTTTTGGAATTATACTTTTTCTGATAGTACTTGGTTTGGTTATTTATGCTCTAATCCAGCATGGAATTTTAAGTGGTTTAGGAAATATATTAGTGGTGGGTGGAGATTGGTTAGGTAAACTTTTTAGTCCATCATAGATTTATATCTGTTTTTTGTCACCATAAATTCTTCTTATATTTTTTGGATATCCTCCCTCCTAAAATATTCTACAAGTTGATTATCAGACAATATAACTATAATACTACCCATTTCTTTTTATTTCGGTAATTGTCTATTTCTCCATTTTTGAAACCCTAATTTTTGTCTCCAAGAAAACATCAGGATTAACAGAGATGGAATCTATTTTATTATCCAACAAAAATTTTGCATATTCAGTGTATTTTGATGGGGCCTGACCACAGATTCCAACTGGTTTTTTATTCTTATGTGCAAATCTGATTAACTCAGATATTAATTTTTTCACTGCCTCGTTTCTTTCATCAAAACCAAGAGTTGGATTATCTCTATCTATCCCTAAAGTCAACTGGGTTAAATCGTTCGAGCCAATTGAGAAACCATCAAACAATTTTGAAAATTCCTCTGCAAGAATAATATTTGAAGGAATTTCTGCCATTACATAAACTTTTAATTTCCTCTTATTCTCACTTAAAATTTTTAAAACATCTTTTGCTTCTTTAATTGTTCTACAAAAGGGAACCATTACATCAACATTTTTTAAGCCCATTTCCTCCCTGACTTTTTTTATTGCTTCACTCTCTAACAAAAAAGCGGGTTTAAATTTTTCGTCTGAATATCTCGATGCCCCTCTCCAACCAAGCATTGGATTGTTTTCTACTGGCTCATATTTTTTTCCACCAAGTAAATTCCTGTACTCATTTGTCTTGAAATCAGAAAATCTTACTATAATTTGATTTGGATAAACTGAGGCGGCAAGCATTCCAATTCCTTCTGCAAGTTTCTGAACATAAAATTCCTGTTTTTTCTTTTCTATTGCGTAAAGAGGATGCATTTTTATCCAGTTAGTTATAATATATTCTATCCTTACCAGACCAATTCCATCAGGTTGCAAAAAAGCCAAATCAAAAGATTCTTCAGGAGTTCCAAGAATTAGCATAACTTTTGTTTTTGTTTTAGGTAACTTTTCAATGTTAATTTTTTTGATTTTATAATTTAATTTTCCTTCCCAGACAATTCCTTTTGAACTTGTACAATCTATTGTTACTTTCTGCCCATTTCTTAACTTTTTCATTGTGTTTTGTGCTCCCACGATGCAGGGGATACCTAACTCTCTTGAAACGATGGAGGCATGACTTGTACTTCCTCCCTGCTCAGTTATAATTCCAGAAGCTATTTTCATTATCGGCTCCCAATCAGGGTTTGTCTGCCTTGCAACAAGAATTTCTCCCTGTTTAAATTCTTCTATCTGGTTTATATTTTTAATAATATGTACTTTTCCTGAGGATATTTTCCTACCAATAGCGAGACCTTCTGCCAATTTTTTGGTTTTTTTAACTAAAGTATATTTACTAATTTCTTTTTTCTTTGTATGGA
Source organism: Candidatus Aenigmarchaeota archaeon LH_S6 (assembly GCA_023659935.1). GTDB lineage: Archaea > Aenigmatarchaeota > Aenigmatarchaeia > QMZS01 > QMZS01 > QMZS01. The sequence goes on along the minus strand of JAGXOK010000003.1, from coordinate 11,116 downwards.
CTGTTTCTGGTCTTGCCTGAACAATATATAATTTTTTGTCTTCTCCATCTTTTGCAAATTCTATATCCATCGGTTTTTTATAATATTTTTCAATTTTAATTGCATAACTCGCAAGTTCTTCTACTTCTTTGTCGGTCAGAATAAATCTGTTTTTATCTTTTGACTTGATTTTCTCCTGTTTTGTTCCTGTTTTTGAAAAAACTAATTTAACTTTCTTGTCTCCAATTTCCTTATTGATAACTTTTCCTGTTGGCTTAAATACAAAAAATGAATCAGGTTTTACAATTCCTTTTACAACATATTCTCCAAGCCCATAACTTCCTTCAATAGAAACAACATTTCTAAAACCTGTGTTTGGATCCAGAGTAAACATTACTCCAGAACATGCAACATCACTCCTGACCATCTTCTGAATTCCTACTGATAATTTAACAGAAAATTGTCCAAAACCTTTCTCCTTTCTATAGGAAACTGCTCTGTCAGTGAAAAGAGAAGAGTAACATTTCACAATAGCCTTTAATAATTCTTTCTCTCCTCTTACATTTAAATAAGTTTCCTGTGCCCCCGCAAAACTTGCTTCTGGCAAATCCTCTGCAGTTGCAGAACTCCTCACAGCAACCGATATTTCTTTATTATATTCTCTGCAAAGTTTTTTGTAACTCTCTAAAATTTCTTTTTCTAGTTTTTTAGGGATTTTTGATTTTAAGATTAATTCTCTGACTCTCTTTCCTTTTTCTCTTAAATTTTTAATATTTTTTACATCTAAATCAGAAAGAGTTTCTTTAATTTCCCTGTCAAGTCTGTTTTCCCTGATAAAGTAGTCATAGGATTCACTTGTTAAAGCAAAACCACTCGGAACCCTTATCCCTCTATTTTTCAACTGTGAATACATCTCCCCAAGACTTGCATTCTTCCCACCAACTTTTGGAACATCTTTATTCCTGATTTCTGAGAAGGAGAGACTTAATCTCATAATTGTATAGGGAATTATTTAATTAGGATTTTCTTTTTTTTATGAAGATAGAAAAACTTAAAAAATTTATAAAGAAAGAGGATGAGCGATTGAGCAAAGTATTCTGATGAATTCACTTCTAATTTTATTGGGAACTAATTATAAGTCATCTAGTATAATTGTATTTCTCAACAAGTTCCTTTATCTGTTCTTTAGCACTCATTATTTAACTTCTCTAGTTTTATTATGGATAAGGAAATTAAGAACCTGGTTTCAGAACTGAAGAAATATAAAAAAGTTATGTCAATAATTTTATTTGGTTCCTATGCAAAAAATCAGGTTAAGCCTCTGTCAGATATTGATATTGCAGTAATAATTAAAGATAATGATAAAGAGACAGAGACAGAAGTAGCAACTTATTCATCAAATAAGTTGGATGTTGCTCCATTTCACAGATTGCCTTTATATATCCAGTTTGAAGTTTTAAAATATGGAAAAGTTCTTTTTGTCAGAAATGAAGATTATTTCATGGAAATAAAGAGACAAGTTTTGAGAGAATATCTTGACAATACTTATTTATATAAAAAAATTGGTAGAGGTGTTTTAGCATGAATATAAGAACAATTTCTATAATCAGGAGAATAGAAAAACATCTTAAAAATGCGATGAATTTATTAGTAACGCGAAAAACTTAAAATAAAATTAAAGTAATTTGAATTTCTTCTTCTTTGAAACTTCTTTTTTGGGAAGTTTTATTTCCAAAATACCATCTTTAAATTCCAATTTTGGGTCTTCTGGTTTAACATCAACAGGAAAGTCTAAAACTCTTTTAACTTCTCCAGAACTTCTTTCCCTTCTATAAAAATCTTCGTCCTTTTCTACTTTTTCTTCTTTTCTTTTTGCATGAATTGAAATTTTTTTTTCTGTTGCTTCAACATGTACATCTTCTTTTTTAAACCCTGGTAATTCTGCCCTGGCAATTACTTCCTTCTCTGTTTCTGTCAAATCTACTGGAAAACTTTGGAATGACTGCCAAATTGGCTGGAACTGTTTTTGGAATTCTTTTTGGATATCCCTAAGTGATTTAAAAGGATTTTCTTCTAACCATCTATCATCTTCTGCCATAATAATATAGATAAACTAAAATATAATAAAAGGACTTTCTTTAGATATAAAAATAAGATTATTGACCTTCTCCCTTCTTCACAAATTCAGGTAATTTGACTGGTGCAGGTAACTGCAAATCATCCGCAATTTTTATACACTGGACAGCATATCTTTTAAAAATATAATTTAAAAGATACAAACCAACCTTTTCATCAATTTTCTTTTCTTTCTCCCACTTTTTAAGAATTTCTTTTTGTCTCTCATCTGTGTACAATACCTCCCCATAAATGTTTATTTTCGCATTTATTGGCTCATATTTTGTTTTGCATTCAAAATCAATTGCAAGAACCTTTGTTTTATTTCCTGCCAATCCAACTTCCCTTTCAATTACGTTTTTTATCCTTGGTGGAGAAGAACTTACTTTTAACTCCCCTGTTCTTCTCTCTCCAACATCACCTTCTATTTTTTTTATTCTGAAACTTAAGACTCCCATAATAAATAAAAAATAATAAATAAGTAATTAATGAACTGTTTTCTTGAATATCTATAATTTTAGAAATAAATGTTTATATTATGCTTAAAGACCTTGTTAAGAGAGCTTATTTATCTTATGGTGAAATTGCTTCAAAGATTGCTCCAAATTTTAAATATGTAACAGAAGACTTAAAAAAAAGTGGGATGAAATATTCTTTGACGGAATACCTCTCACTTGCAATTTTTGTTTCTTTAATCATTTTTGTTACAGAACTACCAATTATAACCCTGATTTTATCTTTTTTTATTCATGTTGTTTTTGCCATCCTACTATCTTTTATTTTTTCTGGAGCAGGAGCAATAATTATCTTCTTTCTTTTCACAACATATCCAAAAGCACAAGTCAGTAACTTAGCCTCAAAAATAGAAAAAGGTCTTCCTTTCTCTGTTAGTTATATGACTGCCGCAGCCAGTTCTGATGCTCCACCTATCTCAATTTTTAAATCAATTAAAAAATTAGATGAATATCCAGAGTTAAAAGAACAAGCAAGAAATGTGATAAAAGATGTAGATACTCTTGGAATGGATATTTTAAGTGCTTTGAGAAGGGAGGCAAAGAGGACTCCATCAAAAGAATTCAAAGATTTACTCTTGGGAATAGAAACGACAATAAGTTCAGGCGCGGATTTAACTCTTTTTTTAAACAACAAGTCAATTTCTTTATTTAACAATTATCAAAGAAAAATAAAAACTTATGCTAGTACTTTATCTATGATTATAGAAATGTATATTACAGTGATGATTGTTGGTCCAATTTTTTTCACAATTTTATCAAGTGTGATGGGTATGATGGGGGGAGTTGAAAGTATTCTTGCAATGCAGGTTTTGATTTCTTTTATGTTAATGCCTGCTATATCTGTAGTTCTTGCTTTTTATATCGGTATTAGTTCACCATGAAATTAGAGAAAATGTTAGGTAGGGAACTAACAAAAAAACAAGAGATTTTATTCTATTCTGCAATTGGAGCTCTTGCTATTATTTTATTTGGAGTAGTTCTCTCTTTACTATTTGTTAACTTTAATATTCTATTAAACTTTTTAATTTTTGCAGTTTTTGTTTTTGTTTTACCTTTTTTCTTTTATAGATATTTACATTTCCTAGAAATAAAAGATTGTGAAGACAAGCTTCCTATGTTTTTAGATGATTTAAAAGAAGCAAAAAAGAGTGGTATTTCTTTTCCAGAAGCAATTAAAACCTGCAAGGGTGATTATGGAAAATTAAATAAACATATAGAAAAATTGAAAAAAAATATAAGCTGGGGGATTAGCATAGATTCTGCTTTAAAACAGATGCAAAAAAGTTTGAGTGAGAATAGAATTCTATCAAGGTCCATCTCAACTCTATTAGAAACTTACAGAAGTGGAGGAAATATAGAAGATATTTTGGAGACATTAATAACTTCTTTGCTCAAAATAATGGAAAGTGAAAAAGACAAAAAATCAATGATGCAACAACATGTGTTTATGATGTATGGTATTTTTTTGTTATTTGTTGGATTAACAATTGCAATTGGAAATTTTTTAATTCCTATGTTTTCTGAAATTGGAGGAACTGAAAGTACAGTAGGTAATATTCAGTTGATGCAAGCAAAGTCTCCTTGCGTTGCCTGTAATGAGCCTTTTTGTTATGGTCTCTGTGGTTATTATAATACTATTGGAGGAATGTTTGGTTTCGGAGAGCAAAATTCACTGCCAGTATATTACAAATCCTTATTTTTTACAATGATCCTTATCCAGGGATTTTTTACTGGACTAATTGCTGGGCAAATCTCTGCAAAAAGCTGGTTGGAAGGAGCAAAGCATGGTTTAATTATGTTTTTCTTGGGATTATTTATCATAGTTATGGCAAACTTAATTGGCCTATTTTAAGATGATAGAAAAGGACAATAATTTTAAGGGACAGGTAAATATTTACTTTATTATCAGTACTATTTTGTTTATCTCTCTCTCAATTTATTTGGTTTATACTATTATAAGTTTTTATCCTACTTACAGTAACGATATCCAGTCTGATATTTTGTATTCTAAGGCATATTCTATTTCTGAACTGTTAATCAAGGATAAAGGTTATCCTGCTAATTGGAATGAAACTAATTTTGAAAGAATAGGTCTTGCCTCTGAGCCCTACTCTCTAAATTCAACAAAAATTAATGAATTTGAGAAAATATGTAGTTCAACAACAGATTTAACAAAAATTCAAAAACTTAGAGATTCTTTTGGTTTAGAAAGTGAGAATTTAGTTGTTGAAATTAATTATCTAAATAATACAAATGTGATTAAATGTAAGCCTGTAGGTAAAAAACTTGGTACAACTGCGCACATAAAAAGAATTGCAACTTTAAATAAAGATTTTGTGGAGGTGATAGTTTATGTTGGGTAAAAGATTTATTTTGACAAAACTGGAGTTTTAGTTGAATATTAATTTATAGATTAATTGAGTTAGTAGAATCTATTATGAATAATAAGGAAAAATTAATTTTGAGAGCAATTCTTTTGATAACCCCTCTATTTTTCCTCTCTTTTTTTCACTTTGAAATCCAAATTTTCCAGCAAATTTTTTTTTCACAAGTTACCTGGCTTTTAAATTTATTTGGTATTGAATTTCAGACTCAAGGTTACCAGATAATAACAAAAAATTTCTCGTCGATAATAACTTTTGATTGTACTGGGTGGAAGCAATTTTATATTTTTTGTGCCTTAGTTTTCCTACCTTTAGGAATTAAACTTTCAAGTAGATTAAAATCTTTATTATTCCTGATTCCTTTATATTTTTATAATCTGTTTAGAGTTATTATAACAATTTATGTAGGTTCTATTTCTTATTCCTGGTTTAAACCTCTTCATTACTTTTTGTGGAACTTTCTGTTTCTTGCTCTAATCTTTGTTTTCTGGTTTTTTTGGTATCAACAAAATATGAAAAAGAGATAATTATGGATTATATAAATAATAGAAGTATTATGAGGAAAATTGTTATTATTTTAGCTTTTTTTATATATGCTTCTGGGATAGTCCTAGGATCATGCTGTACTGAGTTACTAGATTCCTGTCCCCAAGGGAATAGGGATGGTCCTCACTGTGATAATGTTAATGTAGGAGAGTATTGCGAAGGAGACGGTGAATGTGGGACAGATGGCATGGTTGATAATTGTGGAATATGGGATTGGTATCAACGTTGTGGGTGTAATGGAGATACCTGTTCAGCAGGAAGCGAGTGCTGTTCTGGAAATTGTGTAGATGGTTACTGTTGTAATTCTGCTTGTGGTGGTACTTGTGAAGCCTGCAATATATCCGGACATGAAGGAACTTGTACAAATTATTCAGCTGGAACTGGTTTGTGTGATGCAACTTGGCAATGTTCTTCTAGCTCAGGAGATGATAATTATGGAAATGGTGGAAATTATAAATGTCAGGGTTATTGCGATGGTTCTGGGAATTGCGATTATGCTGGGAATTGTGTAGATTGTGGTTCTGACACTTGCTATGATTCTGGTTCAAGTTGGACAGTTAAAGAATATGTAATAGATAATAAATCCTGTTCCGGAGGTAGTTGCTTGGTAGATATTAGATATAATGATACTTGTAATGGGAATGTAGTTCATGATAAACAATGTTCTGGAAATGATTTAGGTTCTGATGCAACGAAAAATTGCAATGATTTTGATGGCTGGTATGACTATGGGGATGATGGACCTGGTTGTAATAATATGAATGACCCAACCGCAGAATATAGGGATTATTCTTGCAGTGGTGGGGCTTGTACATATTCAGTAACTTCAACAAAAACTTGTGATTCTAATGATGGCTGGTATGATGGAGGAAATACAGCAGGTTGTGGAACAGATCCTTCTTCTCAAAAAAGAGATTATTATGTAAATTCGACGGGTAGTTGTACTTATACAACAACAAATTGCCCGACTAAAAATTGTGATAGTTCAGATATTTGCAGTAATACCTGTGATGGTTCTGTGATTAAATCTTATAAGGATTATTATGTAATTTTAAATACTAATACCTGTACTTATACTTGGGGCTCAACTGTGGAGGATTGTGCCTCAAAGAATACCTATGAGTCTGATGGTTGCTGGGCTTACACAACTGGAGGATATATCTATGACTATACTACTTGTTCTGGTGGTTCTTGTACCTATAATACATATTATGATAGTTGCAGTAGCTATACTTTAACAGAATACTGTAAAAGCGGAATTAGTTATAATACAGGAACAAAAGATTGTAGAGATTACGATGTTGTAGCATCTGACAGTGATGGAGACGATTCCTCAATAAACGGAAATTGTGATCCTGGCAGGGAAGGATACTGCTCTAACTCAAATCCTGATTATTGCATTAATAAATCCGCTGGGAGTCTAATTTCAGATTATTGCTCTGGTGCTGGAGCAGTTGGTGCTACTTACAAAGAGGCAATTGTATCTGATATAAATGGAAATAGTGTGTATGAATCCTGCACTTATAAAAATTATGACCCTGATACAAACTCCAACACTTGTGGAACATGTACTTTAAACTGGCAATTAAGTTGTTCTAATGGAAATGATTGTGCTTCCTCTCCAGATACTTGTTGTGGAGACGACTCAAGTGAATATGCTATAACCTGCTCCTGCAATTCGGATGCTTGCTCTTCTGATGGCACAGATGCTTGCTGTGCAAATTCAGATGATTGTGTCTGGAATAATGGCTGTTATTTGAATACTTCTAGAGAAGACATAGACTCAGATGGAATAGATGAATACTGCCTGGCAGGAACTTGGTATGCCTATCCAAATATTACTTCAATTTCAAAAGATAGATCTCCTCTAGATAGGGATGATGAAGTCTCTAAATTTACTCCTGATGCTGAAATAAAAATTACAACAGTAATTTATGATCAGGATAATTTAGATAAGGATAAAGTTTATATAACAATTTACAAACCTGATGGAACAATTGCAAAAGACCAGAGTGGAATAAGTATAAATGAAAAAGATATTACTTCTAATTGTGAATACGACCCAGATAATTACCACTGGAATTGCTATTATAACTATAATCCAAAAGACAATTCACCTATTGGATATTATGATGTAAAAATAAAATCTGTTGATGATGAAGGTTTAACAGATGAAAAAACAGAAAGTAATTTATTTGAAGTAAAAGACATTTACCTAACAAATCTTGCTCACTATGGAACAACATCAGATTTGCATATAACAGGAACAGCAAAATACACAACCTATGATAGTAGTGTTTCAGGAGAAACTGTTAAATGTTATTTTCAAGAGGATGATAGCTTTAGTTGCACCAACACAACAGAGGCTAATGGAAACTTTGATTGTGATATTGGAGCACTTGATAAAGAGTTTGCAGATAGTACATTAAAAACAAACACTTTTATCTGTGAGATTATGGATATTGATGATATTGCTGGTAGTGGGACTTATAACATAGATATTGGATTGCAGGCTACAAATCATGTTTGGAATAGCACTTCTCTATACCATGATGAATCAGCAAGTTTTAATGTTACTTTTGAGAATATTGGGGATTTAACTTTCGCAAAAGAGGATTTATATTGGGAGATTAGTTCAGAGGATGGAACCAATCCGGAAACAAACGAAGATTGTAATGGGGGTGGATGGGTAGATGCCTGTGGACACTTGGGAGACTATGAAGAGGACCCACATAGTTCTTGTGGTTGTTATATACAATTTGACCAGAATTTAGCTCCTGGAAATACAGTTACTTATTCTGGAACTTGGAAAGCAAAATACCATGAGTTTGGGAACTACAATTTTAGTAGTTGGGTTAGGTTTCCAAATAAAGAAACTGGTTTTACAACTATTGTTGCCGGGCAAAGTCCTGTAACAGTTTCTGTTGTTGATAAACCTCCAGTAAACTTAACTTTTATGTTTGCTTCACCAGATCCTGTTGACAGGAATAAAGAAACTCCAAATACAAATGATATAATCACAATAAGAGTTAATGCAACTGATTATATTGATGGAGTTCTTGGGGATAAAGATGAATTGCAACAGTATTTAACAATTTGGGTTAAATCGGATCAAGGCAATAATTGGACTGTTTGTACAAATAAAAAAATGACTCAAAATAAAACAATAAATATACCAGGAGTGGATGGCAAAAGGGGACCATATTACTACAGAAATTGTTCATGGAACCCACCAAATAATATGCCTACTTCTGATTTAGGTAAGTTTGATATTCAATTTAAAGTTGATGATAATTATGGAAGTTCTAAAACTTCTAGTTATTCTCAAAATAGAGATAAGTTTAAAGTAGAAGATTTAAACACGACTTTCAAAACAACAATAAACTCAACATCAAAACTAAGGATAGAAGGAAAAATAAAATTTTTATCAAATAACAAAAATGTTAAGAATGCTAATGTTCATTGCTCTTTGAATGGAAATATTTTCTCTTCTGATTTTAATCCAACTCACAATTCACATAATTATGGAGCAGATACAACAGACTCAGATGGCAATTTTGAAATAACAATTACAGATCCTCATCTCAGCACTGAGAGGGAAGTTTTTTGTGTTGCCCAAACTCCGACTACAAAAATTGATGGTGGCTATGGTTTTTTGCCAAATATTTCAGCAGAAATTTTGAAAGTAAATGTTACCACTCCTTGTTATTATTGGGCAGAGAATGTAACAAAATTTGATAAAAATAAATGGATAAATTCAAGTTTCATTTTAGGTGAGACTGATAATAGATTTGCTGTTGGAAACTCTACTTATATTGTAATTGATTTAGGAAGAGAATTACCAAAAGGTTCTTTAGAGGTTTATGCAGATTCTGGAATAGATATATATGGGGGTGTAACTCCTAATCCCTCCACTTTTATTGGTACAACTTATGGTTCTTCTTCAAATTTTACTTTAAGTGATCCAATTAGATATTTGAATTTATCAAAGTCTGGGGAGTTTAAAATTGATGGAATTTTAGCGTGGTCAATAACACATGATATAAGATATGACCAGAAGATGGGAATAAATGTTACTGTAAAAAACACAGGAAAATTTAATTTAAGTTATACAAGGATAGGGATTAATTATACACAAAGTACTAACTATAATCATTATGATCCATATAATTTTTTGTTGGCAATCAACAAAAATAATACAAAAAATTTCTCTTCACCTGCAAGTGATTTTAGTTATGGAAAAATAGACACAATAGCTCATGTCAGGGATAGTAATGTTGATACTAACAATGATTCTTCTTATGGAGATTGGTGGATAGATAAATTGGAAGACTGCAAAAATTTAGAAACTTGTTATGATGGTTTCTATAACTTAGAAAATACTCAGCCTTACGAAATTGATATAACTTGGCATGGAAACAAAGATAACAGAACAATAATAGATAGAAACAAAGAAAATAATCAAACAGCAGATACAATTTATTTTAATATCTCTGCTAAAGACAGGGATGGAATTTATACTGATGAAGAACTAAATATAACCTTAAGATTCCGGTCTGATAACGGAACAATTTTTAGTGAAGGGAGTTCTTGTAATAACACAAAGATGACTCACTCTGGAATTGGTAGCGAGAACTATACAACAAACTGCTCTTTTAACCCTCCAAACTGGATGGAAGACAAGGATTTAGGGTATTTTGATGTAGAAATAACAATTGTAGATTCAGATAGTAATAAAGTTGTTTCAAATTTCAACACTTACCCAGATTTGTTTAAAGTTGAGGATATAAAAATAGAAAATCTGACTTGGAGTGGAAATACATATAACCTTACTTTTTCTGGTCATTCTTTCTATATCTCCAATAACACAAATTTAAGTGTAGTAGATAATCAGAGTTGTGTTGAACCTGAAATAGAAGGATTAAATGGAGACTCTAATTTGATAAATGTTAGATTGTGCGGAACAAATAATTTCACAAGTTCAACTTGCTCGATTGCAGAAGGTAAAGTTAATTGCACTGTGATTGAAATTAAAATAACAAGTAAGGAAATGAATATCTCTTATGTGCTAACTGACAACCAGAATATTTCTGGATATTATAATTTAATTATTAATCTCACAGGAAATATTCATTATTTAGATGTTCTAGATTCAGACAAATTTGTTAATCCAAAATCAAATGTAACTTATCTTTTTTATATAAGCAATGATGGTAATATAAACTGGAAAGGTTATTTACAGAACCAGACAAGAAACCTAGTTTATTCTGATTTAGAAAATCCTCTTAGTTCTTTTATCGAAAGCCTTAAAATTAGTAATCCAACAAGTTGGATAGATTTGAATACAACAAGAGAAGGATTTAACATAAGTGGAACGGATACTTTTTGTAATGTTGGTAACTCTTCATACACCTATTTACAATCTATAAAAGTTAGTGATTTAGAAGATAAAATTATAGAAGATATAACTCTCCTAATGTCTAAAAATAAAGGATGCAATTTCACATTAACTATTCTAAATGAGAGTTTTGGTTTAATAGCGAATAGTACAAATAAAATTATTCCAGAGGCATATCT
>JAGXOK010000039.1 GCA_023659935.1 Candidatus Aenigmarchaeota archaeon LH_S6 | reverse complement strand
GATAAGGTTCATCAACTTTTTCTTTCTTAATATATTCAAGAATTTTGTTTTTCTTATTTTTGTCTGCAACATCAAACAAAACTGCAAGCAAATTTGCAAAAGAATCAAATCTTGGGTCATACTTTTTGTGCCCTATATCTGCAAGATAATACTCTCTATCCTTCCTTTGATTTTTTAAGACCAATTCAACATCCTTGTCAACGCAGGAAAATCTATGCTGTTCTTTAACTTCTTCAAAATTTTTTTCTGTTGGCCAAAAGAATAAATTCAATGAATCTTTAACATGTTCTGCGATAAACCCGAAATTTTCCTCCCCTTCTAGAATCTTATTTATCTCATTTGCATCCACGAGTGATTTGTATAAAAGAACATTATCATAAAGTACTCGTCCTGATCTTAAAAGAACGTCCATCCAATCAGAACCATCATTTGTTTCAATTAACCAATCGTTGTTTTGGTCCAGACAAAGAGCAAAATTCATTGCCTTGTTAATCCTTTTCTGATGTGCTCTAAGAAAATCCAAATCATTTGTTGCATAATAATAATTTAAAACAGCAATTGGATACCACAAACTTGAATCAACACAACCCCCTTCACCAAATCCATATTTTTTTTCGTCAGGAGAAATTTTGTTTGCAAGTTGGCCGGTAAATTTCTGATATTTCGAAATTGTATTTATTGATTTTCTTGCCAATTTTATAAGTTTTTCATCTTCTGAAAGACTCATCCCTAAGGATGAAATTAAAGCATCTCTAATCCAAAAGTCAGGATAATAATCTCCTGCCTTAATTCCAATCCCTATATTATTTTTAAGAAGTACCCTTCTTGCTTCCTTGAGAAAAATTTCCATCATAACACTTTATATAATAATTGTTAATATTATGGAACCCACAAAAATTCTTATGTTTGGTTGGGAATTTCCACCTTACTCTATTGGTGGCTTGGGAAAAGTTACTTATCATCTATCTAATACTTTAGCAAATTTGGGAACAAAAATATCTTTAATCCTACCATTTAAAGGAAAGAGTGGTAAGTTAAAAATAACTCCAACAAGTTTTGTTTCTGTCAAAAGGATTAAAACTCTATTAAGTCCTTATCTTGATGAAAAAACATATCAATACCAGTATCTGCTGGAAGGAAAAGAAGCAAAAACTTATGGTGGAGATTTAAAAGAGGAAATAGAAAGCTTTACAAAGAGAGGAATAGAAATAGCAAAGAGTGAGAATTTTGATTTAATTCACTGCCATGATTGGATGACCTTTCCAGTAGGAATGCAGACAAAAGAGTTTTCAGGGAAACCATTAATTTTGCATGTTCATACAACAGAGTTAGACAGGAGTTGCGGAGGATATAATCCATTTGTTTATGATATAGAACTAAATGCTTTTAATAAGGCAGACAAGATTATTGCTGTATCAAATTACACAAAAAACAAAATAGCAAGTTATGGTATTACCAAAGATAAAATAGAAGTTGTACATAATGCAATAGCGTTTGATAGGGCCAGAGAAAGTAAACCTTACAATAAAAATAATATTATTCTTTATTTTGGAAGGCTGAGTATGCACAAAGGTCCTGATTATTTTATCAGGGCAGCCAAAAGAGTTTTAGATTATAAAAAAGATGTTTTATTTGTTGTGGCTGGTTCTGGAGAATTGCTTCCTAAAATGATTGATTTGGCATGCGATCTTGGGATAGGAGATAAAATATTATTTACAGGTAGATTGGAAGATGAAGAAATTAAAAAAATTTATAAAGCAGCAGATTTATATGTTCTCCCATCTGTTTCAGAGCCATTTGGTATCACTGCTTTAGAAGCTGCCTCGAATGGGGTTCCTGTTATTCTCTCAAAAAATTCAGGGGTAAATGAAGTTTTGAAAAACTGTTTTCAGGTTAATTTTTGGGATATAGAAGAAATTGCAGACAAAATAATTTCTGTGTTGGAATATGGAACTGTAAAAGAAGAGATTACTACTAATGCATATCATGACTTAAAAAAAGTATCATGGGAGAAACAGGCCCTAAAGGTAATAGGTATTTATAATTCTCTATTAAAG
>JAGXOK010000038.1 GCA_023659935.1 Candidatus Aenigmarchaeota archaeon LH_S6 | reverse complement strand
GGTGTGGATTTTGTGGTTGGCTCTGGACAAAAATCAATGGCTGCTTCTGGTCCTATTGGTGTTCTCGGTTTCAACAAAGAATGGGAAAATATAATCCTAAGAAAAAGTAAATATTATCCAAAAAAGGAGATAGAGATGCTTGGTTGTACTTCAAGGGGAGCATCAATGGTAACCTTAATTGCTTCTTTTCCAAAAGTTAAGGAGAGGATTAAAAATTGGGGAGAAGAGGTTGAAAAAGCAAGACTATTTTCAAAAGAAATGGAAAAACTTGGGTTAAAGCAATTGGGAGAAAAACCTCACAATCATGATTTGCTATTTCTCGAGGCTGAGCCTTTATATGAAATTTCCAAGAAGCACAAAAAGAGAGGATATTTTTTGTATCATGAACTAAAAAATAGAGGAATAGGGGGGATAAAACCTGGAGTAACAAAGAATTTCAAGGTTTCAACCTACCAGCTAACAAGAAAAGAAATTAACAAAGTTGTTCAAACTTTCAGAGAGATTATTGAATAGATTTGTTTGAATATTCTATTTTAAATCAAACCATATTATGCCTGGAAAATACACTTATAAAGATGGTGTTTTAAAAGTAGATTGCTTAAACTGTATATACGGCTCTTCAGTAGAGGATTTTCCTGAATGTATGTCGGAGATTATAAACTATTTAATTGCTGTTAAAGATGCCAAATCAATTGTTTTATCAAAAGAGAGAGAGTATGAATACAACTTTGAGCAGACACAGATGCTGCTTGAAATTGCCAAACTTTATGAAAAAATAACAAGGGACTTAAAATTGTTTTCCCAGAAAAATCTGGTTATAGAAAAGTGTGACCGGTGTGTTTCTAAAAGAATGGATTTTTTGCAAAATACAATTCTGGGAAAATTAAAGACTGACCCTGTAGGTGCGTATGTTCTACTAGTAAGAAGAATAAGACACACAAAGGTTTTGGGTGAGAGGACAAAAGGAATCTGCAAGGAATGTTATAAACATTATCTTAACAATTCACTAATTCTTCTAAAAGAGTTATTAGAGGAAACAACATTAATAAAGAAAAGTCTTTAATTTTTGCCTGGATATAAAGTTGGAGACCGGTCGGTTTACAGGCAGTTTTTTATTCCCTCTGTCAGACCAAATTTCACTTACACAAAATATCAGGCAACCCCCCCAGAAAAAGCAGAACTAATTGACAATTATCAAATCCAGGATGCAAAAGTTGAGATTTATAGAATACCAAACGAAATAAGAGCTTTGTATCATATTATTCCGCTAGAATTTGGTTTAGAGGAAAAAGAATATGAGCTACTTGACAAGGCAAAGAGATATATGGCAAGGCATAGACCTCTGGAGAGGGAAGAATTTGCTTCAAAAGAAGTGAGAAAAAGTTTTTATAATATTGGTCTTGATATGTTAAGAGATCTTTCAGGTTCATCTAATATCCCCGAGAAAAAACTAAAAATTATTTCAAATATTCTTGTTAGATATACTGCTGGAATCGGGATTCTGGAATTAATTTTGTCTGATGATAATGTTCAGGATGTCTATGTCAACTCACCCCCAAGCTCTGCACCTATTTACGTTTATCATGGGGAATATGGTGAATGTCAGACAAACATAACGCAAACAAAAGAGGATGCAGAATTGTTAGCAACAAGATTGAGGTTAAGTTCGGGAAGACCTTTGGATGAAGCAAACCCTGTTTTGGATACTGAAATTTCTGTTCCTGGTGGGAGGGCGAGAGTTTGTGCAATAATGCAGACTTTAGCTCCAGAGGGTCTTGGTTTTGCTTTGAGAAGGCACAGGGAAAAACCTTGGACCTTCCCTCTATTTATCTCCCAAAAAATGCTAAATCCTCTTGCTGGTGGACTGCTTTGGTTTATAATAGATGGTGGAAGATCTATGTTGGTTGGTGGAACAAGAAGTTCAGGAAAAACAAGTTTATTGGGTGCTCTAATCTCACAAATAATGAAAAATAAAAGGATTATTTCGGTTGAGGATAGTGTCACAGGAGATTCTATAATCCTGATTAAAAGAAACAGGAAAATTGAGAAGACAAAGATTGGTAATTTGATAGATGAGCTAATTAAGAACTATAAACC
>JAGXOK010000037.1 GCA_023659935.1 Candidatus Aenigmarchaeota archaeon LH_S6 | reverse complement strand
CAACAGAAGAAGAAAGTCCAGAAAATTCTGAACTAATTCTTAAAATTGCTCCATTTTCGCATTACCTTGATTATTACTATAATACTATTAAAAAACAGGATAAAACAATAAAAGCAAATCTCTTATCCCAATATAATTCAACAGAACCTGCAATAATAATTTTAGGTCCAAATCTCGGGGCAAAAGAGGATTCAATAAAATTTGATGGAAAAAATATAATTGTCCAGGGTCAAAGTTCAGAAGGATTAAGTTTGATTTTGGGTAAATTACTTCTAATTATTGTATCCTAAGCAAGTACATACTCTAAAACTAATGTATAACCTGTGTAAAAGAAATATTCATCTTCATCCATACCATCTGCTGTTATTTCTAATTTACAACTAAACCCTCCTATGGTTGAAACTCCTCCTAAATCTTCTATAAGCTTATTTTCTATTGGTTTATTTAGATTAAAAGAACAATCTCCAGACCCTTTTATTTTAAGGTTTCCATTATAATTACCTTTATCAAAGAAAACAAGAACTTTCGCATTTGCTGAATTTATATCTCTTAATTCTGTTTCACTTATTTCTAAAGTTGTTTCATATTTATTTGAATTTTTTGAAAATAAGATTCTTGAGTAGTCTGTTTTAATTGCTGTATTGCTGCAAGTCCAACTACCTGCATTGCATTGACATAAATTACCTTTATATATTGTCGAATGCCCACTAGGGCAGCAGTAAGAGTCCTCAGTACAACGCGATTCAACACCTAATCCACATTCCCCAATATTACAGCATATTTTTTTGCTTAAGTCATATAAAGTCGATACACAATAATTTTCATCAGTATTTGCACAATCACAATCTTTTTCACATTCTGCTCCTTCCTGTTGTTTTCCCCATCTATTATTTTTGCAGTTCCATAAACAAGGTGAGCCATCTTCTCCAGGAACATTAATCTTGTGGGTTCCTTCTTCATAACATTTTATAGTACCGCCTTCTTTGTGAGCACAGGAATTATTTGGACAACAAAAGAAAAGAGGATTCCTATCAAAGTTTTTCCTTAAATATATATTTGTAGAATAATCGCTAAAAGGCTGATTTCCTTTTTCCCAGCTATTATCATCATAGTCTACATTTTTCCATCCAGATTCTTCACTAGTCGTATATTTCCACTTAGTACTCGTTCCAAAAGAAAATATTGTTATTTCCGGATTTTTCTGTTTTAATTGAGCTTCAAATCCACCTTTCCCTACACTTGTTGTAACTTTACAAGCAATTATATTATGGTCTTTTAGGGTTAGGTCATCATTCACCACATACTTCACATTATTTCCTTCTATGATCTTTTCATCTCCATTAAGAATGTTATCATCTCCATTTAGATAACAACAGATATTAGATTTATTTAAAAACCTTACCTCAAATTTTGCTTTTGCTGAAGAGCTTTCTTCTATAGTAACACTAGTTGGATTGTCCTGAGAGCAGTAAGAACCGGGCCAGCAGTCATCATGAGAACTATCGCAATTATATCTATCTGGAGTGTAGCAATTAACAGATAAATTAAATTGATTTCCTTCCTCATCCCCTTTAAATTTTACATCAAATTCTCTAGTTTCTTCCCTAAATACTTTATATCTCACATTTTCGCCATTTATTTCCACAGTTTCGTTAGGAATAACTGAAGCAACAATATCTTTTGTTCCATCAAAGGAAACAGGATAAATTGCATAAGAATCTTTGTATCCATAACCGTCAGGATAAAAGTTGTTACTGGGTGAATTAAAAAATAAAGGATAGTTAAAAATCGTTTTTCCGCAATTATCTGTGAAATCAGCTTTTTCACCACCAATAAATTCCCAGTTTCCATCGTTGCATTTTAGTTTGTAACCTTGGTATTGAATTTCTTTTCCATTCCCATAACATTTTGCTTCTCCTCCATCTGGACCACAGATATCACATCCCCAAGAACTTAGGCAAGTTACATCATCTCCTCTATGAGCACACTGCTCTGAGTCACAACAATAATTTCTCCCACCAACAAAATCAGGGGCGCAATTTCCAGAGGAGCAAGGATGAGAATCATCTATTTGTGAAGAGTCACATTCGTAATAATTTCTAATTGTACACCATGAGCAGGTGCAAGTAGAATAACTTGTG
>JAGXOK010000036.1 GCA_023659935.1 Candidatus Aenigmarchaeota archaeon LH_S6 | reverse complement strand
AATCCTAAATCTATACCAATTTTGTTTTCAGGATATTTATATTTAACTGGTTTATTCTCCAACTCACAACTAAAAGAAACAAACCATTTGTTACTTTGTGTTTTCTTAACTGTTAGAGTTTTTGGAGTTCCTTTTGGTATCCTGTGTAACTCAATAGGAATAGAACCTATTTGAGTTATATGAAGTCTTCTCTGATTTTTGAATTTGAAACAACTATTATTCTGCGGATAGGTTATACTGTTTATTCTCTTCCTGAATCTTGGGTAACCTACTTTGGATTTTGGAAGTAGACTTCTTGGCTATTTTAAGTTAAACTTTAGGAATTCTCAGTAGAATAGAAGTTTAAGCTACCTTAATTTTTTATTTATTAAGGTGATCCAGCCGCACGTTCCCGTACGGCTACCTTGTTACAACTTAGCCCTCCTTACAAAATCCAAGGTTGATTCTCCAAAAATTGAAGAAGCTCCCTTAAGACTCTATTCAGATGGCTTGATGGGCAGTGTGTGCAAGGAGCAGGGATAAATTCATCGAACGATAATGACGTTCGATTACTAGGGATTCCGTCGTCACGGGGGCAAGTTTCAGCCCCCGATCCGAACTAGGGTTGAGTTTAGGGATTAGCTTTCTCTTTCGAGATTGCAACTCTCTGTCTCAACCATTGTTGCGCGCGTGTAGCCCAAGAAATTCGGGCCGTACCGACCTGCCGTCGCCCACTCCTTCCTCCTGTTTACACAGGCAGTTCTTTTAGAGTGCTCTGCTAAAGCAGATCGCAACTAAAAATGTGGGTCTCGCTCGTTGCCAGACTTAACTGGACATTTTTTGTTGAGGTTATTAGGTTTTTACTTCCTAAAAACCCATACAACACGAGCTGACGACGGCCATGCAACTCCTCTCAGCTAGTCTGGTAAGCTCTTTAGACTGACCTTCATCCAGCTGTCTTCCTTGGTAAGATTCTCGGTGTTGAGTCCAATTAAACCGCACACTGCACCCCTTATGTACTCCCCCGCCAATTCCTTTAAGTTTCATCCTTGCGGACGTACTCCCCAGGTGGCCCGCTTAATGGTTTCCCTTCGAAACTGGCTAGTTCCTACAAACCAGCCAACATCAAGCGGGCATCGTTTACAGATAGGACTACCCGGGTACTTAGGAACCTCTCTTTAATTAATATTTTTTAAATATTCATCTTTAGAAAAAGGTTCAATCTAATCCGGATTGCTCCCCTATCTTTCATCCCTCACCGTCAGAGTTATTCTAGTTAGATGCCTTCGCCATCGGTGGTCCCCTTAGGATCAAAGGATTTCACCCCTACCCCAAGAGTACCTCTAACCTCTCCTAATCTCTAGTCTAACAGTATTTCTAGCATTTTCTTGGTTAACAAGAAATTTAACCAGAAACTTGCTAGACCGGCTACGGATGCTTTAAACCCAATAAAAGTGGTCACTACTTGTGGCTCGGGTATTACCGCGGCGGCTGCCACCCGTATTACCCACCACTTATTCGATAAGCTTTTTTAACTTAACAAAAGTTATTCCTTTGTGGAATAACACTTAGATTACCCCTATCGCACTTAAGTGCATGGTAAAGGTTTCGCGCCTGCTGCACTCCGTAGGGCCTGGATTCTTGTCTCAGAATCCATCTCCGGGCTATTGCTCTCACAACCCTTACTAATTATCGGCTTGTCGGGCTTTTACCCCAACAACAACCTAATCAGATATAATCCTATCCTTAGTTCAGATAGATTCTTTCCAGAAATCCTATCCTATCTTCTTTTATCCTCAGTTTCCCGAGATTATAGAAGTTCTAAGGGTAAGTTAATTATACTTTACTGAGCCGTTCGCACTTCAAAACCGAAGTTCCAAAGTACTTGCATGGCTTAGTCGAACTCTAATAGCAGTGACCTCCGGCAGGATCAACCGGAATTATAGCGGGAAATTACTCCTTACTTATATACTCCTTCTATTCTACTTTGAAAGACTAAACTTATTTAATTTCAAAGTTTAATAATCTATTTCATTAGATTACTTCATTGCCTTTAAAGACTCTTCATAATAGTAAATATATAAAATTTAAATATAACCTAATTAGTTGTAAAAATGTAATTTATAAGTATTTTATCCTTTTATATATTAAATAAAATTAAATTATGAGGAAAAACTTTAATCTATTTGTAATTATCACAACTTTTTTTTGTTTAATTTCCATAATATCTGC
>JAGXOK010000035.1 GCA_023659935.1 Candidatus Aenigmarchaeota archaeon LH_S6 | reverse complement strand
AAAGATTACAAGCAGAGAAGCAAAAATAATTACAAAACCTCCAACAAAATAGATGAATAATAGAGATAAAGATAGAATTAAAAGATAAACTAAACGCTTGTTCATATTTCTGATAGATATAACCAAAAGGAATGAAAGAAGTAAATAATAGATAAATTAAACAAAAATCCGATAGTAAGTCCAATATAATCTATTACAAAATTTGTTGTTTTTAATCTATCGGCCAAATTATTTGTTGTATGTTTGAATACGAGCATAACTAACATTATCCAAAATATATTGAATCCTCTTAACAAATATATGATAAAAACACAAAATATATCAACAATATTTTCAAAACCTATAGACATTAACACAAAATCTTTGTTTAAAACAAATTTTTCTCCTATAAAGATATTGATTATTGTAGGAACAATCAAAGGTAAAATAATTACAAAAAGAGTTCCTGTGACCCAACTATATTTTAAAACAACTAAAAGAGTTGCTACTGGTAAATTCTATTCCTGGTATAATATTTATCCTTCCAAAAAAACATTTTTCAAAGATTACAAGCAGAGAAGCAAAAATAATTACAAAACCTCCAACAAAATAGATGGATAATAGAGCTAAAGATAGAATTAAAAGGTGATATATTTCTCCTCTCATAAATATTTTTTTGGCTTCTATCTTTTTAAACAAATAAAAGGCTTATTATGGACGAATTATATGCTTTCCTTTTTGCTGGGTTGTTTATTTTGCTGATGTTATTTGTATTTTTTGGAGGGTCTAGAATAGAGCCTTATACACCCCTTGAAAATGGCTCAACAGGAGAACTTAACTGGAAAATAATAGAACTTGGAGATATCGCCTTGGAAGAACAAAAAGTGGAAAAAAAAGAAATTCTTGATGGGTTATTTAAGATTCGTAACGGTATCTTTTCTGGAAAACCCCCCTATAAAAGAAGATTTGAAGTAGAAAAATATATACTAGAAAATTTGGATAACGCAACTCTAAGTTTTACTGTAAAAGATACAAATAATTATGGAAAATTATATGTAATTCTAAATAATGAAACTTTAGTTAAGAAATCTGCTCCCTTAGGAAAATATACCCTAAATATGGCTCCAAGAGAAGAAAATTATTTAGAATTTAAGGCTAGTTCAAGTGGTTGGAAAATCTGGGCTCCAACGGTTTATATTATATCAAATCTTTCAATTGAAACAGATTATTCATTCAAGGAAACCCCCAAACATGAATTTTTTATATCAGAATATATTTATAAAAACTTTTATGAGTGTAAATTACACTTTGATTTTATAGAATCTAATGAAGAATTTAATATAACCTTAAACAATCAAACTGAATATACTGGGATACCTGATTCCAGAGTGAATGTAATTAAATTAAAAAATATAAAAGAAGGAAAAAATCTGATTAGTTTTTCTTCAGATGGAGAGGTAAAACTAGAAAATGCAAAATTGAAATTGTTTTATTATAATAAGTTGGATCTGATATAAGGGAAAAGTGGATGGTTGATCTTTTGTAGTTTAAACTGGAAATTATAGAGATGTGCGAAATTAACCAAAATTAACAATTTTTGTTGTGAGAGGTAGCAATATAGTAAGATTAACGGTAAACAAAGAGATTGTTCCATCTCAGAAAGGCAGAGGTAGAAGAGGTTATAAAAATAGGGCTAAGAGTAAGAACTTTAGTGTATCAGAGACTCAAAGGATTTAATGATTCTTAGCTAATTAAGCATTTGAAAGCAAATCCAAAAGTTAGAAGAAATAGTAGATGGAAAGAGCAATACTCAGAGTTGCTGATTCAGGTATTTAACCAATTATCAGAAATCATCCAATTAATGATTCCAACAGACATGTTAGTTGTGGATTCAACACCTTTGTAAGATGATGATCCAGATGCCAAAGTTGGTTTTTACTTGATAGGAGCCTTCAAAAGTTTTAAGACAGATCTGTCCGTAAACCAGCTTGGATTGCCTTTAAGAGGGAAAAAGGAGACCACAGAATTTATTGGAGAGATGACTTAAAGAGGCCTATTGTTATACTTCGGATAAAGAATTGCCAATTTTTGTTATCAGAAATAATCTTAGAACCTTAGGAATGTCTGTTGAAGAATACCTCGAAATTCTAAAGAGAATTTAGTAATTGTTGCAGTAAAAGAAGTTTACAAGTTTGCTAAAGATTAAGATATTTCTTTATTTTTAATTTTTTGATTTATTATGAAAAAGATAGTTT
>JAGXOK010000034.1 GCA_023659935.1 Candidatus Aenigmarchaeota archaeon LH_S6 | reverse complement strand
ATAAAGTCTTTTATATCTTTCTTTTTCTGTTTTTTCCCTGTATTTTATTTCCTTTTTTGCTTCTTTCAAATTATCTCTTTTTGCATTTCTTTTTATCCTTACTCCCAATGGAGCTTTTAGCCAGATTTTTAAGTTAGGTTTTGCAAAATAGAAACCAAGTCTTGAATCTAAAACACAATTTTGTTTAGGTTTTTTTTGTTTTTCATCAATCTTCTTATCCACATCTAAATTTTTCTCAGCATATTTTAAAAACTCTGTTAAATCCATTTTTCTTTCTTCTGCAAATTTTTTGAAAATCTCCCCTGTTGAAATATAATTATAATTGAGTCTTCTTGCCAACTCTTTTCCAATTATTGTTTTTCCCGCTCCTATTTCCCCAGAGATAGTTATTATCATTTTCTCTCAATTTTACCAATAGAAAAGGGTTGCATCATACTTTTCTCAGATGCCCGCTTTTTGGCTCATAAAGCAAACCTTCCCTTTTAAGTTTTTGGACTAATTCCTGCCATTCTGTGATTCCTTTATCTTCTGCCTGTGCTCCAACATCTTCTATCAAAACTTCTTTCATTTCTTTTTCCAACTTGTCAATAATATCCAACAAAACTCTTATTTTTGATCTCTGGCTTCCTGCAACAGAGCCTTCCATCCTATCAATATCTAATTTTTTTGACTCAGTATCAAAACCTAATTGTCTTAAACTGACCTGCATAATTCTTATTGCCTTGTCAGCATCCTCCCTTATTGTTTTGTTTCTCAGTTTTATTTTTGCTGATGCTTGTGCTAATCTTATTAAAGCCTCAAACTGCCTAAAAGTTATTGGTACAATTTTATCTTCTTCTGTGTATTTACTTCTCATATCTATAAAAAATTTCTTGAAAGCCTCTAATGTTTCATCGCTTAACTCAACTTGTTTTATAGTCTGTTTTGAGTAAGCAATATATTTTCTCAATAAAGAATATGAAATTTCTGGTTCTACTGTCTTTAAATCTTTTCTTGCTAATAAAACATGGTCCACGAGTTTCCTATCTTCTTCTGGATTTGGGATATCTCTTAAGGCAAATTTTAAGTCAAAACGGGATAATAGAGTAGGGGGTATAATTATCTGGTCGGCAATTGGTGTGTAGATATCAAATCTTCCAAGTTTTGGGTTTGCTCCTGCCAAAACTGAGGTCTGTGCAGGAAGAGTTGCCACGATACTTGCCTTTGCTATACTCACTGTCCCCTGCTCAAGAGCTTCATGCATTGCAACTACATCATCCCTATCCATCTTTTCAAATTCATCTATGGCAAGTAATCCCTTGTTAGAGAGGACTAAAGCCCCTGCTTCCAAAACCCAGCCTCCTGTGAATTCATCTTTTCTAACTGTAGAAATTAAACCAGCTCCTGTTACTCCTTTTCCAGAAACATAACGACTCCTGGGTATTAGTTTATAAGTCAATTTGAGTAACTGACTTTTTGCAGTTGCAGGGTCACCAACAAGAAGCACATGTATATCTCCCCTTATATGTGTTCCATCTGGCATTTCTGCATTAGTTCCTCCAAAAAGTTGTAATAATATTGCTTCTTTTATTTCCTTATTCCCATAGACTGAGGGAGCAAGAGAATTAACTAATTTATTATAAATATCTGGTTGTTTTACTAAATCTAAAATTTCCTTTTCATCCCCTCTGCTAATGTCTATTTCTTCTATTTCTTTCTCAGCAAGTTCAAGATAATTTGCTTCTATATAAATATCTGACTGGGTCGCTTCCCTTCCTCTAATAGTTCTCGGTAACTCTTTTAAGATACCATTTATAAAAATTCTAGTTCCTGGGTCAGTTATCCTCTGTATCTCTGGAGTTGTTAAATCTTTCTTCAAAAAAACTTTTACTTCCCCAGGTTTCTCACCACTTGTTACCTCAAAAGGCTCCTGTATTGAGAGCCACCTTGAATCATACATTTTTTTTTCTAAAAATTTAAAACCTGTTCTTTTTTTGCAACTTGGACAAACAAAAGGTTTTATAATTGTTGAGCCCCTCTGTTCCAAGGAAAATTTTTCACCACATTCTTGACATTCATAAACAGTTTCGTAGATTCTCGGTTTTACTTCAGAAGCAACTTTTACCATTCCATCTACATTTAAAAAATTGTTCATGTGTTTTGTTCTCAAACTCCTTATCCTTACCGTTTGTGTTTTTGGTAAATTTTTGAATTGAATTCCTATTTTAGTTTCTAAATTAAAATCTTTAATTACCTCCTCAAAAAGTTCCAGTACCTCTTCAGGATTTTCCAACAAAGTTTCCGCCAATCCAGGGTTATATTTATCCAAATC
>JAGXOK010000033.1 GCA_023659935.1 Candidatus Aenigmarchaeota archaeon LH_S6 | reverse complement strand
TTTTTTGTTTTCCTGTTGGATAAATTCTGTATTTATAATTTCTCAATAGCATATATAATATAACAAAAAAACTTTTATATGGGTAATTCATCTGCCACCAAAAATTATATTATCGGCTAAGCTTTTGGAAGTAGACTTCTTGGCTGTTTAGAGTTAAATATACATTTCGTAAAGGAGAAGGTATTTCTTTAATTTTTGGACCATCCAGAAAGTTGAGTTTTAAACCAGAAGATTTAGAAAAAATAGTAAGATATATGTCAGGAAAAAACAACTTTATCTCCTAAAACACTAATCCTACATTCACCTAAACAGGAACCAGAATCGTTTAACCCTATTCCACAACTATAAACAGAAGAACCAATTATTTTTAATGGATTTGTTTCAATTTTAAAGTCTCTTATATCTACCTCAAATTCACCTTCTTTACCATCCAAATTCTTCAGAAAAACACAGATTTTCTCTGCCTGTACTTTTTCCAACTCTGCATTATTCTCATAGACAAAATCGTTTGTAAAATGATAGATTGAGATAAAAACTATAATCCCGATTGCGAACAGGAGAACATAAACCACTGCCGGATACAAGCCCTTCATTATTAATATTTTTAAGAAATTATGAAAGCAGTTATTTCGACGAAAGGAAAAAGTTTTCAGAGAGAATTTGACTCAAACATAATTTACGGAAAGAAAATTGGAGAGAAATTAGAAGGAAATATCTTTGGTTTGGAAAAATATGAATTACAAATTACAGGTGGAAGCGACAAACAAGGATTTCCAATGAGAAAAGGGGTAAAAGGAATAACAAGAAAAAAGTTGGTTCTGTCTGGTAGTGTTGGATACAGACCAAAAGGAAAAGGAGTCAGGAGAAGGAAAAGTATCAGAGGAGAAACTATTTCAGAAGAAATAGCGCAAATAAATTTAAAGGTGATAAAAGAAGGTTCTAAAAAATTTGATGAATTTGTGAAAAAAGAAGAGGTTGAAAAACCTTTAAATGAACCAAAAGAAAATAAGACAGAAAAATAAAAAATTAATTAGACTTTAAATTGGGCAATTTCTTTTATTAAATCAACATGAGTTAAGAAAATTGTTCTGCAGCAGTATCTTGTAATCCCCAAACTATCCAAAATTTTAGCAGGCTCTTCACCTGCTTCAACTCTTTTTTTGTATTCTTCCCAAGAATGACCAATTACTTTTCCGCAAGTGAAACACCTAACAGGAATTATCATACTTTTATTTGTTTTTAATTTTTAAATACCAGGTTTTATTGGATAGTTATGGCAAAAAGTATAGTAACAGTTATTTTGGTGGTTTTATGTCTTACAGCTACCATTTTCGCATGGACTTCAAATACAGAGCAGATTTTTAATGATTATGGTTACTCAACTGAGACTTTGCTCTCAGGAAAATTTTATGTTTTAATTACTTCGATTTTTCTACATTCCAATCTTGACCATTTATTGTCCAATATACTAGTTTTATTAATTTTTGGTTTAGCATTAGAAGAAGAAATTGGAAAAAAAAGATTTCTGATTTTATTCATTGCAGGGGCTTTTTTAGGTGATTTGCTTTCTTCTTTTATTTATTCTCCTACTCAGATATCTCTTGGAGCCTCTGCTGGAATTTTTTCAATAATAGCTGCGGCAATTTTAATAAAACCAATAAAAATGGAAGTTTTTGTCCCGATTCCTTTAGGAATTATTGGTATTGGATATTTAATTTATGCAATTATAGGATTAATAGCAAACTATCCTCCGAACGTTGCACATATTGCACACATAGGTGGAGCTTTCGTAGGACTTTTCTATGGTTTCAGAGTTAAAGGTTCAAGAAGTTCCTTAAGAATCCTGATAGCACTTTTTATCGTGTTTTTATTTGTCCCTTTTATCTGGAATTTCTGGGTTTTGATTAGTAATTCTATTTTAGGGATTTTTTCTTGAAATTTATAAATTTTACAAATAAACATACTTAAATATATATTATGGTACTTGAATCAATAGTTTCGATGTTAATTTTATGGCTGGTTCCATTTATAGTTGCAGCAGTTGTATTGATGATTTCAAGCGGAATATTTGATAGTTGGGATTTATCTCCAGTACATTCAATTATAATTGCTTTCTTTGCTACTACTCCACCTTTTATCATCTCAACTTTTTTAATTCCTTATCCTTATTTCTCTTTTTTCTATGCAATTCCATTTGGTGATATGATACTCAGTATTATCTGTTGGATTATTTTAGTAATGCTTATCTCTGATGCGGAGTGGGAGGATAAATTAAAAATTGCAGTTCTTGGATTTGCTGTAACACAGATTATTTTGTTTGCTCTGTTATTTTTTGATTTTTTAGATTTTAGTTATCGACCCTTCTTTCATCATTACTTCTTCTCTTTCAGGTATCTTCCTTCCTGAGTTCTCTGTTACAATATTCACTTAAGTTTTCGCAGTTGCTTTTTTGTGTACACTCTGATGTTGTTGGGTTCTAACGGATTTTTCAGATTGTCCTCAATTCGCCCGCGTCAGTTAGTTTTTGTTTTGGTGCTATTTTTTAATCTCTTCTTGGACTAATAAGTAAAGTGTAAATTATTTGGTTCTTATATCTCCAGCTTAAATTTCTATTTCCCTCTTCTTTTTTCTAAGTATACTTTTTATCTCCTCTGATGTTTCTCCACCTTCTTTATCTCTCTGCTCTCTATCAACTCCTTCTTGTAATTTTTTCATTTCAGCATTAAGTTCTTCTTCTGACATTTCTTCTTCTTCCCCAACTCTTTTATCTTCATGCATTTCCTGTTTTTCTTCAACTTCTTCTTTCTCTTCTCTTAATTTACCTTTAATCTTACTTTCTATCTCAGAAAGACTTTTCTCAACAGAGCCTAAAATTCTACCTTTGTCAAAACGGGAGGAGACTCTTC
>JAGXOK010000032.1 GCA_023659935.1 Candidatus Aenigmarchaeota archaeon LH_S6 | reverse complement strand
ATACTATATCTACAGAGATTTTGTTGGTTTTGATGAACTAGAGCCTTTATTACAAGATGACCATATAGAAGATATTTCCTGTGATGGGGTAAATATTCCCATTTATGTTGTCCACAGGGATCCAAGATTTGGCTCACTTAAAACAAATGTATTTTTTGAAACTCCAGAAAAACTAGATTCTTTTGTGATGAAACTGGCGCAGAGGAGTGGGAAGGATATTTCAATGGCACATCCTTTACTCGATGGAATTTTACCAGATAACAGTAGAGTCCAGGCAACTTTGGCAACTGACATTGCAAGGAGAGGGAGCAATTTTACAATCAGAAAATTTAGCAAGGATCCTTTTACTCCACCAATGCAGATTCTTTATAACACTTGTGATGTCAAATTGATGGCTTACATCTGGTTTGCTCTTGAGAATGGGAGGTCAATTTTGGTCTCTGGTGGAACAGGTTCAGGTAAAACTAGTCTTTTAAATTCAATCTCGATACTGGCAAAACCACAGGATAAAATCGTAAGTATAGAGGATACAGGAGAACTCAGATTACCCCATCCGAATTGGGTTCCTGAAGTTGCAAGGTCAGCATTAACAATAGGTGGCAGAGGTTCTGTAACTCTTTTTGATCTTTTGAGAGAAAGTTTGAGGCAGAGGCCAGATAGAATTATTGTTGGTGAGGTTAGGGGTAAAGAAGCTTTTGTTCTATTTCAGAGCATGGCAACAGGCCATCCAGGTCTTGCAACAATCCATGCAGAGAGTATAGATACTTTGATAGACAGGCTTATAACACAACCAATCAATTTACCTGCTACTCTACTTGAAATATTAGATCTAGTTGTTTTTGTTTCAAAGGTCAAGATTGGAGATAAGAGTCTTAGAAGGGTTACTGCAATAGATGAGATTGCTGCAATGGATTACAAATCAAAAAGACCAACAATTAATACCTTCTCAAGATGGGACCCAAAAAAAGACAACTTTGTAATAAAAAACAAATCAGTTGTCCTAAAACATATTGTTGACAGAGGGGGAATTAAAAAGGAAGACATGGAAGCAGATATAAAAAATAGGGCAAAGGTTCTTGAGTGGTTAACAAAGAATAGAATTCTGAAGTATAGAGATGTTGGAAAATATCTTGCACAGTACAATGCGAACCCGAGAAAATTTCTTGAAGGCATTGGTGAAGTTGAAGAAAAATCCAAATAAATTTGGGTATGGCAGGATTTTCGTATTTTTTCTTACTCATTCGAACCCGCGACCCCCGCCTCTCTTCTTTATATCCAAAGATAGCATGTGAAGCAAACGAAATTGTTTTTTCTTGGGATTGTTAGACTTTCTTTTTTGAAAGAAGGGATGAGTTAGAAGGGCGGTGCTCTATCCAACTGAGCTACATACCCATAACTTTTTTTAAAAAGAAAATAGCGGAGGAGATATCTATAAAAAACAAATTAAAAAATGGACTCGGATAAAATAAAACTTGGAAAACTATTGAGGGAACTTGAGAAGATAAGAGGAAGGCATACTGAATTAGTTTCTTTTTATCTCCCTGCTGGAAGTGATATAAACAAGGCTTCAGAACTGATAAGTCAGGAGCAGGCTCTTACAAGAAATGTAAAAAACAAGACACTAAGGAAAAATGTTCTCTCCACTTTAGAAAAAATAAGTCAAGAGTTAAAATTATATAAAAAATTACCTGAAAATGGTATGGTGATTTTTTGTGGTAATGTATCAAAAAAGGAAGGGAAAGCAGATATAAAACTTTGGACAGTTATTCCTCTGGAGAAATTATCTATAAAATTATATTGGTGTGGCCAGACATTTAACTTGAAACCCCTTAAAGAATTGATAAAGGAGAAAAACAATTATGGAATAATATGTCTTGACAAAAGTTCTGCTGATGTTGCCATTGTTTCTGGAAAGAAAGTAAACCTATTGAAACATCTTGATTCTGTTGTTCCGGGAAAAACGAGGGCTGGGGGTCAGTGTTTAACTCCAGATACTTTGGTTCATTTATCAGACGGGAATATAATAGAAATCAAAGACTTATATATTCCCTGTAAAACTAAGTCTATAGATTTTAAGTATTTTTCTTTGTCTGACTCAAAAATCTTAGAAAAAATAAAAACAAGAAAACATAAACTTTATGAAATAATTACAACCTATCCAAGAACACAAATAGAAACCTCAGAAGACCACACTTTTTTTGTTGTTGAAGATACAATTAAAGAAAAGATTGCCTCTGATCTGAGGAAGGGAGATATATTATTAATGCCCGAAAAAATAAAAATAGAAGGAGAAAAACAACTTTTAAATCAAATTCATTACACTTCCTATAATGTTAATATTAAAGGAAGAAAATTATTAAAGAAGAGAAGAGAAGAAAAAAATCTATTTCAAAAAGATTTAGCCAAAAAAATAGGAGTAACTCAAACAGCAATTTCAACAATAGAGTTAGGAAAAAGAGCAGCTAGGATAAATTTACTCAAAAAAATTTGTGAGGTTTTGAGTTTAAATTTTAATGAATTTATTAAATTCTGCGAACCAAATTCAGAAGTAAAACTACCAAAAGAATTAGGAGTTGAACTTGCACAACCTATTGGATATTTTTTGGGTGATGGTTGTTTTGAGAAAGAAAGAATTAGTTTTTTTGAGGAAAATGAACAAGTTATCAATTTTTATAAGAAGGGACTCTTAAAATTATTTAATGCACATATAAGTTTGAGATACAGAAAAAGCAAAAATTATTTTCAACTTAGGGTCTATGGAAAACCAATACTAAGATTTGTAAACTCTAATTTCCCGGAAATAATTTCTGCAAGGGAGAGTAAAATTCCAGAAAAGATTTTGTTGTCCAAGGATAAAATAGGCAGAGTCTTTCTTACCGGATTCTATGATGCAGAGGGTTATGTTTCTGATTGTGTGGGGCTTGGAATTAACAATGAAAAATTAGCAAAAATGTTGCAGTTATTTTTATTAAGATTTAATATATTTTCTTCTCTTCATAAGTATGACAACAGACGAAATATTTATTCAAAAAATCCCCGATATACTGTAGCTATATCAGATATAACATCAATTAAAAATTTTTCCAAAAGAGTTTTTGCTGTTCTGGCAATTTTCTGCAAAAAGGAAATCAGTAAATTTTCTCTGACTCT
>JAGXOK010000031.1 GCA_023659935.1 Candidatus Aenigmarchaeota archaeon LH_S6 | reverse complement strand
ATCTAATAGTTTAGAAATAAGGAGATTTTTAAAGTTTTAAACAAGAAAATAGTAATTTTTTCAAAATTAAATAAATCCTCTAATTTAATAACTAGAAACTACTTCCAAATTTTCTCTAAATAAACATTTAAAATTGTTGCGTTTTGAATCCATGTGTTTGGTAAATCCACAATCAGGCTAATTATTAAAACACTTGCTAATTGACCGAAAACAGAAGAGAAACCAGTAATTAACAAAATAGAAGTTAAAGCAACCAAACTTGTTGCACTCATTGTTAACCCAGTTTTAAAAGCACTCCTATATTGTGTGTCAAAGTTTCCCCTCTCTTTCAGGGTTCTTGTTGTCAACAAAATATCTGTATCCACTGAATAACCAAGCACCATTAGAAGGGCTATAAAGGTTGCAATAGAAAGGGGAATTCCAATAATATTCATCAAAAACAAAGTTATTGTTATATCTGAGAAAGCGCACAAGATAACCGCAATAGAAGGAACAAAAGACCTGAAGAGAATAAAAATTATTATTACCATTGCAACAAAAGCAAAGATAACAGAATAAACAATTTCATTCAAAACATCAGCACTTAATTTTGGATCTATTTCACTCACTTCATAATTTTTAATTTCAAGGGTTTTATTAATATCATCTATTAAATTACCAACATTAATTTCAGAACATTCTATGGATAACTGGGTCTCTATTGCACTTGTTGTTGTATAACCACTAATTTCATATTCTTTCTGCAGTTTGTCTCTTAAATCTGAAATTTCAAAAAAACCAGCATCTGAAAAGGAGATTGTAATTAAATTACCTCCCTTTAACTCAATACTTTTATCAATTAAAAAACCTGTTGCAGTCTGCTTATAACCTAAAAATCCAAGACTAAATAAAAGAAGTCCTATTGTAATAAAAATAAGTTTTCGGTTCATATAAACTTTTTCTTTTAAAAAAATAAGAGAGATACTAAAAAATCAATATTCTTCTTTTGTTACTTTGTTTATAACCCATGCGATTGAAATTCCTAAACTGAAACCGATTATTGTTCCTGCAATTAAAACACTCCATTCATATAATCCCAAGGGAACAATTTTAAAGTAAGTATTCAGAGGGGAATAAATCAAAGTTAATTGCAAACCTAAAGACAAAATTAAAGAATAAACAAGGAATTTATTTGCAAACCAGTCTTTTAAAGATGGCAATTTTTCATTATATTTGATAACTGCAATTCTGACAAATTCGTACATTATAAATCCTGTGAAAAGAGCAGTTCTCGCTTTATCCACTCCTAAAGGTAAAATAATAAGAAAAACAGCAATACTTTCTAAGACAATTAATGATCCCATACCACCTATCAGCATACCTAACTTTTTATTTATTATTCCCTCTTTTTTCTTCCTTGGTTTTCTTTTCATTATATCTGGTCTTGCAGGGTCTATTGACAGAGCCAAAGCTGGTAAACCATCTGTTATCAGATTTATCCAAAGTATCTGAACTGGAAATAGAGGGATAAAAGGCAGGAAAATTATAGTAAGTAAAACAACAGCTACTTCTGCAACATTACATGTAAGCAAGTAATTAACAAATTTCCTTATATTGTCAAATATTCTTCTTCCATCTTTAATAGCATTTCTTATAGTTGCAAAATTGTCATCTAATAAAATAATATCACTTGCCTCTCTTGCAACTTCTGTTCCCTTTATTCCCATTGCTGTACCAACATCAGCTTTTTTCAAAGCCAGGGCATCATTTACTCCATCCCCTGTCATTGTAACTATATGTCCTTGTTTCGATAAAGCCTCCAAAATTCTCGGTTTATGAAATGGAGTTGCTCTTGCAAAAATATTAATACCCTTTTTTAAAGATTTTCCTAATTCTCTTTCATCCATATTATCCAAATCATTACCCGTAAGAACACCTTTTGTTTTTATATCAACCTCATCTGCAATAGATTTTGCTGTTAGAGGATTATCTCCTGTAATCATTATAGTCCTTATTCCTGCGGAATAGCATTCAGCAATTGCTTCTTTTGCTTCTGGTCTCGCAGGGTCAGAAAGAATAACTAAACCAATAAAAATTAAATTTTCTTCATCCAATTTTTTATAACTTTTATAACCCAAACCCAAAACTCTATAACCTTTCCTTGCAAATTGTTTATTTTTAGATAAAATCTGTTCTTTTAATTTTGAATCTAACCTAACAACTTTTTTACCAATTAAACATCTATTACATTTTTCAACAATAATCTCTGGTGCTCCTTTTGAAAAAATAATCTTTTTACCTAAGTCCTGAGCAACAGTCATTATCTCCCTAGCAGAAGTGAATGGAATTTCATCAATTCTTTTCCCCTCTTCTTTCATTAAGTTTAATGAGTATTGTTTTAAAGCAATATCTGTTTCATCTCCAACCCATCTTTTCTCTTTATCTTTTAAACTTTCTTTAGCATCATTACAATAACAGCAACATTTTGTTGCCAAATCTTTTGCTTTTTTGTTTTCTTCTATTAACCAGAGTTTTCTTACTTTCATTTTTCCTTCTGTTAAGGTTCCAGTTTTATCGCTACAGATAACATCTGCAGAACCTATGGACTCTGTTATTGCAAGCCTTCTAACTAATGCATTTTTCTTAACCATATCCCTTGCCCCTAAGGACAAAGCAATTGTGATAACTGCGGGTAAACCTTCTGGAATTGCTGCAACAGCCAAAGAAACTGCAATTAATCCAGCTTCCAAAAAACCAAATTTATTAAAGCCGATAGCAAAAGTTATAACGATTATTAAACTAGTTATGCCAACAATTCTTCTTGTAAATTTTTTCATATGCGATTGAAAAGGGGTTTCAACTTCTTTTATTTCCTGCATCTTGCTTGCAATCTTACCAACTTTTGTCTTCATGCCTGTGTTAAAAACCTTTGCAATAACTCTGCCTGTATAAACCGGACAATTTTTGAAAATTTTGTCATCTTCCTTTTTCTTTTCAGCTCTTGATTCTCCGGTTAATATTGATTCATCTATTTCTAATTTACCTTCAATTATTTGAGCATCAGCGGGAGCAACATCCCCACCTTCCACAACAATTAAATCACTAGGGACAATTTCTGTTGAATTTATTTCCTGTTCCTTTCCATCTCTTATTACTTTAGCCTTGGGGGTTGCCATTTTCTGTAAAGCTTCTAC
>JAGXOK010000030.1 GCA_023659935.1 Candidatus Aenigmarchaeota archaeon LH_S6 | reverse complement strand
TACAGGACATGTCCGTCCATATTTAATTATGTTTTTAAACTATTTAAGGGCAATTGAGCTACACGATTTAAATCGGGAGTTTTCTTGCCTTTGGTTAATTATAATTAATAAAAATAGTTTTATTATGATATCAGCAAGAGAAGAGGATATTATTTTTCTGAAATTTTCGAAAAATGAGAATTTTAATGACCTGCAGAATATACTTGAAACTTATGGAATAAAATCAGGCTTTTTGGAAGGTTTTGGAGAACTCAAGTGTGTAGAAACTGAGGAAGGAATAATTGATGTCAAAAAAGCTATTATTTTTGGTACAATTTCAGAATTAAAAGAAAAGCCACACATTGAACTCTATTGCTATTCAAACAAAACAAGCAAAATAAAGAATTTTATTACTGAAGATTTTACTCTTATTATAAAGCAATTTAGCAAGATAGAGCTTCATTCAAGGTTAAATGAGAAAGGGAAATTAGAATTGAGTATTAGTGAAGAATAAGGAGAAGTTTAAAGAAATAATCCAAAAAATATCTGAGAATAATTCTCTATCTATTATGTTATAGAATATTATGCTACTTATTAAGAAATTAGTTAAAGAATTGAAAAAAGAATTCCCTGAAATAAAAGAAGAAAACTTTCAGTTTCCTGGGAGATTTGGGGATATCTCCTGTAATATTTGTTTTATTAAGGGAACAAAAATTGGGAAGAATCCAAGAGAAATTGCTTCAGAAGAGATAAAAAAAATTGAGTTGCCAGAAGAATTTGAAAAAGTTGAAGAAAAAAACGGTTATCTGAATTTTTATTTTAATTACAAGAAAATTGGAGAAAATATTCTAAAAAAATTCAAAAACAAACCAAAAACCAAAAAGAGAATAATGGTTGAATTTTCAAATCCCAATCCTTGTAAGGCAATGCATATTGGTCATGCAAGGACAACTTTTCTTGGAGATTCAATAGCAAGAATTCTAAAGTTTCAAGGAAATAAAATTATCAAAGCTAATTACTATAACGATTTAGGTAAACAAGTAGCAAAAATGATTCTTGCCATGCAAAAGTATAAACTAAAAAATAGAAAGAAAGTAGACCACGAACTTGCAGATATTTATGCAAAACTGCATAAAGAAGTAGGTAAAGAAACACTTAACAAAAAATCACAGGAAATTTTGTATGAATTGGAAAACAAGACGGGAAAATTCAAATCTGAATGGAAATTTGTTGTAAAAAATGCGATAAATAGTTTTGAAGAAACTTATAAAATATTAGGAATAAAGTTTGATGTTTATTTCTATGAAAACAAATTTAAGGAGGAAGGAAAAAAGATTGCTCTGAAACTGCTGAAAAAAGGTTTTGCTTTTGAACATGATGGTTCTGTTGTTATAAATCTTGAAAAATATAGTCTCTCAAATACTATTCTTATCAGGTCAGATAACACAACTCTTTATTTAACTCCAGATTTGGCATTAACCCTATACAAATTCAAGAAATTCAATTTGGATAGTTCAATTTGGGTTGTTGGCTCAGAGCAGAATCTTCATTTTAAACAACTTTTTAAAATACTGGAAATTTTAGGATACAACTGGGCTAAAAACTGCAAACACATGAATTACGGGATTGTAACTTTACAGGGCTCAAAAATGAGTTCAAGAAGTGGAGAATATATTTTACTT
Organism: Candidatus Aenigmarchaeota archaeon LH_S6; assembly: GCA_023659935.1. Taxonomy (GTDB): domain Archaea; phylum Aenigmatarchaeota; class Aenigmatarchaeia; order QMZS01; family QMZS01; genus QMZS01. The sequence continues at coordinate 2,668 of JAGXOK010000030.1, read as the reverse complement.
GATGACTTAGTTGATGAATTAATTAGAAAAGGAGTAAAAGAAGTTAAAAAAAGAAATCCTGATTTGAGTGAAGAGAAAATAAATAGGATTGCAGAAAAAATTGGAGTAGGTGCTCTAAAATATGACATTCTTAAGGTAGATAGAAATAAAAATGTGGATTTCAATCCAGATAAGGCAATCAAGTTTGAAGGGAATACAGGTCCTTACATTCAATATACTGTTGTTAGGTGCAATTCTATTTTAAGAAAGAGTTTCAAAAAAAGAAAAATTGAAATCAGAGGGATAAATGCCTATGAAAAAGAACTTCTAAAAAAGTTTTTAGAATTTTCTGAAGTGGTGGAAAAAAGCAGAGAAAATATGAAAGTAAATTTAATCTGCAATTATGCCTTTGAACTATCTACAATCTTCTCAAGATTTTATGAAAATAGTAAGGTTATTGGAAGTAAGGAAGAAAGTTTTAGAATTGAATTAGTGAAAAAGACAAAAGAAGAGTTGGAGAGTTGTCTGAATTTACTTGGGATTGAGGTTCCTGATAAAATGTAATTTATAAGTTCTGATTTTTTAATGATTTTAACAAACTATGAATAGTAGATGTATCTTTGAGTTTATCCAAATTTTAACAATCCTTGTTTTAATCAGGTTAAAACTTCTGTAGAGGCTTTATATTAAAAAGGCGAAAAGTTTTATAATTAATATTCTGCTCCTGGAGAAACTGAGATATCTATTTTTTTAGATATCCTGTAAATATATTCTGCTTCTGCACTTATCTTCTTTGTAGTTGTTAATTTATCATCTTCTATTGAATCTACTGAAGGGTCGAAACTGAAATAATATTTGAAAGGTTTTTTACCTCTTATAGTTATATCATCAGTGTTATTTACAGAAGATCTTCCACCACAGCCTTCTCCACCAAATTCTTCTGAACAGGTTCCCAATACCATATCCTCGAACTCAATATTTAAATCTTCTTTTTTAATTTTATCAATCTCTCCCCTTCCCTTATTCATAACCTTAAGATAAATCTGATATTTCCCTTCTGGAGTAGTTCCTGAATCTTCCTCTATAATAATAGGCTGCTTGATTTTTGATATGTCTAAGTATAATTCAACTGGACCATCTGAAGGAACATTTAATATATCCAGAGGTATCTTACCTTCTGATTGCGAGTATTCTATATAAGTATCTTTAGTGACATAAGTTATAGTTGCCAACCTTGTTGAACTATATTTATATTTTACAGAAACTTCCAAATGTCCCTCGAGCGCCATTGTCCCTTTATTGTCTGGTGAATTTACTTCAAAATTAAATAACTTTTCTTGCCCAGGGTTTATAGTACCGTCATCACTACAATCAACACATGTAAATATCCCAGGATTTATTCCAACATAAGTTAATGTAATTGGTTTATCAGCATCTTTGTTTTTCAGAGTAACTAAAATATTAAATGTTCTATTAGGTGTTATTTCTCCCCCTTTCAACAGAGGGATATCTACTTTTTTAATCACAATCACATCAGGAATTTCCACTTCTTTCTCCTCAACATTACACAGACCTATTGCTTTACAGTATTTTCCCCCAACAGGAAATCCATTATCTACACACCCAGAAATAAAAACCAGAGAAACTAAAAGTATACCTAAAAATAACCATCTCATAATTTAAATCAATATATAAATAATGTTTAATTTCCTTGAAACCTATTTTATTAATCCTATTTTAAATTTATCCGGATATAACCTGGTAAATACTTTAACTTATGCAATAATTTTAATAATCTCGATTTTTCTAATCTACAAACTTCTGAAATTCCTCAAAATCAAAATAGATGGAAAATTTGCTTTATCTTTATTTCCTTATATCCTTCTTGGCTCTATTTTAAGAGTTCTAAGGGATTCAAATTATTTAGTTTCACCAATTTTTGTTACGCCTTTGATTTTTATTTTAGTTTTTCTAATTACTTTATCTTTTTTACTTTTCTCTCTATTTTTAGAAAAAAAGAGTAAAATCCCATTCCAAGCTTATTTTTTCTCTTTTGGGTTTATTTTAGCGGGGATTTTTTTCACACAAATTAAATTTCTTAATTTTACCGCTGCAGGCCAAATTCTTGGATTAGATTTGTTGCTCTTTATTTTGATTTTTTCTCTTGGAAGAGTAACAAAACTAACAAAAACCTTATGGAATAAATTCACAATTTTTTCTCAGCTATTTGATGCTTCTTCAACTTTTGTTTCTCTCCAATTTTGGGGTTATTCAGAGCAACATGTTTTACCAAATCTGGTTTTTGGTTTTTTTGGAGACTGGAGTTTTTTTCTTATAAAATTAAGTGTTGTTCTTCTTTTAATTTATTTTATTGATTCAAGCGTAAAAAATAAAAATTTTTCTAACTGGCTCAAATTAGTTATTATAATTTTAGGAATTGCACAAGGAACAAGAGATTTACTGAGAATTTCAGCTTTTGTTTAACTTAAAATAGCCAAGAAGTCTACTTCCAAAAGCTTAGCCAATAATACAGGATTTTGGTGGTAGCTCAATTGCTTTACTAAAGGATTTTGTTATATTATTATATGCTATTGAGAAACTATAAATACAGAATTTATCCAACAGGAAAACAACAAAAAAGATTAGAAAAACAATTTGAGATTTGTAAAAACTTACATAATGAATTATT
>JAGXOK010000002.1:30632-66683 GCA_023659935.1 Candidatus Aenigmarchaeota archaeon LH_S6 | reverse complement strand
TAGTATAATATAACAAAATCCTTTAGTAAGGTAATTGAGCTACTACCAAAATCCTGTATTATTGGCTAAGATTTTGGAAATAGACTTCTTGGCTATTTTAAGTTAAAAATCTTGCTAACTTGTTATAATTTTTCTACTATTAAAACAAACTTAAAATCTTCTCAGTCAAAGAACCAAAAAATCCGTTTATTCTTTGTATTAGCAAATCTATAAAAGAATAATTTTCCACTTCTGGCAATTCTGGAATAGCAACTTCATAATCAATCTCTTTTCCATCAACTTGCGGAATTTCAAAATTCATCTCATTTAATTCTTTTGTGCAATTTTTTATTTCTTCCAAATTTAGGGAATAACAAGGTTTAAATTCTTTTCCAAAAATGTTCAGGATTATTTTATTTCTCTTATCTTTATCTTCAATACTCTTATTTATATTCAGTAATCTTTGATAAACTCTATGTAGGGCACTTCCATTTTCTTTTAAACATTCCCTTATAAACAACTCTGAATAAGCATATCCAAAGTTTCTTCTATAATTTTCTTTATATTTGCCAGGATACCAACTAAGAACCAATTTTTCTCTCTTACTATAATAATTAAATAGATCTTCTGGTTTTAAGTTTGGTTTCAGAGAGTAAATAGTTCTTCCTTCCCTCCACTTAACTTCTTCTCCAAAAATCTGAGGTTTGGTTTCATTTAGTAATCTGTACATTACAGAAGTCACATAACAAGCAACTCCTTCATCAAACCAAGAAATATTTGTTTTATCCCAGTCTAAAGCAAATGAATTAAAACCATGAGTTGTTTCATGTAAAATTGTTGCAATTTTTTCATTTTTACTCATGTTTTCTCTTATAAAAATTAGCCCTTCTTCAAAACTTCCACCACTCCAATCTTCCATTCTTTTATTATACTCTTCACCTAAAACAACTATACCAAACTTTGCTGGTATTTTTAGTCCAGTAATCCCTTCTAGGACCCAGTAATAGTCTTCAAGTAAACTTAAATTTAAGTTGGAGTTTGTAAAATAATGTTTACTTTCCCTTTTTCCATCAAAAATTATTCTTAGATTTGCAGCTCCTTTTTTTCTTGCCCTTATTTTTTCTCCATATTCAACCTTAGCATCTGGAATAAAAAAGTATGAAAAATTTGGTGAAATTATGGTAGTAGTATCATTCTCAAATCCAAATAAATTTAAGTCAGCAATTCTAAAACCACTCTCTTCTTCCAAGTTCTTTTTGAAAACCAAATTCACGATCCTAGTTTTTGCCCTCTTTCTGTTTGTTCTGAATTCCAATTGGTTTTCTGAAAAGTTATAAGTTATGTTTCCGATTTCATCTTTTAGTCCTACAAGTTCAGTTTTCTCTGGCAACATTATCTCTAAATTCCAATAATCTAGACTATTATCTGATTTCAGAATTAAAGTCGAATTTACAAAAATTTCATTGTCTTTTAAGGAAAGATTGTGAATTACTTCCCCTCTTACAGGAAAAATAAGAATCAGAAATAAAAATACCAAAATTACTTTCCGCATAAAACCAAATAAATTAAATTAACAAATCAACTTGTTTACTTTATCTTCTGAAAATTCTTCTGTATCTGGACCAAAACCACATATGTACAGTCCACCAGATTCATAACAGCAAATCACATTGTTATCTTCGGTTATAGTATAATGAGTATAATCATCTCTATAAAATGGACAACATTTGTTTTCTGCAAAATTTTCTCCAATTTTTTCATAGTCTTCTGAAAGTTTATCATAGTGTTGTGAAAGCTCCCTATAATCTTTGGTTTTTTCTTTTAATTTATATTTAGAAGTATTAAGCTCTGCGGAAAGTGAATTTTTTGTTTTTGTACAATTATCTAAAGAGGCCTCACAAACTTTTTTTTCTGATTTATAGTTGTTCAAGTTTTCTGTTATTCTAGAAAGATTTTCTTCTAAGGCTGATATCTGCCCTGAGAGATTTGTTATTGTATTATTACATTCCTCTAAATTGTTCTGACAAGTTTCCAATTCCAAATTGGTTAATGATAATTCATTTTCTATATCAGAAGATTTTGAGATAAAGTTACCTGTGATAGAACCAACTCCAACTAAAATCAAAATTATTACTGTTGCTATAGTCACTCCAAAAAATCTTTTATCTTCTTTTATTTTCCTCACCAAATTACTAATTTTTCTTGTAAGTTCTTCTCTGTCAATCATAATTATATTTTAGATAAATATATCTCATAAAATAATAACCATTTCCAAAGAGGAATTACTTTAATTACCAAACCACTTTCTTTTATCTCAGTTTCTTCATCCCAGGTTATAATTAATAGATTATTGCATTTCAGTTCTTTGCTGGCTTTTAACAATCCCTTAATTTCCCTTTTCTTTGTTTCTCCATATTCCAAAGAATAACAAACCTGAATTAACTGTTTAATTTTTGCTCCTTCTTTTAGGACAAAATCTACTTCATTTTGTTGATAATCTCTAAAATAATAGAGCCATAAATCAGGATTAAAAGATTTTTTTTCTAAATAACTCTATTGCCACAACATTTTCTAAAAGAAAACCAAAATCAATGATTGCCGATTGCAAGCATCTGAATGAATCTAACTGCCCAGAAACTTTCATACAAGGATACTCAATAAGGGATTCCCTTATTTTTAACTTTTAATTCTACACTAAATTAGCAAATAGTTCTTTATATGTGTTTATAGACATTATGTTTATGGTCATACTGAAAAGAAATATGGAACTGGAAAGAGTAAAAAGTGCTGTTCCATGGGTCTATATATGTGGAAGAAGAAAGACGGGAAAGACCTTTTTTGTTAAAAACTTCGTAGAATGGGGGGAATATTTTTTTGTGAGAAAAGATGGAGGTTTACTAGATAAAGATACTAAAGAAATCTCTTATATAACATTTTTTGAACTCTTTAAGGAAATGGTTGGAAAAAAAAGAATTGTAATAGATGAGTTTCAGCGTTTACCAAAAAATTTTTTTGAATATCTACATTTTCTTGGGGTAGAAGGAGAACTAATAATAATTTCCTCAACACTCTGGTTTTCTAAACAACTTCTGGGAAGCGGCTCCCCTTTACTTGGTCTTTTCTCCACAATTATTTTTGGGTTGGTAGATGAAAGGGAAATAATTGATTCTATGAAAGATAATTTAAAAGAAAGAGAACTCATAGAAACATGTATTTATCTCAGAGAGCCTTTGGTTGCAGTAAAATATAAATCTCCTCTAAGGAGATTTTTACCCGGATTTATGGAAACAAACAAACTTTCTTTAAGAGAAATAATTGGTGAAATTTTTGAGGAAGAAGAAAGAGAACTTTCAACTGTCTATGAAAGTATAATGATGGCAGTTGCAGCAGGAAAAAATGTAAGCACAGAAATATCGAGTTACCTTTTTTCAAAGAAATTAATACCAAAAGATAGTTCGGGGTATGTACAAAGATATCTGGATAATATGGTAAAAATAGGAATTTTGGAAAAATTAGAGGTCTGGAACAAAAATAAATTTAGATTTTTTCATATCTCACCTGTATTTGACCTTCACTTCTATTTAGATGAAAAATACAGTTATGTTGAGAATGAGATTCCGAAAAAATTTCTTAGGGATATTGTTGAATACAAAATTCCTTTCCATATTGAACACTTCTTTAGAACTCTTTTTTCTAAATTATTTGGGCTGAAAAAGGTTATAATAGAAGAACCAGAAATAGATATGGCACTTACTAAATTTAAAAAATTAAAGGTGATTGGGGAAGTAAAATGGAAGAAAAAGGTAGGGGAGGAAGAAATAAGAAAAGTTGAAGAAAAATTTGAAAAATTCAAAAATGTAGAAAAATATTTGATTGTCCCAGAGAAAAAGATTTTGAAAAGAAACCCTCTAAATATCAAAGTGCTTGATATTGAAGATATCCTAAAAATGGTTTAATACTAACAAAATCTATTTGTATTTCTTAATCATTTTTATCCCTAAATCAAACAAGACTCCAAAAGCGATACCTGAACAGATTGCCGATTGCAAGTAACTGGGCGAATATTACAACCCAGAAAGAACCATATAAAGTTGGGGCTACCCAAATAAACATAAAGAAAAAGGTTTCAGAGAGGATGGTTAAATTAATCAGGATAATAACCATTTCCAAAGAGGAATTACTTTTATTATTTTGTTTTCTTGTTTAATTTCATCTTCTTCATCCCAGGAAATAATTAGCAGATTGTTGCATTTTAATTCTTTTGAGGCTTTTAATAATCCTTTTATTTCCCTTTTCTTTGTTTCTTCATCTTCTAAAGAGTAACAAACCTGGATTAATTGTTTAATTTTTGCTCCTTCTTTTAGGACAAAATCTACTTCTTTACCATCTACTTTTGCATAAAATAAATCTTTTCCTGTTTTATATCCTCTTTTCAAAAGTTCAATGGCAATAGTATTTTCCATTAATTTTCCTAAGTTTTCTGAGAAATTCAAATAAAATAATTTAAAGAATCCGTTGTCTACGCAATAAACTTTTTTAGGATTTTTGATTAGTTCAGAATATTTTGGTGAACAAATAGGTAAAAAGAAAAAAAGAGAAACATTTTCAAAAATTGAGGAATATCTTATTATCAAATCTGTGCTGATTTTATAGCCTTTGTTCTTTAATGTATTTTTAATTTTTGTGAATGAAATTAAATCTCCTGCCCTTTCAATAAATAAACTTGCAAGCTCATCTACAACTTCTTTTTTTCTGACTTCAACTCTTGATTTTATATCCCTCTCAATTATATCATTAAAAACCTCTTCTATATAAGAGAAATCTTTTACTAAGGTATATTTTGGAAAACTTCCATATTTAATAAATTCTTCTGTAAATTTTTTTAGTTTTGCCTCTATCTCCTCTGTTACTCTTTCAAAATCAGAAAATCCTTTGAAATTTAAAAATTCTTTAAAAGAGAGTGGAAAAAGTTCTACTGTTTTATGCCTCCCTGTGAGTAATTTTCCATAATCTTTTGAGAGTAAAGATTTAACAGACCCGGAAACAATCAATTTCACTTTACCTTTAAATTCGTCGTAAATACTTTTTGCAAAAATCTCCCATTTCTCAATAGTCTGTACTTCATCGAGCATTAGAAATACTGGTTCTTTAAGCAGATTTTCTTCATAGATAAATTCTATCAGATAGTTCAAATCTTCAAGTTTTAAAGGATAAACAAGTCTATCTTCGCAATTTAAATAAATAAATTTTCCTTTCTTCGAAATATAATACATGAGATACGTTTTTCCGCATCTTCTTACTCCTACGATATCATTTATTAAATCGGTTTTTAAAAAATCAAGATTTATCTTCCTTTCTTTAACATCCTCAAATTCTTTTTCCCAAAAAGAGTAAATATATTTCTTCATGGCATTCTTTTTCATAATATATATACGATATAAATATATAAAGTTATCGTATTAATACGATAAAAAGATGGTATTTCTGTTATTACACTGTTATATTTGTATAAATATAGGATTAATAACTACAAGATTTTGCAGAATTTAAGATAAAGTTAATTATATTTCCTGATTAATTTTATTGTTAAATCAAACAAAACTCCAAAAGCAATGCCTGTACAGATTGCCATTGGTATTGCAAGCATTTGTGTAAATCTTACAGCCCAGAAATTTCCATATAGAGTTGGGGCGAGCCAAATAAACATAAAGAAAAAGGTTCCAGAGGAGATGATTGAATTAATCAGGATAATAACCATTTCCAAAGAGGAACAATTTTTATTGTTTTGTTTTCTTGTTTAACCTCGTCTTCTTCATCCCAGGTTATAATTAATAGATTATTGCATTTTAGTTCCTCTGATGCTTTTATTAATGATTTTATTTCTCTTTCTTTTGTGTTGTAATCATCCAAAGAATAGCAGACCTGAATTAACTGTTTTATTTTTAGTCCTTCCTTAATGACAAAGTCAACTTCTCTTTGCTTATAATCTTTCCAGTAATAAATTTCCAGATTTGGATCTAAAAATTCTTTTTTCCTTAATTCAATACCAACAATATTCTCCATTCCATAACCAAAGTTTTTACTTAATTTGAAAGCTATCGCATTTGCTAAACCTACATCAATTGAATAAATTTTTCTTGGTGCTTTTTCTTGCTCTTTAAAAGAAGAGCTAAATCTTTTTATAAAAAATAGGAGATTTGCTTCTTCAAGATACGAGGAATATAAGTCAATGCTATCAACAGAAATTCCTAAAAACTTTTTAATAGAATTAAAAGTTATTTCTTTGCCAATGTTTGTCAGATAAAATCTTGCCAAAGACTTTAATTTCTGGCCTTTCCTAATTTTATACTTATTTATTATGTCTTTTGTTAAAATATCCTCAAAGTAAGTTAATAACAGCTGTTTCTTCGCTTTGCTTAAAACAACTTCAGGAAACCCACCAAACTTAAGATATTCTCTAAGAAAACTTTTAATTTCTATTCTTTTTGATATTATAGCTAACTTATCTTTAATCTCTAAATTTTTAAAGGATAAAAATTCTTTAAATGAAAGAGGAAAAACATAAATATCTAAATGTCTGCCTGTCAGGATTGTTGATAACTCACCTGAAAGTAATTTGGATGATGAACCTGAAATAATAATTTTTGCTTTACCTAATTCCTGTATTGTTCTTACAAATTTTTCCCATTTTGGAACATTATGCACTTCATCCAAGAATATAATTGGTGTTGGACATGGTTTTAAAAACTCAAGATAGGTTTCATAAATTTCCTGTAAGAGTTCCGGGTAAAACTCTGTAAAACGAACATCTTCAAAGTTTACTATTAGAATATTTTCTTTTTTATCCTCTTTTTCTATTAATCTCGTAGGGTATTTTTATCCATAATACTATTATCGATATATTTATAGGTTTTTATAGATTATAATCGATAAAAATATTTAAACTAAAATTTTGTTCTTAACCATATTTCTTAATCATTTTTATTGTTAAGTCAAACAAAACTCCAAAAGCAATACCTGAACAGATTGCCATTGGTATTGCAAGCATTTGTGTAAATCTTACAGCCCAGAAAGAACCATATAAAGTTGGGGCGAGCCAGATAAACATAAAGAAAAAGGTTTCAGGGTATATTGAGCTCTTTCCGAAGTTGGAGGTAAATAGTAAAAATAAGATTGCTAACCCCACTATCCCAAAAATAAAAACAGGAGTTCCAACTCTTGCAACAATTTCTGTGAAAGAAGCAGACATCTCCTCTGAAATTGAAACCCAGACATTTGGGAAAATTCCCCCTTCTGCTTTTCCTGTCTGGAAAAAACTTGTTACTGCAGTAACGCTGTTTAAAGGAGCAAAACCCTGGAAAGGAAAAGTAAAGCAAATAAATGAGATGAAAAGTACTATATAAACCAGTAAATGTCCTCTGAAAAACAAATAACTGTGTTTTAGTTTTTCTTTAAACTTGTTTCCCTGTGCAATTACAATTCTATAAAGCCAGTGAAAAATAAACAACCCAATAAAGAGCCATGGAATATAAGCAAAACCACTACCCCAGGTTAAGGAAAATGTTGCTAAAGAAAGACCTGCAAGAATTGATAGAATTATTGGTGATTTTTTCTTTATATTTTCTATATCTGCTCTATTGTAAGCTGATAAGAATAAAGCAACTGTTAAAACAGAAAGTAAGATTACAAAGCAATCAGTATCAAAAAATCCAGCCATTGAACGAGAGAGGAAACTTGGGGTTAAACCAATAAAAAATGCTGTAAACAAACCTGCTTTGTTTGAATATAATTCCTTTCCAATCCAGAAAGCAGGAAACACAGACAGGGCTGCTATAATTGCTGGAAACCAAAATAAAAATCTGTAAAATTCAATTCCTGTGATAAAATGGGCTAATTTGAAAGAATATGCTGCGGAATAAGGGAAAAAGCCCAACCCTAATTTACTATGTTCTGGATGGCCTCTTAAAGGATCAGATTCCGGAACATTATCCTCTACAATATATTTTGTTTTTCTATACCAATAATGAGGATCTGCGGCAAGTAGATAAGGTTCATTAACTGTTGCCAACCTAATAGAAAAACTTAAGTAGAAAATTGCAAGAAGGATTAATAAAGAAATTGCCAGTTTATGTTTGTTTAGAGCCTGGAACAATTTTGATAAATCCAAAGAGATCTCCGTTTCTTTTTCTTCTGCCATAATTTAATAAATCTACTTAAAGACACTTTAACTAAAACTTTTTTAATTTAATATTTGTATGATTTCTCCTCACAGTGGCAAGTTAGTAAACAAAAAATTTGGTTTTAAATGAAGAACAAGTAGAGGATGTGAAAAATATAGGTAGAGGTGTTTATTCTCCTTTAGAAGGTTTTTTGAAAAAAGATGATTTTGAGAAGGTGATGTTTGAGATGTGTCTTTCAAATGGAGTAGTCCTACCTTCTTGAGTTGTTTTTTGAAATTCAAAACAGGGTATTTGATAATCTAGAAGCTACTATTGGAGTTAGAATGAGCAATGCTTTAATAAGAGTAGGGGGCTAAAGTTAAAAGTTATTCTAATAGAATTAAGAATATTTATGGACCTTGAATTGAAAGATGTCATCCAAATAACAAAAAAAGCTGGACAAAAAGTAATGGAAAGTTATGGCAGAGAATATAAATCCTATCAAAAAAGTGATAAATCTCCGGTTACTGAAGCGGATTTGGCTTCAGAAAGAACTATCCTGCCAACTCTAAAGAAATATAATTATGGAATTCTTTCCGAAGAGACAGAAGATGATTTATCTCGGCTAAGAAAAGATAAAATATGGATAATAGATCCCTTAGATGGTACTAATGATTTTTTGCAAAAGACAGGAGAATTCTCTATTATGGTAGGTCTGGCTTATAAAGGTAGGCCGGTTTTAGGAGTAGTTTATTTGCCTGTAGAGGATAAATTATATTTTGCTAAAAAGGGAGAAGGTGCTTTTTTAAAAAAAGGAGATGGCAGCCTCCAAAAATTAAAGGTTTCTGATGTTTCTTCTTTTTCAGAATCTAAGTTTGTGGTTAGCCGAACCCATTTGAGAAAGAAAGAGAAGAAGTTTTTAAAGGATAATAAGACGGATTTTATCCAAAAAGGGAGTACTGGAATTAAATTAGGATTTATAGCAGAGGGAAAAGCCGAGGGCTATATTAGCATGAGTGATAAAACTTGCCAATGGGATATTTGTGCCCCAGAGATTATTTTAACTGAAGCTGGAGGGAGGATAACCAATTTGAAGGGTAAAAATTTTATTTATAATCGCAAAGAAACAAGGAATTTAAGTGGTATCATCGCCAGTAATAAAAAGATTCATCACCAGATACTTAATAAACTATTGCATAATTGAGTAGACAATTCCAATTGTTAAGGAACTTTTGAAAAGGATGTTGTAAAAGTTTATTACTTTAAAGCGGGGGATTTTGAAAAATCCAAAGAGATCTCTGTTTCTTCTGCCATAACCTAATAAATTTTAATTAATTCAAGTTATGAACATTGGAATTATTGGTTTGGGTTATGTTGGTTTAATTACCGGGGTTGGTTTTGCTTCTCTTGGAAATAAAGTAATTGGGGTTGATATCGACAACAACAAAATTAATAAGATTAACACAGGAGAGACTCCAATTTATGAGCAAGGTTTAGAAGAAAAATTAAAAGAGGTTAATGACAATTTTAGAGCAACAACAAATATAAATGATTTGAAAGATAGTGAAATAATCTTCGTCTGTGTTGGAACGCCTTCAAAAGAGGATGGCTCAATTGATTTAAAGTATGTTAGAAGAGCAGCAGAAGATATTTCTAAAATATTAGGTTCTTATAGAGTTATCGTTATAAAAAGCACAGTTATTCCTGGAACAACAGAGAGTTTAATTAAAATTTTGGAAAAAAATGATAAAAAAGTTGGAGAAGATTTCGGTCTGGCAATGAACCCTGAATTCTTAAAAGAAGGTTCTAGTCTAAAAGACTTCTTTGAGCCAGACAGAATTGTTATTGGAAGTTATGATGAAAAAAGTAAGGAAATTTTGGCAGAATTATACAAAGATTTTAATTGTCCAAAATTATTCGCGAATATAAAAACAGCAGAGATGATTAAGTATGCCTCAAACTCTTTCCTGGGAACAAAAATATCTTTTATAAATGAAATTGGAAATATCTGCAAAAAGTTAGGAATCGATGTTTATGCTATTGCTGAAGGAATAGGTTATGATAAAAGGATTGGAAGAGAATTCTTAAATGCTGGTATTGGTTTTGGAGGAAGTTGTTTTCCAAAAGATATCAAGGCTTTAATTGCCAAATCAAATGAAATTGGACATGAACCAAAACTTTTGCAGGAGATAATAAAAATTAATGAAAAACAACCTTTAAAAAAAATAGAATTTTTGAAAAAACATATTCCTAACTTGAAAGGAAAAGAAATTGGGATTTTAGGTCTTGCTTTTAAACCGGAAACAGATGATGTAAGAGAAAGCAGGGCAATTCCTATTGTCAAAGAATTATTAAAAGAAGAAGTTATTATAAAAGCTTATGACCCTAAAGCAATTGGGAATTTTAAAAAATTGTTTCCTCAAATAAAATATTGCTCTCCCGAAGAAATTTTAAATTCTGAGGCTATCCTGATTTTGACAAACTGGAAAGAGTTTGAGAATTTAGACTATAGGAAGAATATTGTAATTGATGGTAGGGGGATTTTAAAAGCAAAAGAGGCTAAGATTTATGAAGGTATTTGTTGGTAAATTGATTTTTTTAAATTAAATTATTATGCAAATAAGAAAAGCAGTAATTCCTGCAGCAGGATTAGGAACAAGATTTTTACCTGCAACAAAATCAATGCCAAAGGAAATGCTTCCAATAATTGATAAACCAGTAATTCAGTTTGTTGTTGAGGAAGCAATTGAAGCTGGAATTGAAGATATTATAATTATAACAGAGAGAGGAAAAAGAGCAATTGAAGATTATTTTGATTCAAATCCAGAGTTGGAATTTCATTTACAGAAAAATGGAAAAAGTGAAAGTTTGAAGGAGATTAAAGATATTTCATCTCTTGCTGATATACACTATATAAGGCAAAAAGAGCCTCTTGGTTTAGGACATGCAATTTTAAAGGCTGAGAAACATATTGGAAATGAGCCTTTTGCTGTTTTACTTGGAGATGATATAGTTGTTGAAAAAAATGGGATATTGCAGTTAATAAAAGAGTTTAAAAAAACAGATTGTAGTGTTATAGGAGCAGAAGAAGTTCCTTTAGAGAAAATTAGCAGGTATGGAGTTGTTGATGTTGAAAAAGTACAGGATTTGCTTTTTGTTAAGAATTTAATTGAAAAACCAAAAAAAGAAGAAACTCCATCTAATTTAGGAATTATAGGAAGATATGTTTTGAATCCTGAAATCTTTGATTGTATTAAAAGAACAGAACCAGGGCATGGAGGAGAAATTCAGTTAACAGATGCTTTAAAATTACTTTTAGAGAAACAAAATATTTATGCAAAAATAATTGAAGGAAAAAGATATGATATTGGAGACAAATTTAATTATGTTAGGGCAACTTTGGATTTTGCTTTGAGGAGAGAGGGTTTGAAAGAAAAAGTTGAAGAATATTTGAGGAAAAAGAGGAATTAAGTTAAATATTTATTTTATATAATATTGCAATTTTCTGATTCTGTTGCTTGTAACTCCAAACTTCTTCAAGGTAAGGATCCAAATTTGGATTCCATGGATGGACAAAGTTGTGATAGTTTTGTGAGGAGATAAATATTAAATCAAAAGTTGGATGGTACTTTGATTTTTTTGTTGGATCTACATAAGTATTTTTTATAAAATATGAGACATTGTTTTGGTTTAATAATTCAATATTTTCCTGATTTTTAAATGAAATTAGAGGATCAAACCAGCCGGTAACCTGCCCCTTCTCATTAAAATAATATTCTGACCGAATCCAGTAATAATCCCAGTATAAATATTTTATATTATATTTTTCGATCAACTGTTTTTTAGTTTCTGTGTTGTTTCCATATAAAATTATAGCCTCTTCAATTTCTCTTATATCCATATTTTCAAAAGCATCATTTTGTGCTCTTCTAGAACATACTAATTTTCTACCTGTTAGTGCATTTAACATAAAACCAACTTCTTTGGTAGTCATAAATACATCATTTACTTCTGTATTGGCTAATACATAATTTTTTAGAGAAATTTTGGACTCATCCATTTCGTTTAAAGATACATTATACCACTTAGACTCCTTATAATTATTTACAGCATATATATTCGAGACAATCAAGAGAACCACAAATACCCCAATTAAAATAGTTTTTAGATTTGGCAGTTTTATCTTCTTATTTAAGAGAGACATTAAACCTCCTAACCCAAACAAAGCAAAACAAACCAAGATTATTTTACCAAATACCTTAAACATATAATTTGGAACAAAGTGTATATGAAGTAAGGGCATTGTTATGAAATAACTGAAAGTACATATTAAAGCTGTTAGGAATATAAAAATTACAAATTTTATATTTTCTCCCATTTCTTTTATCAAAAAAATAGAAATAACACCACACAAGAAAAATAGGGTCCTAATAAATCCTGAAATAGAAGAAAAATTGGAGAAGGTACTTTTTAATATATCCACAAATATCTTTGTCTGTAGGCTAAATGAGGTCATATCTCCCGGACCATTCCATTCTAGGTAGTGAGGAGAAGTATTTATTGAATATTCAAAAATTGGTTCGTACCAGTATAACATACTAATTGGAACAGAAACAAAAATTATTATTATTGAAAAAGGGGCCAATTTTTTAATACTTTTAATGATTAAAGTTTTATTTAATCTAAGAGTTGTTTTGTCTAATTTAATGGAACTGTTTAAGACAAGATACAAAAACAAAAACATTAAAGTTATATAGGTAGCAGGGAATAGGACACTATGTGCAATTGTATTAATCCCTGCAGCAATTCCCAATAAGACTGCATTTAGATAGTTCTGTTTTTTATAAAATGAAAACAATAAAAGTATGAATAAAGGGTTTATTATATAAGTTGCAAATTCAGTATATTTTAGTATTGGGCCTATATAGATGAATAATAGCACACCCAAAAAGGCAATTTTATAATCTCCAAAAATTTTCCTGAATAAAATATAGGATATAAATATTGAGAAAATTAAAATAATAAAAGAAAAATTAATCTCTGCTGTAAAACTATCTAAACTAAAAAAATTGGCAAATGGTGATTCAGCAATACCTAATAAAGGAAAGTATCCTGGGTTATCGCTGATTAAATTACAATTCTGGAAAGGGTCTCCTCCATATCTAATATGATTGATACAACCCATTTGATAATAATAGTCTCCTCCATAGATTGGAGAAGGAAGTTGTTTCATTTCCGCAGTTATATTGAAATTAATACCAAAAAAGAGGATAAACAATATTGATAAAAGAATTATATCCATTTTCTCTAAACCAATTTTATTTAATATCTGCAAATTATTAAATTTATTTTTCCCTTCTCCTTCTTTTAAATTCATGTTATCTATATACTTCTTATTTCATTACTCATTGGCTGTTTTCCTTTTTTGGATAAATCAATTACTGCTAATCTTCTATGTCCTAAAGAAACTAAACTATTTGTATAGATTCCCTCTCCCTCTGGTCCTCTATGTTTTAGAGAATTATTCACTTTATTAATCAAATCTTTATCCTCCCAGTTAAATCCATTTATTTCGCACATTTATAATTTTGTTCTTTTAATTACTAAATCAGCTAATAATCCCAAAAAACCAATTTGGATACCACAAATAATCAACAAAACAGAAAAAAGACCTATGTTGAGAAAACCTGTTGGATAACTATTAATTAAATTTCTTATCGCCCATAAAGACCCCGATAAAATAAAAAATAGAGCAGCAGGTATAAAGAAATGCAAAGGCTTAAAATATAATATGATTTTAACTATTAATAACGTAAAATTAACAAATTCTCTGACAGGGTTTATGGATGATTTTCCTTCCCTTTTATAATAGTCTATGGGTAGATATTTTAGTTTATAATTGTTGGATAAACAGGCAATCGTTATGGTTGTAGTAAAAGAAAATCCGTCAGGTAATAAGGATTCAAATCTTTCAGCAGCATCTTTTCTGAATACTCTAAGACCAGAGTTTAAATCAGGGATTTTTGTTTTTGTTAAATAATTAGCTAGTTTATTTAAAAACCATTTTGCTGGTTTTCGTAGGGAAGGGATTTTTGCTCCTTTTTTTGTCCTTGCTCCAACAACCATAGTATATTTAGGGATATATTCCAATAATTTAGAAATTTCCTCAATAGGATAAGTCCCGTCAGCATCTGTTATTGCAATCCATTTATATTTGGCATTTTTAATCCCCTCTTTCAGAGAAGCACCATACCCTCTATTTTCTTCTTGCTCAATTAAAATAATATCCTTAAACTTATTTTTAATTATTTCTTTTGTTTTATCTTTAGAACCATCATCTATAACAATAATTTCATGGTTTATTCTTGTTTTTTTTAGTGTTAATTTAACTTTGTTAATTGTTTCTTCTATGGATTTTTCTTCATTGTACGCAGGAATAATAACAGAAATACTATTTTTTTCTTTTTTGTCTATAATATGATTCGTTTCCATAAAATATATTTATAAAAAATTAGTTATCTATAAACCAAACTTCTTAAACTTTACTGATGGCAATAATATTGTATTTATTTAAAAAAATCAGGTTGCTCTCTAATCAAAATTTTTAACTTTGAACCAAAATATTAGTCCAATCCCCCCAATGATATAGTCTTTCACCATTATTCCCAAGGAAAAAGCAATAGCTAATTCTGGAGAAATTCCAAAACTCGATAAAAGTAAAACAGAAGTTGCTTCCCTTGTTCCAATCCCGGATATTGAGATTGGAATTAGTTGGACGAGAAGTAAAATTGGTGTAATAAGGCAAATTGAAAAATAAGATAAATTTAGACCAAAGGCAAAGGATAAAAACCAATACTGCAAAAACCCAACAAACCAGGCTAAAATTGTCAACAAAAAATTACCTAATATTTTTCTCTTCTCTAGTTTTTCAAAATTTCTGTAAAAAATATTAAAGTTTTCTCCAATACTCTTCTTGAATTTTTCTGGAATAAGATATTTATAAAAAGGTTTTGCAATTTTTCTGATTAATTTTTCATTTCTTAAGACAAGAATCAATATCAAAAACAAAATAAAGAACAAGATAAACAGATAGCTCAAATTAAATAAAGAATTTTTATTAGAAAATAAAATAAAAATAGAAAATATACCTAGAATAAAAAGAAGGAAAACATCATTAATTCTATCAACAAAAACTGTCAGTAGACTTTTTCCTAATTTCCCTTTTAAAAATTTAGCTCTGAGAAAGTTCCCCACCTTTCCAGGAGTCACCATCCCAGCACCAAAACCAGCAACCCAAGCGACAATTGCTTTCGGTAATGGAATTCTATCTTTTTTGTCAACAATTAGCAACCATTTAAAACTTTTCAGAGTAACACTAGGGATTATAAAAGCCAAAGAAATTAGAAAAAGAAGAAGGTTTAATTTTCTAAAAGAATTCACAAGAATTGCTAAATCAATGTTTGATAATAGGTAAATAAATATGCCAATTCCAATCAAAACAAACAATTTAGAATATCTTTTTTGCATAAATTAGTTTAAACAAAATTGGATAATGAGAGTTCTTGTAACTGGTGGAGCAGGATTTATTGGATTCCACTTGGCGAAAGAATTGGCAGAGAAAAATAAAGTGATTGTTGTGGACAACTTGTCAGATTATTATGATGTGAAGTTGAAGGAAGACAAGCTAAAACAAATAAAAGACAAAATCAAGTTTTACAAAATAGATATTTCAGATTTTAAGTCCCTAGAGAAAGTTTTTTCTGAAAATAAATTTGATTTAATCTGCCATATCGCTGCCCAACCAGGTGTAAGATATTCTTTAACTAATCCCTGGATCTATGAAAAGTCAAATATTTTGGGGACTTTGAATATTTTTGAATTAGCAAAAAAGTATAGGGTTAATAAAATTGTTTATGCTTCCTCATCTTCTGTTTATGGTGGAAACAAAAAAATACCTTTTTCAGAGAAGGATAATATTGATAGACCTGTTTCTTTGTATGCTGCAACAAAAAGAGCTAATGAATTAATTGCATACACATATAATCATCTATATGGTATTGACATGGTTGGATTAAGATACTTCACTGTTTACGGTCCTTGGGGTCGTCCTGACATGGCAATGTTCAAGTTTACTAAAGCTATTCTTAATGGAGAGCCAATAGATGTATACAACTATGGAAATATGAGAAGAGATTTCACCTACATAGATGACATTGTTGAAGGCACAATAAAAGCAATTGAATATTGCAAAAACAATGAGAATATCTGCGAGATATTTAATTTAGGTAATTCAAAACCGGAAAAATTAGAATATTTTATTGAATGTGTTGAGAAAGCTTTGGGAAAAAAAGCTAAAAAGAATTATTTACCTTTGCAATCAGGTGATGTGAAAGAAACTTATGCTGATTTAACCAAAACCAAGCAAAAACTGAACTGGGAGCCGAAGACAAATGTTGAAGAAGGGGTTAAGAAGTTTGTGGATTGGTATAGGAATTATTATGGAAAATAAAACTATCTGTGTTTTAGGTTTAGGTTATGTTGGTTTACCTTTAGCATTGAACTTCAGCAAACATTATAAAGTTATTGGTTTTAATTCAAATAAAGAAAAAATTGAAAGGTTAAGAAATGGAGATGATCAAGATACTTTAGCAGATACAAGTAAAATTGAAGAAAAATTAGGATGGAAACCTAAAATAAAAATCGAAGAGGGAATTAAGAGGTTTTTTGATTGGTTTGAAGAAAAATAGATCTCCATGTTCAGTTAAATTCTATTTTTGAGTGTATAATTATGCAAATCGAATTTCAAGATACTTTTGGTGCTTAATAGAATGACAAATTATTTTAAGAGAGAAGTTAAGGGAAGTATAATAATCTTAGTAGCAACTACATTGGCAAGTTTTTTTGGTTACCTAGTGAGGGTATTTTTGGCAAAAACTATCCCGCTGGAACAATTTGGTTTGTTTTATTCAGTTTTTACGTTCTTCATGTTTCTTTCTGTTTTCACAAGGTTGGGGTATAGTGGTGCCTTAGTTAGATTTGTACCTTATTTCATTACAAAGAAAAAAAAAGAATTAGCCAGGAGTTCTTTTTTTCATGTTTTTATAATTGAGTTTTTTTTATCTCTCATTTTTGCTTTTTTGCTTTTTGTTTTTGCAGATTTCTTAGCACTAAGTTATTTTAAAAATCCTTTAGCTAAGGATATTATCTATATTTTTTGCGTATTGTTAGTTTTAAATGGTATTAACGGTTTTATAAGTGCATCTTTCCGATCATTACAAGATATGAAGAAACATGGGTTGTTACGTTTTATAAATAAGTTTTTGTTTTTTGCTCTAATATTAATTCTATTCTATTTTGGATTTCCTAAAAAGGCATCTCTCCCTTCCTATGCTTATTTAATTACAATCTTGATAGGAATTATTGGTTTTGGTTATCCCCTATGTAAAAAAATAAAACCAAAAATTTACAAATTTAACAAAAAACTTTTTTTTAAATTGAGTTCTTTTGCCTTGCCAACAACCCTGACAAGTATAAGTGGATTTGTTATTGGTTATATTGATGTCCTCATCCTAACTTACTTTTTGACTTTAGATAAAGTAGGAATTTATAACTCTGTTCTCCCAACAGTCCTTATTGTTGGCCATTTCAGTGGGGCTATGACCACTGTGCTTTTTCCGATGGTCTCTGAAATTTATGCAAAGAAGGAATTTTACAGATTAAAAGAAGCGATTAATATAATCTATAAATATTCTTTAGTAGTTAGCTTGCCTTTTGCACTAATAATGCTAGTATACCCAAATATAATCCTAAGAATTTTGTTTGGTAGTTCTTATGTACCTGGTTTTTTTGCGATGCAGCTCTTGGCATTAGGAGTTATTTTCGTCAGCTTAGCAAGAATAAACTTCTCAATTTTGAAGGGAATAGGAAAACCAAAGGAAGTTACGAAGATTGTTTTCCTTGCTGCAATATTTAACACTTTTCTTAATTTTCTTTTAATTCCTATCTTTGGAATTGAAGGAGCCGCCCTAACAACAACCTTAAGTTACTTAATAATGCTAACTTACTCCTATACAAAAACAAAAAAAATTATTAAATTTAAAATTCCTTGCAAAACATTTTTCAAACTTTTTGTACTTTCTATAATATTTATAAGTTCATTAACTTTCTTTAAATATATTTTAAAATTTGGCAATATTTACATTGATGCTTTTTTAGGTTTTAGTATTTCTCTTTTAATTTATTGTTTCCTAGTTTTTAAACTGAAGATTATAAATTGGAAAAGTTTTAAAGAATTTTTAGATTCTTATAGAGAAAAAATTCAATAGAATTGGTTTATATCTCTTCAAGACTTTTGCAAAACGGGATATTCATAATCTAAAATTCCATACACCAGCTCATCATGAAACTTCCCATTCCAGAATCTTGCTTCTCTGTGTTTACCTTCAAACTTAAATCCATTTTTCTCAAAAAACTTTATACTTGCTTCATTATATTCAAATATAACAGCATAAATTCGATGTAATCTTAATTCATGGAATCCATATTTAAGTAAAATTTGGAGCGCATCAGTTGCATATCTTTTTCCCTGCCATTTTTCCTCTCCAATGTATATGGATACTTCTCCACATCCTTCTTTCCAATTAATGTAGGTTAAACCACAACAACCTATCGCCTCAGAGGACTCCAATTCCTCAATGACAAACATGATGGTTGTTTGATCTGTTGAAAGAGACGATAGCCAAGTATTTTGTTTTAGCATATTTAGTGGACGATATTCTCTGGTATATGCCCGGATGTGTGGAGAGTTCCTCCAATCACGGAGTTTTGATAAGTCCTTTTCTTCTACCTGCCTTAATTTTATAGATTCACCCTCTAACATTTTAATTTGTAACACCTCATACCATCTCCCAAGTTATCCACTCATCCTCTTTTATATCCTTCTTTGCCTCCTTTCCGATAACTACATCAATAAACTTCGGTTTTATCCCGTATCCCGGTCTTTTTACAATTAACATACCCCTTGTTATTTTTGTCCCTTTTAGAATATCTACTTTAGCATGAATACTCCTCCTCGCCTTTACATACATCTCCTCACCCTCTAATTCTGATTTCTCTTTTATTCCACTTCCTTTCGCTTTCTCCACTTCTCTTATGTATTTCACCATTTCTTTCAATTCATCCGGCTCAATAGCAAAAGAATGGTCAGGACCAGGTAGAGTCCTATCCAATGTAAAGTGTTTCTCGATCACAGAAGCACCCATCGCAACCGCAGCTATCGGGACATGAATTCCTAAAGTATGGTCAGAAAATCCAATTGGGACTTTAAAAGCAGTTCTCATTGTCTCTATCGCTTTCAAATTGACAATTTTAACCGGTGTTGGATACAAAGAATTGCAGTGCAACAATATTATATCCTCATTCCCAACGGATTTTATCGCAGTTATTGCATCTTCTATTTCACCCAAATTAGCCATTCCTGTTGAAATAATCATTGGTTTTCCTTTTGCTGCTGCATATTTAAGCAATTCTAAATCAGTAATTTCAAAAGAAGCTATTTTAAACGCTGGAACATATTTATCTAAGAGGTCAACGGCTTCAAAATCAAATGGAGAAGCTAAAAAGTTAATATTTTTTCCTTTGCAATATCCTACAAGTTCTTTTATCCATTCTCTCGGTGTTTCTACGCTTTTAATTAGTTCATAAATATTTTGCCCTTTTAAATAACTGAACCCTGGCGTATATTTTGAATATAAATTTTCTGCCTTGAATATTTAAAATTTAACTGCATCCGCTTTCGCCTCTGCGGCAATGTCTATCAATTTCTTTGCCTGTTCTAAACTGCCGTTATGATTTGAACCTGCTTCTGCTATGATGAAGCAGGACTCTTCTCCTCCTATTAGCCTACTTCCGATTTTGGTTTTTCTCATATTCTCCCCGTCTCATAAAAAACTCAGCAATCTTAAAGTCAATAGGCTCATCAATATCTATGGATTCTTCTTTTTGCATTTTTAAAAAGCCTGTCTTCCCTCCAACTATCTCATCCTTTCCCATTAAAATATCCCTCTTGTAGATGTAGATTGCTCCATTCTCCTTAAATAAAGGCTTCTCAAATTGCCTGTTTTTGGGATGTTTCGGATATAATCTTTCGTAGCTTCCATTCTTTTCAATCCAATAGTGCCCTCTATCCTCTACCACGCTCAAAACAGAATCAAAATTCCTATCCTTTAACATTCCTATTGCCTCTGATACCTTTTCATGCTTTAGTAAAGGGGAGGTTGCATATAATAAAACCACTATGTCAGGTTTATAATTTTCATTCTCCTCTAAATATTTCACCGCATGCTGCAAAACAGGCAAAGTTGGTGTTTCATCTCTGGCAAGTTCTTCTGGTCTAATGAATGGTACCTCGGCACCATGTTTCTTTGCTATTTCTGCTATCTCTTTATCCTCTGTAGATACTATGACTCTATCCGCTTCTCTTACCTTTAGAGCAGTTTCTATGATGTGAGCTATAAGTGGCTTTCCACAGAGCTCTTTAATATTCTTTCTAGAGATCCCTTTTGACCCCCCTCTTGCTGGTATTATTGCAACTGTATTCATAGAAATCACCTAAAATTTTCAATCTTTTTTAATAAAAAAGCGTGATTAACAAGTTTTCTGTCTGCCAGATAGGGATATATTCTTTCCTTAATTAGTTTCAAATCAGGAAATCTGTCTAAGTACAATTTTGCGAAGTTCGTCTTCCAGAGCAATTCTTTCTGCCCTCTATAATTAACTTGAGTATATTCTTCTCCAAATTTCCCTACCCATTCTTTTTCTTGAATTGTGTTTACCATAAATATATTACCTATAATTTTTTATTATATCAGAAATATATTCTATTTCTTTATCTTTCATCTTTGGGAATAAGGGTAAAGTAATAATTTTCTTAAAAACTTCTTCAGTTACTGGAAAATCTTTAGGATTAAAATTAAAGTGTTTCTGATAGTAAGAAAAGTGATAAATTGGGATATAATGAACATTAACACCAATATTATTATTTCTCATATATTTAAAGAATTTATCTCTATCAATATTTTTTAAAAGTATTGTATAAAGATGCCACGCTGGTTTTATCTTCTCTTTTATTATTGGTAGTTCAATGAAACTTACTTCTGAAAATAATTTATTATAAAGATCAAATAAATATTGCCTTCTTTCAATAAATTTATCTAATTTTTTCAATTGAGAAATTCCAAGAGCACATTGAAAATCTGTAATTTTATAATTTCTATCGGTATATTCTTCTCCAAATTTCCCTGCCCCTTCTTCCATTTGTTCTGTCATATTTCCACGCATACTTAACTTAATCCTCTCTACTTATATAGCTTTAGTCAATGACTCCATAAAATAATAATCACCCCATATCAAACTTTCATCTATACCCTTTCCATCGGGTTTGTTGAAGCATCCATGCTTTAATATCCCTCCGTCCCCATCTCCTGACAGATAATTTCTGCATATAGAATTTAAGATATTTAATCCAATTTCTATAAATTTCTTTTTCCATTAAACTCCAACAACCCAGAAGCGGTTATCGCCGCTGCTGAACTGTCTCTTACCGTGTTTGGTATCTCAGAATCATCAAAATCCCAATATGGAACAGAATCTGAAGGGCAATTGGATACGTAATAATCAGTAAGATTTTCAACCGTTCTCAAGAACTCTTTCTTTTTCGCATATCTATATACTAATGCAAATCCATATATTGCCCATGCTTGCCCTCTTGACCAACAACTCTCATCATTATATCCCTGCCAAGTTACCTTCCTTCTAACTTCTCCACTCTCTGAATCAAACTCTACTATGTGATGTGTTGAGCCATCCTCTCTAACAAAGTGTTGCATTGTTGTAAAGGCATGTTTGCATGCAGCATTATAATATTTCTTGTCATCTGTCTTTTTATAAGCCCACCATAATAAAGGTAAATTCATCATCGTATCTATTGCTGTAGCCCGACCTTCTCCGGATTGCCTAAAACGGCTATTACATTAATTTCATCATTAAACCTTGACAGAAGTGATTCAGCAGCATTCAAAGCAACATTCTTTAAATATTCATCCTTTGTTATCTCATATCCAACACAAAAGGAAGGATAAAAAAGAAACCCTAAATCATGAGTTTTATTGCTATTCTTCCGTGGTTCGATTAGTTTGCATAGTTCGTATACTTTTCTCTTAAATTTATCAGTTTTGGTGACTTTATACGCCAGCCAGAGCATTCCAAGCCAGAAACCATTGCACCAATATCCGTCACTAAAGATGTTCAAATCCCAATTCTTATCCTTACAGATTTCCCATTGACAGTAACAAATGGAAACAAATTGTTTAGCTCATTCAGATTCTTTTCTATCTTCTTTAGGGCATGTTCTAATGCGTTTTCGAGTATTTGCTCCATCTTCATATTTTCTCCAAGGTAAATGGATCCCCTTTCTTCATATCTACTTTCACTTCCCGCCCTATAACAGTCTCCTTATATTTTGGTTCCAAAGCGTCTTTAGCTAACGGCCTTAACACATCTATCATATCTTCTGTTATTTTTGAACCTTTGGGAATATCTTTCGCTGCCCGTAAGCATCTTCGTTGAAGAGTAACAGTCTCCTTTTCTTCTTCATATAAATCCTTTAGAGGGGAACCAAGAGCTTTTTCCAATGCCCGAATACTGTCAACCATTTCTTTGAATTCCTTTGCATCCATAGCAAATGGGTGGTCAGGTCCTGTTCGAGTTTTATCATCTGTAAAATGTTTTTCAATTACATATGCTCCTAAACTGGCTGCACCCAGAGGAACAATAATTCCCGGTGTATGATCAGAATGTCCAACAAGAACATCAAATAATTCACCCATTGCTTTCATTGCCCGAATATTCGCATATTCAAAATACGAAGGATAATTTGTAACACACTGAAGAAGGATAATATCATTACCTCCTTCAGATCGGATTACCTTAAGTGCTTCATCAATCTCAGCGATTGTACTCGCACCTGTTGATAAAATAATTGGCTTTCCCTTTTTTGCTATATACCTCAACATATCATGCCAAGTGATGTCACCTGATCCTATTTTGAAAGCTGGAACACCTAACTTATCAAGGATATCAACTGCTTCTTTATCGTATGGTGAAGAGAGAAAATGAAGTCCCTTTTTAGTTGCATAATGGAATAACTTATCATGCCATTCTCGTGGGAATTCTGCATTTTTATATGTTTCATATACTGATTTTTCCCATTTTGCCTGGAATCCGATCTTTAATCTGTCAAATCCTTCTTTAGAAATGATCTTATCGGCAGTGAAACACTGAAACTTGACTGCATCTGCTCCACAATCTTTCGCAAGATCAATAAGCATTTTTGCACGCTCCATACTACCATCAAAATTTGAACCTATCTCAGCGATAATGTATACGGGCTCTCCATCGCCCACCCACTGCTCTCCTATTTTTGTCCTTTTCATTTGCCCCTCCAACATAATATTTTAATAATCGCTTTAAGTATCTTCCAATTTGCTTTGAATCTTTTCCCAAATCGAGGAGTGTCCTTTCTTTCATTTAGTGTGATATTTCTTTGAACTATTCTATATCCCCTCCTTTTTGCATTGAACAGAAGTTGAGTTCCTATTGATGAGAATCTATCAAAATATCCAACATCTTTATACACATTTATATGATAAGCTTTGAGCCCACATAGGGGGTCATCAATGTTTAGTTTAATCTTTGCGACAAGCGCAAAAAGATATTCTGCAATTCTGGTATAGTGCGGTCTTTTTCCAACTACAACATCTGCTTCTCCATCTAAGATTGATTCAATAATTTTAGGAATATCTTCTGGATTATGCTGACCATCACCATCAAAAGTTGAAATAGTTGTTGCTCCCCTCTTTTCTGCCAATGCAAAACCATCGTTAATACTTTTATCATAACCCTTATTTTTCTTATAAGAAATGACAACCGCGCCCTCTCGTTGAGCAATAATTGATGTCTTATCTGTAGATGCATCATCAACCAAAATTATTTCATTTACATATTTCTTTACCCCTCTGATCACTTCTGAAATTGTATTTTCTTCATTTAGTGCAGGAATAACAGCAATTACTTTTTTCTCAGCCATGTTTCAACTCCTCAACATATCCTTCTTCATACAATTTCTTCATTTTTTTTAATCCTTCTTTAACCCTGGGTAAATGTTTTTTTAGAATCTTTTCTGCTTTTGATACATTTAAGGACGTATCCAATCCTCTTGGTGCTTTTAGTCCTAATTCATGGATACTAACAGGTTTTATTAGACTCTTATCAAAATTAAATACTTCTGATATCATGTAAGCAAATTCTAATTTAGTACATGTCTCGCTCCCTGCAATATGAATAATACCTTCATTTTTTTTCTCTTGTAATTTAAACAATATATCTACAAGATAATTTACTAATATAGGTGAAAAATAAATATCTTTTAATGCAGGTAGTTCCTCATTATTTGTTAATTTATTTAACATCCATTCGGCTAAGCTAAATTTATCTCTTTTGTTCCAGCCATAAATATTCGTTCGAATAATACACGAATGAGTGTGGATTGATGACACTCTTTGTTCAGCTTCCAACTTTGTCCTTCCATATATATTGATTGGGCTTGGTATGTCACCCTCTCTATAATTACCCTTTGTTCCATCAAAAACACTATCTGTTGAGATATGAATTAGATACGCACCAATTTTTTTAGCTATCTCTGCTATATTAATGCTTGCAAGAACATTTTGGTTATATGCCTCAGTTGGATGTTCTTCGCAGTAACCCACATTTGTTAGAGCTGCGCAATGGATTATAAGCTCTGGCTTTATCTGTTCTATTTTAATGAGTTGTTCTTTTTTTGTAATGTCAATTTGAAAAAAATAAACATCTTTCATACTAACTCTATTTTTATTATATGTTGTATAAACTTTAAAATTCGAAGAAGCTAATTTTGCAATATTACTTCCAAGAAGCCCACTACCACCTGTAATAAGAATTTTATTCATCTATGAAAACACCTATATTAACTTGTTTTTAAATTTAAATGTGGATGGCGACATTCATCTATTCGGAATCTAAGTTCCAGTGGGGGTCGTCGCCTTTTATAGGGTTTACCCTTTAATGACTATGAAAAAGACAAACCCTTTTTTAGTGTCTATAAGAAACTTTTGTCTCCAATATCTTGTAAATATAGATTAACAACTTTCTCGCAACAGCAACTGTTGCAATGTTCTTTCCTCTCCTGTTTACTATCCTGTCATGGAAGTCTCTTAAAAACCCATCACTAAGTACTGACTTATGACTTGCCTGAATCAGAATCCATCTCAACCACTTACTTCCTTGCTTTGTGATTCTTTCTGTCCTTAGTTTATCTCCAGACTGATAAATCGATGGAACCAATCCTGCATAAGAACAAACCTCTTCGCTGATTTGAATCTCTTTATGTCTAAAATCTCCGACAAAATTAGCAATGCAGAATAATATCCAATTCCAGAAATTGTTGTCAACAATTCTGCATCATTTAAGGATCTGCTAGCTTCTCTTATTTCGTCATCGACCTTTGCTATTCTTGAGTTTACCTATTCTATTAAGAACAGATAATTATCTAAAGATAGTTTTTCTATTCCTCTTAATGTACAACCTACATATTCGCATAGAGCATTCTCAAATTCTTGTATTTTTAGTCCCTGGGTGACCCAATCACTCTTCAAAACTTTGATTACTTCTTCTATATCTTCTTCGTCAACCCATTGATGTCCATAGGGTATCATTTTTCTTCTTCTGTTTTATAAGGAATTGTATCCTCTAAATCTTCTGGGGTCTTACTAAATACAACTAAGCTTGCTTTAGTACTGCCAAAATTTTTTATTGTATGAGCAACAAGAGGGGGAATATAAATTATTTTATAATCTTCAGAATTTGAATCAAGGAATATTCTCTCTTTTTTCTTTGAATTTACATCTTCTAAAAGTAAAATAATTTTTCCAGAAGTGATTGCGAGCCATTCCTCTTTTCTTTTATGGTAATGCTCAGCGCGTGTTTTTCTGGGATTTATTGAAACCAAATAGGAGTGTAAACAATTAAAAGGATCATCTCTGTAATTCATTGAGATTAATTCAGAAAGCCACCCATCTTCTCTTTTATGCTTTACACGGGATAATTCTTTATACATCATAAGTTATCAACAATTTTTCTAAGTTGCTCTTTCGTAATCCGCTCTTGATTATTATTGCTTGTATATCTAAATCCTTCTGGGAGAGGTTTTCCATCTTTAAAATTTTCTTTCTCCCAAAAACTATGTTCGGGCTCAATTATAAAATAATTATCAAATTCTTTTGTGTGCTTGGCTTCTTCTTCTGTTAAAAGAATCTCGTGAAGTTTTTCCCCGGGGCGTACACCTATAATTCTCCTTTTAGCTTCTGGAGCTATAACTTCTACTAAATCAGTAATTTTCATACTTGGAATTTTTGGAATAAAAATTTCCCTACCTTTCATCAGTTCAAGACAATTTATGACAAAATGCACGCCCTGTTCCAAAGTAATCCAAAACCTTGTCATTTTCTCATCTGTAATTGTGATTTCTCCATTTTTCTTTTGTTCTTTAAATAGTGGAATTACACTCCCGCTACTTCCAACCACATTTCCATACCTAACACAGCTAAATTTAATTTTTTTTCCTCCCGTATAAGTATTTCCCTGAATAAATAGTTTCTCGGCAACCATTTTAGTTGCTCCATATAAATTAACCGGGTGAACAGCTTTGTCTGTACTGATTGCAATTGCCTTTTCTACTGAATTATCTATTGCAGCATCAATAACATTTGCAGCACCATCAATATTTGTTTTTACAGCTTCTATTGGATTATATTCGGATATAGGTACATGTTTCAGAGCAGCAGCATGAACAACAATATCAATGCCATTCATTGCCCTGTAAAGCCTGTTTCTATCGCGAACATCCCCTATCAAGAATCTCAATCTATTATCATTAAAATCTTTTTCCATTTGTACTTCTGCAAGTTCACGATTATCATAAATACGCACACTTTTTGGATTATGTTCTCTTAAAAGAATTTCAGTAAATTTTTGACCAAATGAGCCGGTTCCTCCAGTTATCAAGATTGTTTTTTCATCTAGCATAGACATCTAAATCACCTTTTTTTATGGTAGTGTTTTTCACACATAATATATTTTAGATAAATTATAAGGATTATTTTTAATTATAAAACTACAAAAATCTTTCTATTATCTCTACAACTTCTTGTGTTGCCTGGCCTTTAGGATTGTATCCTGTATGTAATTTTTTGCTTTTTTCTCTTGTTATTCTTAATTTATCTATATATTTTCTATCAAATAAACATGATTTTATAAGTTTTCTGAAGTCTTTTTCATTGTGAACAAGTAATGCTCCACCTTCTTCTGCATAGTGTGGTTCTATATTAATATGAAAAGGGTCTAATAAAACTAATGGCTTGTCTGCTATTATCGCTTCTATAGCAACTGTTGAACCAGAAGTTGTTACAACATCTGATATATATACTAACTTAGAAGTATTAAAGTTATCTACTATCTTTATATATTTTTCACATCCGAGATATTTTTTATATATTCTTTTCCGTTTGTTGGAGATATCAGGATGTAGTTTTACTATTACTTGAATTTTATAATTTTTAGTAAGATTTGGTATTTCTGGTAAAAATTTTAAGCTTGCTCTTAAATCTCCGTCTATAAAAAGAAGTATCTTCCTTTTTGAACTTAAATTTAATTGTCTAAAAATTTCCTTTTTATCCCAATTATTTTTAACTAGGCAATCGTATCTTGGTTCTCCAGTAACCTTAACAATCTTTTTCGAATAATTGTAGATATTGGTTATAATATTCTTTTCATAATTACCATCAACACATTTGATATCAGGTATAATATCATTTGTAGGATTTAAATCAGAAAAGGTTTTTCTTATAGGACCAAACTGTAAGGTTACTGTTTTTATATTATATTTTTTTGAATTCAAAATTAATGCTTTTGAATAAAAATCACTTTCACCAACTAAAACAGCAACTTTTGGTTTTTCTACTTTTAAAAGTTCATCTGTAATTGTAAGCATATCTGCCAAAAATAAAGGTGTTATTTTAAATATATAATCTATCTGCTTTTCAAATAAATCCCATAAGTCAATTCCTTTATACACAAATAAATTTCTAAAATTTTGATTGTTTTTTATTTCATTCAATCTTTTTTTTATAGATCTATATAAATCTTTAGTTTTTTTATTAACATTTTTTGTGTAATAGCAACCTATAAATTTTGATTCTGGTCTAAGCAAAAATCTCCTAAGTAAATCAAAAATACTTGTTTTGTAAGTTCTATCATAGTCTATAAGTAGATACTTCTTTTTCTGGTTTTTTAATTTTCTAATAATTGGACCAAAAATTGAATTGTCAGTATCTTTTTGTTTATTAAATCTGTCGGAAGTCAAAAACAAAATTTCTTTATTTCCTCTTTTTTGTTTTTTTGATAATACTCTTCTTAAAAAAAATCTTAGTCTTAGGTAAGAGTTTATAAAAAAAGGATTATAAAGAAACTTGTTGAAATATTTTTTTCTCTTTTTTAGAGAATTATCTCTTAGTTCTATCCCTTTAGTTTCACATATTTTTTTAATTGTTTGCTTAGAAATTTCATCTAAATTTTCAATTATTATTTCTGTTGGTTCTTCCCTATTGAGAATAAAATTAAATTTATTTATTTCAATATGTAATCTACGATACCGTGGAAAACTTAATCGACCATGAAATGGAGAATTGCCTAGGATTAAAGGTTCAAAGAAACTCCATAAAGAATAACCATTAACGGTAAATAACTTTTTTATCCTGTTTTGTTCTACTTTTTTTTGAAAATCTTTTATAAACTGTTCATTTTGCTTTTGTATTTTATAGGTCTTCGGATTTATAAATTTTGTATTTTTTTGATCTATTACTTTAACTATATTTTCATCTGAAATAAATAATTGGCCTACCATAATATTATCTGCTTCTATTTATGATTCTACATATTATTTTATTTCTTCGAAAAAAAATATAATTCAGAAAAAACCACTAATTAAGTTAGATCCTTTTAAAAAAATAGAGCACTAGCCCTCCATTAAAAATTTTGGAAATTAGAATCGCGGCAATTATTCCCCAAATTCCATAAAAAGGAATCAAAACTAAAAACAAAATTATTTTTAAAGAAGGAGTGGCAAATCTAATGATATAAAGCTCTTTTTTTCTCATTTCTGCTACCAAAGAAGCGCCAAGAAGTTTAAAGGGAATAAAAATTAAGATTAAAGCTAAAACTTGAAAATAGACAATAGATTCTAAATAGGTAGGAAAAAGAATTTTATAAGGATAGGGAGCAATTAAAATAAAAAAGAGAGACAAAGGAATAGAAACCAAAAAAAGTTTGGAAAATTTTTTAAAAATTCCTTTTTTAATTTCTTTAACGTTTTTTTCGCTTACTTTTGGTAAGGCTAAAGAAGAAATAGGAATTAATTGTTGAAGTCTTGAAATCGGAAGTTGAGCAAAAGAATAAATTGCTACTGAAGTGGGTCCTAAAAACTGCCAGATAATAATTTTGTCGATTCGATTTGCAAAAGTGGAAATAGTTTTTATTAAAGTTAAATGCTTTCCAAAAGAAATTGTTTCTTTTTCTGTTCCTTGATTTTTTATTTTTTTTAGAGTAGATTTAAAGAGAATAGCTTCAAGAAGGGTTCGGGAAGCAAAATAAGTAAAGACGATTAAAATGAGATCATTAGTAAGAAAAATTACTGGAATTAGGGTTAAAGCTGCCAAGAAATTTAACAAAATTGAATATTTACTTTGGATATCAAATCTTTTCTTTCCCTGCCAAAAAGGAAGGAAAAGATTAAGAGTCTTACTAAAAGGAAGGAAGACCCCCACAATTAAGAAAGAAATCCCCAAAATAAAATTTTGATGAAAAAGATACCAAAAAGAAATAATTAAACCAATTCCGCTGCCGACTAAACCCCATTTGATTTTAGTTTTAGCACAAGGATAAATCATTTTTTCGTATCCTCGAGCAACGGTTCTGACTAAGGCAATATTCATTCCTGGCAAAGCAAAAATACTTAAAATTCCAATCATTGAAAGAATATATTGATAAGCTCCATAGGTTTCTTTAGGAAACCAATGGGCAAAAGCTGTCAATGTAGCCAAAGAAATTAAGAAAATAAGGACTCTTCCAAAGATCCACCAAAACCCTCCCCGGGCAAGATAAACCATATCAGTTTCAGTATATTTTTGAGACCAAAGTAGAAAATCTTTAATTTTTTTCTTTAAGATCATATTTTAATTATATAATAAAATAAAGAAATTAAAAAATGGAGTTTATCTTATTCCTAATCTTGGGATTAATCATAGGTGCTCTGATATGCGAATTGATTGATTCTTCTTTGGGAATGCTTTATGGGACAATTCTTTCCCCGGTCCTTATTATTGTTGGGTTTGAACCATTATTGGTAGTACCTTCAATTTTATTTTCTCAGGCAGTAGGAGGATTTAGTGCAGCTGTATTCCATCACCGTTTAAAAAATGTAGATTTTACTTTTAAAAGCAAAGACCCCAAGTATATCATTGAGAGATTGGCAAAATTGGGTTATAGAGAAACTTTTAATAGAGGAACAACTAAAGATTTAAAAGTTACTTTTTGTATTACTGGTTTAGGAGTTATTGCTATGATATTCTCTGTTTTAATTGCGATAAATATTCCAAAAGTTGCTCTAAAAACTTATATTGGAGGATTAGTTATAGTAATGGGAATCATTCTTCTTTCTAAGCTTAATCTCAGATTTTCTTGGAAGAGAATAATAGGAATAGGGATATTAAGCGCTTTTAATAAAGGGATATCTGGAGGTGGTTTTGGACCAGTAGTTACTTCAGGACAAATAATTTCTGGAAGAACTATCAAAAGCTCTATAGGATCTACTACCTTATCTAAAGCTCCAATTTGCATTGCTGGATTTTTAACTTACTATTTTACAAAGGGAATCTCTGGTTGGAACCTTCCTTTATTATTAACTGTAGGATCAATAGTTGGGGCTGTAATTGGTCCTCATTTCACTGCAAAATTTAAGTCAGAAAAAAAGTTAAAGATGATATTAGGAATTCTAATCACTATATTAGGAATATGCACCTTAATTAAAACTTGGCTATAAATATTATGATCTCTGCCCATGGTAGAAAATTAATAGACAAAACTGTATCTCCTCAAGAAAAGAGGGATATTTTAGAGAATATTGAGAGTTTTAAAAAAATAAAGTTGGATATAGAACAGGTTAAGGATGTAAAAAATATTGCCTATGGAGTTTACTCTCCCCTGACTGGTTTCCTAAAAAAAGATGATTTTAATAGAGTGGTTTCTGAGATGCGACTCGCCAATGGAGTGATTTGGCCAATCCCAATCGTCTTGGATATTTCAGCAAAAGATTATAAAAGAATTAAAAATGAAAAAGAAGTTCTTTTAATAGATGGAAAAAAACCAGTTGCTCACTTAGAAAACATCCAAATTTTTCCTTATGATAAACATTCTTTGGCTAAGAATATGTTTGGTACTAAAGATAAAGATCATCCAGGGGTCAGTGAGGTTTATAAGATGGGTAAATTTTTGATAGGAGGGGAAGTTAAAATTCTGGATGATTCTCGAGAACCTTTTCCAGAGTATAATTTTACTCCTCGACAAACAAGAAAAATATTTAGAGAAAGAGGATGGGAAACTGTGGTTGCTTTTCAAACCAGAAATGTTCCTCACGTAGGACATGAATTTTTACAAAAACAGGCTCTTAAAGAAACAGATGGTTTATTTATTCAACCGGTGATTGGAGAGAAAAAAATTAGAGATTTTAAAGATGAGTATATTTTAATAAGTTATGAGATTCTAATTAACCAGTATTATCAAAAAGATAAAATATTTTTAGGAATTTTACCTTTAAAAATGAGATATGCTGGACCAAGAGAGGCAGTTTTCCACGCTTTGATTAGAAAGAATTTTGGCTGTTCCCACTTTATTGTAGGCAGGGACCATGCTGGATGTGGGGATTACTACGGTCCTTTTGACGCTCAAAAAATCTTTAATAATTTTAAAAAAGAGGAGATTGGTATTGAGATTTTAAAATATCCAGAAGTTGTTTACTGGCCAAAAAAGAAAATTCATGTATTCCAGCCAGAATGCCCCAAAGAAGAAGGGGTTTCTTTTAGCGGAACAAAGCTTAGAGAACACATTCAAATCAAAAACACCCCTCCTGAATATGTTATCAGACCAGCAGTTTACAATTTCTTATCTCAAAGCAAAAATGCTTTAGTTGATGAAATGTACAAAAACCAAGTGGATCAGAAAGGGTTTGTTTTGTGGTTCACTGGCCTCAGCCAAGCTGGTAAGACCACTGTTGGCAACAGAGTTCACCAAATTTTGAAAGAGAAAGGATTGAAGCTTGAAAGATTAGATGGAGATATTGTTCGTCAGTCATTAAGCAAGGATTTGGGATTTTCCAAAGAAGATAGAGACGAGAATATCAGAAGGATAACTATGGTTGCTCGTCTTTTGAGTAAAAATAATATTGGAACTATCTGCTCTTTCATCTCCCCTTATAGAAAAATCAGGGATATGGCTCGGAGAGAAACCAACAATTTTATAGAAGTATTTTGTAACGCTCCCCTTGGAATTTGCGAAAAAAGAGACAAAAAAGGATTGTATCAGAAGGCAAGAAGAGGAGAAATCCTAAACTTTACTGGTGTTTCCGATCCCTATGAGTCTCCCCAAAATCCTGAGATTGAACTGAGAACAGACCAAGAAAGTATTGAAGGAAGCACAAATAAAGTAGTTAAGCATTTAGAAGAAAATGGTTTTATTTAGTTTATCTATGAAAATATCTTTCTTTCTCCCCTAACTTTATTTGTTTTTAAACTTTAAATACTTTATCCATTAACCTTAAAAGCTTCTTATCTGGTCAACATAGAATACATCCCAACCAGCAGTTCTCTGGAGGCTGCAACTATTGCCTTATTCTTTCCCCTTCTTTTCTCAACTCTTCTATAATGTTTTGTGACCTTTGAGTTACAATATCTAACATGCACATGTGCACATTAGGTTAAAATCCACTTCAAGTTTTGATCACACTCTTTTATTAGTCTTCCGTGATATTCATGATTACCCGATTGTATGACTCTTGGAACTAAACCAGCATAGGAACAAAGTTTATCTGCTGAACTAAATCTTTTTACATCTGCTATCTCTGCTAAAATTAGCAAAGCAGAGTAATAACTGATCCCTGGGATTGTTGTTAATAGCATAGCATCTTTATCTGCCTTACTTATTTTGTTTATTCTTTCTGTAACTTCATCAACTTCCTTGTTTAGGGAGTTTAAGATTCTTAAGTAGGAGTTTAGTCTATACCTATCCTGCTCTACTAGTTTAACTTTTAGCAAGAATTCTATCCCCCTTTTTCCAAATAGATCCGTAAATCCCTGCTTTATTCCATTCTTTAGTAAGATTGCATGTATCTTGTTCTTAATCCTCTTTACTTCCATCTTTAAAGAAATTCTGTGTCTAACAATCTCCCTTATCCTTCTAATCTCTGGTTTAGGAACATAGGATTCTGCAATAAATCCTGTTCTCAAACATTGTGCTATTGCCAAAGCATCCAACTTATCTGTCTTTATCTTACTCTCTGCAATAACTTTTGTTCTTCTGACATTAACCAAAGTTATCTCTACCTTTATTGATTCCAAAGTCTCATAAACATGCTGCCATCCAAAAGTTCCTTCTATTGCTACTTTGATTTCTGAACCAAAGCTTCTTACAAATCTTTCTATTTCTTCCCTCCTATTCTTGAATTTTAATTCTCTTACTTTTCTTCCTTTCTCGTCTATTGCTACCCCTTGGATAAAGTATTTATGTGTATCCATTCCTATATATATCATGGTCTTACCTCTTAACATAGGCCAAACTGGGCTATAACGACAAGTATCTATCCGCTCTCAGAGGAGCATG
This sequence comes from Candidatus Aenigmarchaeota archaeon LH_S6, assembly GCA_023659935.1. Taxonomy (GTDB): domain Archaea; phylum Aenigmatarchaeota; class Aenigmatarchaeia; order QMZS01; family QMZS01; genus QMZS01. The sequence goes on along the minus strand of JAGXOK010000002.1, from coordinate 32,466 downwards.
TTAACTGGTCGTTATAAAAGGGCACCAAATTATGAAGACGCTCTCTAAGGAGCAAAACTAATTCTGGTTGCCCTGGCCCCTGTTAACATAAATTAACAAAGGCTTTAAAGGAAAAATATTTTCATGTTATTATGAGAAAACCAGATTTCTTTATTGTGGGTGCACCAAAATGTGGCACTACCTCAATGGCCAGATATCTTAGACAGCATCCTGATGTGTTTATGGCCTATGGAGAACCACGTTTCTTTGGTAGTGATACATCTCGTGATAAAAAACTGACAGAAGAGGAGTATCTAGACCTCTTCTCCAAAGCCCGAGATGAGAAGATGGTGGGAGAGAAATCTCCTTCATATCTGCGTTCAAAAAAGGCAGCATCAGAAATCAAAAAGTTCTGTCCTCATGCGAAAATCATTATTCAGATTAGAAATCCTGTGGACTGGGCTTATTCTTTACATGGTCATTTTCTTCGCAGTGGTTGGGAGGACATTGTAGATTTTGAAAAAGCACTGGAAGCAGAAGAAGATCGAAGAAAGGGATTACGGATACCCAAAAGGACAGTAGATTTTCCTAAACTTCTTTCTTATTCAGAAATTTCTTATACAAAACAAATCAAAAGATATGTTAACTCTTTTGGATGGAAGCAGATTCATATAGTTCTCTTTGATGATTTGGTAAAAGATACTCTAAATACATATAGAGATGTCTTAAGATTCCTCGAGGTTGATGATCAATTTACTCCAGATCTCAAAGTGTACAATTCTGGCAATCCACGAAGAAGTATGTTGCTTCACAAATTCATGAAAAATTTTTGGGTGAAGAAAATTGGTAGAACTCTTTTACCATATACCACCCGTCGTATAATTGGACAGACCCTTTTTCGTTGGAACACCAGTAAAAAGCCCAAACCACCGATGGACAGGCATGTGCGTAAGAGACTTCAAAGACAATTTGAACCAGAAGTGAAAAGGTTAAGTAAACTGCTGGGTCGGGATTTGTCCTATTGGTGTAGGGAATAAAAAAGTTTGGACAAATCGTTGATTCCCTTATCAACTTGAAACTCTTTTATTTTATTTATTTAGTTTATGAGAAAACCAGATTTCTTTATTGTGGGTGCACCAAAATGTGGCACTACCTCAATGGCCAGATATCTTAGACAGCATCCTGATGTGTTTATGGCCTATGGAGAGCCACATTTTTTTAGTAAAGATATTCGTTTCAATCCGAGGCAGTTGATGGAAGAGGGGTATCTAAGTTACTTTTCTGAAGCCGGAAATGAGAGGAGAGTGGGAGAGAAATCTGTATGGTATTTATATTCAAAACGGGCAGCGGCAGAAATCAAAAAGTTCTGTCCTCATGCGAAAATTATTATTCAGATTAGGAATCCTGTGGACATGCTATATTCACTACATAACCACTTGATCCGCAAAGGTAGTGAGGATATTACTGATTTTGAGGAAGCATTAGACGCAGAACAGGATCGGAGAAAGGGGTTCCGCATACCCAAGCATGTGAGTTTTCCTGAACGCCTTTTCTACTCAGAGATACCTCTATACACTGAACAAATCAAAAGATATGTTAATGTTTTTGGATGGAAGCAGATTCATATAGTTGTCTTTGATGATATAGTAAACAACACATCGAAAGTATACAGAGATGTTTTGAGGTTTCTTGATGTTGATGAAGAGTTTACCCCAGTTTTCAAAGTGTACAATCCTGCCGGTCAGATAAAAAGTCAGATAGTTCGCTACCTTATAAGAAATTCTTGGGTAAGTAGAGTGGCTAGAATTTTTCTATCGAGCACAACCTGCCGTAAAGTGAGGCTGGCGCTTTCTTC